>MHDQ01000221.1:891-6297 GCA_001803565.1 Nitrospinae bacterium RIFCSPLOWO2_12_FULL_45_22 | reverse complement strand
CTTACCTGGGGTTAGTCCCTCTAGCAGAGAAGACTCTGCCTATCTTAGTAAAAAGAGATAATGGTGTTATTACCGGCGCTATCAATATCAAACAAGAAATCCAGAGATTGATTTAAAGAGTGGAATGTTGTTGATTAACCTGCCACCTTATTTATGAGACTTTCACTATAAGTCTTTCAGGAGGGCAAGATGAAAGGAGTTGTATTCCATGAATTTGGTGGGGTAGAGAAGTTGAAGTTTGAAGACTTTCCTGAGCCAAAGGCAGGGGTAGGAGAGATACTGGTCAGGATAAAGGCATGTGCCTTGAATCATCTGGATATATGGGAGCGACAGGGTCTACCCGGGGTCAACCTCCCACATATCTCCGGTAGTGACATCGCCGGAGTTGTTGAGGAATGCGGGGCCTCAGTAGAAGGAATAAAAAAGGGTGATGAGGTCATTCTGTCGCCCGGGATAAGCTGTATGAAATGCAGCAGATGTCTGAATGGAGATGATAACCAGTGTAGCCAGTACAACATCATTGGTTACCGGAACAACGGTGGCTATGCAGAGTATATTGCTGTGCCCCAGGTTAATGTTCTCCCAAAACCAACGAGGCTTTCCTTTGAAGAGGCTGCTTCCATGCCCCTGGTTTTTCTCACTGCCTGGCACATGCTGGTAAACCGCGCCGGGGTAAAGCCCTCTGATATTGTGCTGGTACAGGCCGGGGGCAGTGGGGTAGGCATTGCCGCTATTCAGATTGCAAAAATTTTTGGTGCGTTTGTGATTACGACGGTAGGAAGTGATGAAAAGATGCAAAAGGCAAAGGGTATTGGGGCAGATGAGGTCATTAACTACCAAAGGCAAGATTTCGAGGGTGAGGTAAAGAAGATTACCGGCAAGCAAGGGGTTGATATCGTAATAGAGCATATTGGGCCTGAGATATGGGATCAGAGCATAAGGCTTCTGGCAACAAATGGCCGGCTTGTCACCTGCGGTGCAACCAGTGGACCGAGTGCCAGCATTGACCTAAGGTATGTTTTCTCGCGACACCTTTCCATACTTGGTTCTTACATGGGCAGAAAGAACGAACTGCTGGAGGTCTTGAGGTTTATAGAGTCAGGTAGGCTTAAACCGGTTGTGCATAAGGTCTTTGAACTAAAAGATGCCGCCACCGCCCAGCAGGAGATGCTGGATAGGAAGAACTTTGGTAAGATTGTACTTAAAGTATAATCTTACCTTTATCCCCCATGCTGCTCCTATTTATTTAAGGGGTAGGGCTATTCGCTAAGGTATATTTGCATGAATGCCACCGGCATATGCACCCGGTGACATGGGATACAGCTTTGTTCATACACCTGGTCTACCAGCTTGTTATAGGCGGCAAGGTCTGTCTTCTTATGCCGAATTAAACCCCCAATCTGGTACCAATGAGCTTTTACTCGTTGATCCACGAAATATTCTCGGGGCTGAGCATGACAACGATTGCAAGACATCTCCAAAAAAATAAAATTGTCTGATAAATCTTTAAAATGGCGCTGGGCAGCTTCAAAATCCTCCCTTTGGACGGTACTGGGAATGACCGCTAACTTATTAGATAACTGGATCATTATGGTATGGAAACTTATGTCCTCCCCATCTTGATTCACGATAGATATCTGGTTAAATTTTTTCCAGTGGTAAGTTGACTGCACTTTAAACATCTCGTAAATATGGCAATTGGTACAGATATTTTCCACCCTCCTGGCGCTCTCTCTTATTTTCTCTGGAGGGGCCTTTTGGCTGATAAGCTGTTCAACCTCCTGAAGGGGTCCATTAGGGAAGTAATAATCCCACTCAGGAACCATTTGAGAGACCTGGTCATATTGCTCCTCAAAACTCTTGAAGAGTTTTATAGCGTGGTCATAGTTTTTTGAATAGGCCTCCTCGAAGCTGGCGCCCATCAATCGGCCAAGCTCGATCATGGATAAGGCATACTGGTTGCGCCGACCTTTATAATAGTGTGCCAAAGAGTCTGGCAGGTCTTTAGATATGAAAGGGGTCTTCGGCTCCTCTCCAAAGGTCGGGAGGGTTAATATAGTTGACAAGATAAGGCTTGCCAGGATGCATATAAGGGGCGCCTTTCGAGTATAAATCATAACCTTCCCTCCCAATAAAGATGTTAATGAGCTAATGCCCTACTATTTAACCTATAGGGCTCATTTCTTTCATGAAATATAAAACAGGGGAAGGATCGCTGAACTGGCACAACAAGATTTGGAGGCTGCGTAGGATTTTTATGCCCCTTTATATTGGACGGTCGGCTCGATCTCCGTTATCATCTCTCTCCCCTTAAGGCCCTCAAAGCTGGGTATTATCTTTTCATAGATTACCATAATGATAAACGGCAAGGCAAAAATAATGAGTGAGGCCAAAATACCCTCTTTTTCAAGGAACTGAGGCTGGTAATCCCGGAAGCCGCGGAAGCTTTTGGAAAAGATCTGACCCCCTATAACTACGTTCCACCGCATAGACCACACCTGGATCAGTAAAATAAATGAGGAGACAAAAGCCAGGGTATTTCTCAGCCTATCGGTCAGGTAAGGGTTCATCAGGACTATTATGGCTAGAAGGATGAAGGGGATCAAGGAGCCAAAGACGACCTGAATGCCCAGGAAGCTAAAGGGCAAAAAGGTAGTCAAGAGGTGGGAGATCACTTCCCATTCCTCAGCCTGCTCATAGGCCAGGGTTATGATTTCTAGCATCTCCAGAGTTACGGTAAAGATCATGAAAAGCCACAGCCACCGGCACATGGATTGAATGCACCCAGAATTGATGGTTATTCCTTTGTAAACCATGATAATCTGATAGAGGATTATAATCATAGCAATCCCTGATACCATAGCAGAGAAGAGAAAGATAATAGGCATGAGGGGGGTTGACCACCAGGGGTTTGATTTAAGGGCCCCAAAGAGAAAACCTACATATCCGTGCAAGAGGCATGCGGCTGGGATACCTATTCCTGCTAATACCTTGGTGGTCTTATGATCAAACTCTAAGGCCTCAGGAGAATCATCATAGACCCCAAGGGCAAGGAGCTTATACATAAGCCGCTTGAGCCCTCGACTCTGGCGGGCGTAGCGAATAATATCTGCCCGGGTTATTAGCCAAATCTCTAATAGTACCACCAGAAAGTAAAAGGCATAAATAAGTCCGAAACCCGCCATTGCAGAGCTAAAGTTGGGAGTAATCATGATTAGGGGCCCCCGCAAAGGATGGCCCAAATGGTTAAGTAAGGGAAAGGTAGCAACCGAGAGAAAGGCAAACGATGCCCCTAAAGAGAAACGGGCTACGGGAAACAGCTCCTTACGGTTAAATACATGATAGAGCGAAGAGACAATAAAGGCGCCCGCCACTAACCCGGTAATATAGGGATACATGACAATCATGAGGCTCCAGTGGATATGGAGGTCATTAGGAAAGGAGTAATAAGTGGGTTCTAGCATATCATACCACCTCTTTGTCTAATCCCAAGTAGAAGCATTTGGGCTTGGTTAAAAGATCAGGCTGCAATACACCAACTCTCTCCGTGGCAATGATCCTACGTACCTCATCATTTGGGTCTTTAAGGTCACCAAAACGCCTCGCCTTCACCGGGCAAGCCTGCACACAGGCCGGGAGCATATAGCGACTAATGCGATGGTAACACCAGGTGCATTTGTCAGCGGTGTGGGTATAGGGGTTCATAAAACGACTCCCATAGGGACAGGCCTGCACACAGTAGCCACACCCAATACAATGTTTAAAGTCCACCAAAACCAGGCCATCTTCCGTCATGTAAGAAGCGCCTACGGGACAAACCTGTATACACGGTGTATTCTGGCAATGGTTGCACATCTTGGGCACAAAAAATCCCTTGGTGATGTTAAATTTAGTCACCTCGGGCTGAAATCCACTTATACCCCCATGGGGAGAATCAACCACCAAATCTTCACCATTATCAGCGATGAGGTAGCGCTCTACCCAGGTGCGGAAAAACTTCTCTGGAACCGAATTCTCCATTTTGCAGGCCTGAACACACATACCACAACCGATGCATTTATAGGTATCAATCAGGTATCCATAATAATGGTCTTCGGGGTTATACTCAAGGCCCCTCTTAGGCTCCTCTTCCTCTGTTCCATATATTGGGTAAACAGACCTGGTGACCATACCCCCGGCTGCCAGCCCCATTAAACCCCAGCGTAAAAAATCCCTCCGGCAAAGTCCCATAAAATAGACTCCTTATCTATAATTTTGGAGAATGGGGCATATGGCAATCAATACAGACCTCAGGCTCAAATGCTATCCCATTCTCGCTTAAGTGATTAGCTACTACTACTTGAGAAAAATTGGCCGGTCGTGCCCTCAATTGCTGATGGCATCTCATACAGAGCTTGGCAGAACGGTTCTTTACCATAGGTGCGATCTTTTTCTTGCCTTCGGCATGAGTTGAGAGGGGGGCGTGACAGACCTCGCATGAAACCCCCTTATGCTCCCCCTCTGCCCTGGTCCTGGCAACCTCTGAATGACAACCATTACAGCCATGAAGGTTTCCAAAGACCGGTGTATGCGATCTAATCATCTCCTTAGCCTCTGGTACCCAGGTCTCAGGATGAAAAATAAGGGAGCGGGCAAAAATGTATACCATAATAATTACTATCAATAAAAAGATGGCTCGGAAAAAGTGCTTTTGGTGCTCCATAGTTTTACCCCATCTCCTTCATCGCTTAAGTTTTTGTGGGGCTTCTTCAGGGAGTTTCTCTGATGCAAATAACCAGCGAAAGAAGCCAGCCCTTAGTTCCCCACCCATTGCCTCTGGCCCCTCTTCCTCCAGTACCTCTGAGGATAAAAGCCGACGGAAAAATCCTACCCTCCCTTGACCATTATCTGGTTCTGGCATCTGATACCCCAGGCCTTCCGAGGCAAAGAGCCATGAGAAGAACCCTTTTTCTCTGGATTTGTTGGGGATAGAAGCCTCCTCAGGGAGTGTCTCTGATGAAAACAGCCAGCGCAAGAAACTAATCCCTGGCTCCCGAGCTACTGCCTCTGGCCCCTCTTCCTCCAGTACCTCTGAGGATAAAAGCCGACGGAAAAATCCTACCCTCCCTTGATCTGTAGTTATAGAATCAGCTTTAAAATCGAGTTTTTCTGGAGAAAGTAGCCAGGGAAGGAAAGCAGGGCGGAATATGAAGCGAAAGAAGGCACTCGCTTTCTTTAAGACATCTCTCAGCTTAACAGGATTAGCCGGCACTTCATGCATATTCACGATGTTTCCGCTCGCTAGATCAACCACCGCCGTTAGGCAGAGCATTACCTGTCAATCGCCATGTTTAATGGCTACAATTTATCAAGGAAAAAATTTTTTGTCAATCAAAAAATTGGGCCAAAAATTGGCCTTGCCCTATC
>MHDQ01000221.1:0-883 GCA_001803565.1 Nitrospinae bacterium RIFCSPLOWO2_12_FULL_45_22 | reverse complement strand
ATGTGGGGTAGCCGCAATATTCAGGTTGCGTCATTCGCCGGCCCAGGCCTGCGCCTACTCCCTGTAGGCATGGAGCTACCCCAGAGAGACGTCTAGATACAGCATCACTATGATCCCGATCATAGTGCCGACGGTAGCCAGCCGCTCATGATCCTGGCGGTGGGTTTCAGGTATGATCTCGTCGCTTATTACATAAAGCATGGCCCCAGCCGCGAATCCCATGGCATAAGGGAGAATTGCCTGCATAGAGCTGACGGCCCATGCCCCGATGATCGCGAGAGGAATTTCTACCAGCCCCGCTCGAATCCCCACGAAGCTAGCATAGAAGCGGGCTCCCATACCAGCGCTGAGGGAGGATATGGAGACCGCAAGGCCCTCGGGAATGTTCTGCAACCCTATGGCTAGCATAAGTATAATAGCCCCCTTGAAGTCACCAGAACCAAACCCCACCCCCACTGCCAGGCCCTCTGGCATATTGTGGAGGGTGATAGCTATGATGAACAGCCAGACCGCCTTCAGATGCTCAGTCCCTTTGCCTTCCTTCCCTCTCAGGAAATGCATGTGCGGGATCAGGTGGTCAGCAAGGTCAAGGAATACAATGCCGATGATCATACCAATTATCACGGGGATGACTCCGCCGTATTCTATCCCAGGAATAATTAAACTGGTAAAGCTGGCCGTGAGCATAATCCCGGCAGAAAACCCCAGTGCAGCATCGAGAAAATTCTGAGGGACAGTCTTAAAAAATAGTACGAGAATCGCCCCCAGGGTGTTCAGAAGGGTAATGACAATCCCGCCTAAGAGGCCCTGCATAACCGGATGGCTGCCAGAAATCTTCAAAAACCAGTCGCCAAGCAATCCCATCATCGTCTTTACCCCCCAC
>MHDQ01000220.1 GCA_001803565.1 Nitrospinae bacterium RIFCSPLOWO2_12_FULL_45_22 | reverse complement strand
CAGTTATCTCACCTGCTGCGGCATAAACCCGCACCGCTTCTATTATTGCCGGCATGAGATTATCACCTTGCTGAGCAGTGGTTCTTAGCCGGTTAAGGGCTTTCTGGTGGGCTTGATAATTCCTCGTTTCCCGCACCCGTTGTAGGCGGGCAATCTGCTCTTCCTCTACCCGGGGATCTATCTTTAATATCTGAAGCGGGGTCGTTTCTGCTGAATCATATGCATTTACACCAATGACAATCCTCTCTTTGCTTTCTACGGATTTCTGGTAATTATAAGATGCTTCCATGATCTCCCGTTGGGGGAACCCCTTTTCTATAGCCGCTACCATACCACCCATAGTGTCTATCCTGTCAATATATGTCTGTGCCTTTTCCTCTATCTCATTGGTCAAGCTCTCTAAATAATAGGAACCAGCAAAAGGGTCAATAGTATTAGCTACCCCACTCTCATAGGCAATGATCTGCTGGGTACGGAGGGCTACGGTAACTGCCTCTTCGGTAGGCAACCCCAAAACCTCATCCATAGAGTTGGTATGGAGTGATTGCGTTCCACCCATGACTGCAGCTAATGCCTGTAAAGCCACCCGGACAATATTGTTCTCGGGCTGCTGTGCCGTTAAGCTACAGCCTGCGGTCTGGGTGTGGAAACGCAAGAGCCAGGAGCGGGGGTCTTTAGCCTGGAAGCGCTCTCGCATGACTCTGGCCCAGAGCCGTCGGGCAGCCCTAAACTTGGCAATTTCTTCAAAGAAATCATTATGGGCGTTAAAAAAGAAGGATAGCCGGCGGGCAAAAGTATCAGGTGCTAACCCAGCTTCTATCCCTGCTTCTACATAGGCAATCCCATCAGCTAAGGTGAAAGCTAGCTCCTGTACTGCCGTAGCGCCAGCTTCTCTGATATGGTAGCCACTAATGCTAATAGTATTCCAGCGGGGCACTTCCTGGCTACAGAACTGGAAGATGTCAGTGATAATTTTCATGGAAGGCCGGGGTGGAAAGATCCAGGATTTTTGGGCTATATATTCCTTTAGGATGTCGTTCTGGATAGTACCACTAATATCTTTCCAGCTAACCCCTTGCTTCTCTGCTACTACCATATACATAGCCAGCAGTATTGCTGCCGGGGCATTAATGGTCATAGAGGTAGTGACCTTATCCAATGGTATATCACGGAAGAGGTCTTCCATATCAGCCAGGGTATCAATGGCAACCCCACAGCGGCCTACTTCGCCTCTAGAGCGGGGATGATCAGAGTCATAACCCATAATCGTTGGCATATGAAATGCTACACTCAGGCCCGTCTGACCATGCTCCAGCAAATACTTATACCTCTTATTAGTATCCACGGCAGTGCCGAAGCCGGAGAACTGTCGCATGGTCCATGGTTTACCCCGGTACATGGTGGGGTGGATACCGCGGAGGTAGGGGTATTCTCCTGGGTAACCCAAGTCACGCTCGTAATCTAACCCTTCAATATCCAGAGGGGTATAGAGCGGTTTTACCGGGATACCAGAAACGGTAGTGAATTCAGCTTTACGTTCAGGGTTTTTATTTAATAAAGCTTCTAACTCCTTTTCCCAGTCTTTGAGTTTCTCTCGACTATTATCCATTTCAGTTCCCTCTAAACAAATCTTTATAAGCTGGAATCAACCCAAAGCCATCAGCTAGTCTTATGGCCCGGTTTATCGCCTCCATCACCACTTTTTCGCCTAACAACCCTATGGTGTTAATATCAGCTTTCTTCTCTCCTATGGATAAGGCAAATACCACATCTCCATCAAAGGTGGAATTGACGGGCGAGATAGTCCTGGCCAGGCCGATACTGGCCATCTGGGCTACTTTATGAGCTTCCACCTTACTCAAGTTGGCATTAGTAGCTACTACTGCTAGAGTAGTATTTTCTGGCGAGAACATGTTCCTGGTTATTCCCTGTCTTATCTGTTCAGCAGTGTTTATAAAGTGGGTACCAGTCTCAGACTCTCTAGTCCCGGCTATAATCTCCCTGGTGTCTTTATCCATGACATCTCCAAAGGCATTGACCACTACCAGCGCTGCTACCCTAACACCCTTGATGGACTCGATACTGGCTGTACCCACTCCCCCTTTGGTGGCACGGCTTACGCCAAATAGCTTACCTACCGTTGCCCCAGTACCCGCCCCTATACTCCCTTCAGCTACCGGGAAAGTATTGCTATTTAGACAGGCTTCATACCCCATATCTTTATCCGGCCGTGTCCGATAGTTGCCAAAACCCAGATCAAAAATAATGGCTGTAGGGACAATAGGCACCGTAGTAAAAGAGACATTAAATCCGCGGCCCTGCTCTTCTAAATATTTCATCACTCCACCAGCGGCATCTAGCCCATAGGCACTACCCCCGGCCAGCAATATAGCATTGACTTCTTCTACAGTATGGAGCATATTTAAGGCATTCATCTGACGAGTACCGGCTGCCGTACCCCTGATGTCTACCCCACCTACGGCTTTTTTCTCACACAATATTACCGTACAGCCTGTATAACCCTGAAGATTGGTGGCATGACCAACCTTTATCCCTTCAATATCAGTTATGGCATTATACATGATCTTCTAGCGACTTTTCTTCAATTTATTGGCATAATCAGCCACGGTTTCCTTGATCAATTTTTTTCGTAGTAGATTGACAAAATTGTTTACTGCATCGAACACATTATTTATTAATCTAAGGGCCTCTTGTTGTGATATCTTACCTGTGATCCGCCGGGCCAGGAGTTTTACTTCTTCTCGGGCCAGGGCTTCAACGAAGTCTTTATAGAGCTTAAAATCCTGTGTGAGGAAAAGCTCCTTTGTAGCGCCAGAACTCCTTATCCTGGCAAAGGCCTCTACTATCCTCGTATCATACTCATCATGTTTTTTCTGGCCATTTTCTAGGAATGGTTTAATTATTTCCATATCTTCCAATTCTGCTAGTTCTTCCAGCGGTAAACCGGTTTTTTCCATCAATTCGCCGGCTGTTAAAGGGATAAAATTCAGTAAGTGGTCAATAGGCTTAAAAATCTTACCATCCAACTCTAAAAGGGTCTTTATTTCATTGAGACTACTTTCACCACTATCTTCCCCTATGATATTCTTTATAATCCTCAAAGGTAAAAACCTCTTTTTCTGCAATTCTTTTATTGCCTTAATCCGCTCGATAAAACTCTCATCATAGTAAGCCATGTTTTTGCTAGTTTTTTGCGGTCTGGGTAGGAGTCCCTCTTTTATATAATATCGAATAGCCTCTTTAGGGACACCAACCAGGGACGATAGCTCACTTATCTTCAGCAGCTTTTTTACCTTATCGCGCATCGGGAATAATCTCCGGCTCCTTTAGCCTCTATCCGCTTACCAGATATAATACTTTATCTATTTTAGGCGGTTCTTGTCAAGCCCCACCTCTTGGTTATCTCTGTAGCCGGTTACCTGATGAGCGTTATCTCTCTTTTGACAAAGTGTGGGTTCATCATTAAAATTTAACTGGCCTGGTTACCATATTACGATTGGTGGTATAATCTACTGATGTCCTTCTAATTTCGCTATTCTATGAGGCTCTAAACCGCTATGCAGCCTAGATGGCATGCCAAAGACAGTTATTATTACCAGGTCTTTTTTCTATTTATATTGGTGATGACCGGACCGATGAAGACGCCTTTAGAGCATTAGCCGATAAAGGGATAAAATTCAGTAAGTGGTCAATAGGCTTAAAAATCTTACCATCCAACTCTAAAAGGGTCTTTATTTCATTGAGACTACTTTCACCACTATCTTCCCCTATGATATTCTTTATAATCCTCAAAGGTAAAAACCTCTTTTTCTGCAATTCTTTTATTGCCTTAATCCGCTCGATAAAACTCTCATCATAGTAAGCCATGTTTTTGCTAGTTTTTTGCGGTCTGGGTAGGAGTCCCTCTTTTATATAATATCGAATAGCCTCTTTAGGGACACCAACCAGGGACGATAGCTCACTTATCTTCAGCAGCTTTTTTACCTTATCGCGCATCGGGAATAATCTCCGGCTCCTTTAGCCTCTATCCGCTTACCAGATATAATACTTTATCTATTTTAGGCGGTTCTTGTCAAGCCCCACCTCTTGGTTATCTCTGTAGCCGGTTACCTGATGAGCGTTATCTCTCTTTTGACAAAGTGTGGGTTCATCATTAAAATTTAACTGGCGTGGTTACCCTGGAGTTTTTAAGGCTCCTGTACCAGGGATTATAGACCCAGGGCTTAAGGTCAAACCACGAAATATTGGACATTACCCAAAAATTTTATCCTTTAGCGGAGGTAATTGCGAGGGTAGAGAGAGCTTTCAGGAACAGGAAATAGGCAGTAGGGGTTTTACAACATAAAAATTGCATTCATCTATTAGTGATCTTATAAAAGAAACAAAATTAGGGTAAGGTACCTTGATCGGAAATAATTGGTTTGGTAAAAATAATACTTTCTATAGAGAATGAGGGTGAGTAAGATGTGGCAACCGGAAGATAATGATGATGCCCTGCAGAGTTTACTAACGACTACGGAAGATGACGAATGGGGCTTAAGAGATGCCCCATTAGAAGAATTGGAAGAAGAAGAGAAGGGGTTGAAGCATGAAGCTATCCGGGGGGGGTATGACCTCTGCCGAGCCTATTTTAAAAATATGTCCCTTTTACCTCTTATTAGCAAAGATGAAGAAAGAGAGTTAGGGAAGCGGCGCGAGGAAGGAGAAAGAGAGGTAAGAAATGCCTTATTTAGTCGAAAGATTGTAGTGGAAGAGATTATGATTTTAGCAGAGCAATTAGAGCGGGGTGAGGAGAAAATCGGAGATGTTATCAACAATATTGACAAAGGGCCCGGCACGCAGTATTACCTGGATTCTTGGGCTTCAATAAGAGAAATAAGGAGGATTGGCCGAGAGAATAAAAAGATAGAAGAGCTATTTTTAACTGGTAAAAACTTATCCCCTAGAAAAAAGCGACGGTTAATAGCTGAGGCAGTCAAGGGAGGGGATAAGCTCAGGAGGATATTGGAGGGGATAGATTTTAGAAATGATTTTATTCAAAAATTGATCGCTAAACTCAAAGGTTATCAGGAAAGAGCTGGTTTAGAAGAAAAAGAGGAGATAAAGCAGGTTTTGGTTGCTATTGAGCATGGTGAAAGAGTGGCCAGGGAGGCAAAGAACAAGCTGATAGAGGCTAATTTGAGATTGGTGGTTACTGTGGCAAAGCAGTATCTGAATCGCGGGCTCCGCTTCCTTGACCTAGTGCAGGAAGGCAATATGGGACTGGTTAAAGCGGCTGAAAAATTCGATTATCGCAGGGGATATAAGTTTAGCACTTATGCCATATGGTGGATAAGACAGTCTATAAATAGGGCCATTGCCGAGCAGACGAGGACTATAAGGATACCAGTGTATATTACTGAAGTCATAAAGAAAGTTACTGCTACTGCATACAGGCTATGGAGAGAGCAGGGTAGAGAACCAAGCCCGGAAGAGATTGCTCTAGAATTGAAAATGTCTCCCCAAGGGGTGGAAGATATTATTCAGATGGCCAAGAAGCCCCTTTCGTTAGAAAGTCCTGTAGGAGATGAAGAGAGCCGGGTAAGAGATTTTATAGCGGATCAGGGTACTACTTCTCCTCTAGACCTGGTAATGAATGAAGATATGGTACAAAAACTACTCCAGGCCCTATCCACCCTTAGTCCTAAGGAGGAGAAGATATTAAGGATGCGTTATGGGATTGAAGGATCTGGCGAATATACTTTACAAGAGATCGGTGACCTTTTGGGCGTTAGTCGAGAGAGGATAAGACAGATAGAATACCTGGCCTTAGAAAAACTCAGCCACCCTTCCCGAAGAAAGCTCTTGGAATCGCTTATGGAGAAGAACTAGAGGGGTAAGGCGTGAGGGGTATCTCCTTACCCGTAACACTCTCACGCCTTACGTATCTTTTACGCGTCTCTGCGGTGGATACTTACGTTTTTTTCAGAAAGTCTGGTAGCCGATTTTTCCAGTGGTCTGGTGTTCTCTTTTCAAAATAAGCGGCCTGGGCTTCTTGGGGCTCGCCACTTTCAAAGAAATCAGGCGCCATACGGGCCAAATAGCGAGTAAAGTCTCCATCCATATGGTCATAGATAGCCTCAAAGCTGGCCTTTTGGAACATCAAGATAGTGGGACACTTGTCTAACAAATCATCACACCATTTATCTACTTCTTCGTCTAGCTTTTCTAAGGGGACTACGGCATTGACTAGTCCGAGTTGTAGGGCCTCCTGGGCGGTATATTGCCGGGTCATATACCATATCTCGCGGGCCTTCTTTGCCCCTACTACATGGGTCAAATAACTAACAATATAACCCTGCGCTGGGCTTCCGACCCGGGGGCCGGTCTGACCAAAGATGGAGTTATCGGCTGCAATGGTCAGGTCGCAAAAATAAGCTATATGATGAGAGCCACCAATGCAATAGCCTTTTACCGCAGCAATGATAGGCTTGCGGCAACAGCGCAGGGCCGAGTCTGGGCCCGCACCACCACCCCCAAATACATCTTGGAGCCCACCACTGGCCTCCCACCTTACATCACCGCCAGTGCCAAAGTTATCTCCTATACCAGTCATAACAACTACCCCTAGAGTAGTATCCTTACTGGCATCAAATAAGCCTATGCTCATTTCTGATATACCTTTACTGGTGAAGGAATTCATCCTCTCAGGACGGTTAAAAGTTAACCGGCCTACACCACCACCTTGAACCCGATACTTTTTCTCATAGAGGATCTCTTCAAAATCAAATCCCTTTACTTTTTCCCATGGTGTCCACTCTACCATCTTCCTCTCCTCCTTTCCAGGTTTTACTAAAGGTTTCCAATGATAGCGGTAGCTTCTTTAAGCCTCTTTAAGACCTCAGTCGAACCTATTTCTGTTATCTCCGGTGGGAGCTTACCTTTTACCTCTAGAAGATCACTCCAGAGCGGGCAAGCGGACATAGTTACTCCGGCTTCCTTTGCCCCCTTTATCAGCCTCTTCATGTCGGTCCACCGGGCATCCTTGGCGCTGGCAACCGGGATACCCCTTTTTTCAGCGTTCTTGGCTATCTTCATCCGTATCTCCCGCTGCCGGAACAGAGGGGACCAGTCAAAAGATGCTCCGGATAGGGCTGCTAATGCCTCCTGGGTAAAGATGACTTCGGGCTCTTCGCCAGCTTTTTTAGCCTCCATAGCCATTCCTAAGTTACTTATAATAGAGTTTTCTAAGGCATCTCTACAAATAAATACGATCTTACCCATAACTCCATCCCTCCTCGGTAATTATAATGGTTAAGTCAACGTGGACTGCATTACTGCTGGTTTTTAAAATCAGGCATCAATGCTACTAAATAGGGCGCTCAGAGAAAAATTTTCCCCTCCGGGCAAGGCTTAATCAGTGTAGCCTAAAAGGGGGGGAGTTGGCAAGAAAAAAATAAAGTGAAGATTTATAGATCATTAATGACAAGGAAATGCTTGACATCAACTTGACATGAAGGGGATAAAGTTATAGAGTATAAAGGAGATTTGTGCGGGCTGTTTATGCTTCTTGTTGAGATTGGTAGTAAGGGGAGACCGGTATCTCTTGGTAAAAGTCAAGGGCAATCAATGGGCAGCGGTAAATTTCCTGGAGTAGATGGTAATCTTAATAGGATAAATCCCGGTAAGGGAATACCGGCAGAGGTCGATATTAAACAACTAATTGCGGGCTTAGAAAAGGTGCAGGCCAGGGGGCCATGAGCTAGCCAGGCTAAAGGAGTCTATAGTTTTATTAATGCTTTCGTAAGTAAGAAGGAGATAGTAGGCATAGTGACCGGTTATAGTGATGGATAAACATTTGGAAGAGGAAGAATTGGTGAGGAGGGATAAGCGATGACTGAGATTATAAAGCGAATTGTAGGGATAATGAGTATATGTAGCTTGCTGGTTATTTTCCAATCAACTGGATTATTTGCTGGTCCGGCCAATTTTGTTGGGGTGGATAAATGTAAGGCATGTCATTCTAATGTAAAGATTGGTGGCGCCCAGTATAAGGTCTGGGAGGCTACCAAGATGGCTAAGGCGATGGAAACCCTGAAACCTGGTGCAGCCGCTGATGCCAAGACCAAGGCCAAGCTTGATCCCCAGAAAGATTATACTACCGACCCTAAATGTCTGAAGTGCCACACCACAGGCTATGGTCAACCTGGAGGGTTTGAAAGTATGGAGAAGGCCCCAAAGTTGGCCAATGTTGGATGTGAGGCCTGTCATGGAGCAGGTAGTGACTACCGCAGCCCCAAGATAATGAGTGTGAAGGCCTACAAAGAGAACCGGGAGGCAGCCCGCAAAGCCGCCATCGCTGCGGGCATGATAATCCCGGATGAAAAGACCTGTACTACCTGCCACAACGAAGAGAATCCGGTTCATAAACCCTTCAATTTTGCGGAATATAAAGAGAAGATCAAGCATTGGAAATAGATTAATTATTGATTGCAGGAAAGGGTTCTCGATCTCTTTCAGGGGGGAAATCCAGTTGAAATTGGGGCAGGGTTTCCCCCCTAAATTTTTAATGTGACACATTGTTCATATAAACCAAGCACGCTCTATAGCGCCCAAGAGATTCGTTTCGCTTACCACAAAGCCTTGTTAAATCAGCCCCAAAGCCGCGCTAAGATCGCAAAGGTTTCCCGGGAAGTCAAGCATGTAGTTTTATGATTAATTTGTAATTGATCAATATCCTGGGGTAACCGCAGAGGCGCAGATCTCTGCGGTGAACGGTTAAAAATTTATCGAACTATTGAATCCCCAAAAATATTTAAATTGCCCTAATGTCAACTTGTTTATTGGTTTGCATATAGTACATAACTGTATTTATGAAACGAAGCACTTAGCAACGAGTAGCGATGTTTAAGAAATTAGCAGATATAAGTATAAATAGCGTGAAGCTAAAAATGATCCTCTCGGTAGGTACCGCGATTACCTTGATTATAAGCCTGACCACTATG
>MHDQ01000219.1:3996-13101 GCA_001803565.1 Nitrospinae bacterium RIFCSPLOWO2_12_FULL_45_22 | reverse complement strand
CCGGTACTGGGACGTGATAAAGACCGGGGCATCTCCCTTGCGTACACCACTGGACTTGATGTCACCCGGGGCAAAACCATACTCATTGACTGCCACGGTACCATCATGACAGCTCAGGCAGAGCTTGGATACTGAGCCCGGTTGATTGGCCAGGATCTCTGCCGTAGAGGCATGGTTTGGGTCATCCGGATCATCCGCCCCATTGCTATAGGTCTGATAAACCATGGTCGTGGTGGTATGGTTCCACAGGGGTAGATAGTCAATATCCCCGGCAAAATCGGCCGGCCTGAGGGTATGGTGTGGTGCATGGCACCAGATACATATCCGGTTCAGGTCACCGCCACCATATTCATTATCGACATCATTGGCCCCATAAACATCACCGGCAGGATGTCCATACCGGAGGTCATGGGCTGTATCCTCGATGCCTGTCCCCGGAGTCTTTGAACTATAATCCGCTGCTATAACACTACCTGAGCAGAGGAAAAGGGACAGGGCAAGGAACATGATTATTAAACTGATCGTTTTTTTCATCCTCTTCCCTCCTTCCATTATTCGTTTATTCGTTCGACGTTCTACGTTTTCCGTTCTGAGTTCATCGTTCTAGGTCCTTACTTCTAACGTCGAACCTAGAACCTCCCTTGTACCTATAACCCCTGGCACCCCCTATTCAGCCAAGGATTAAAGAGCGGGGACAGATTTGGAATCTGTCCCCGCTAACCTCTCCATTTACTACTCTGAAGTGGCTTCAAAGTCTGCCATCGGACTTGAGCTATCCACTTCCTGCGTCTCAGGTGTGAAGAAGTATCCGTTCCTCTTTGGCACTATGGTGTAGGGGTCTTCAACTCCGTCACCATCAGTGTCTAATACTGGCACATTGTTTATCTCATAGTTGCCTGAAGTATCGGTCTTACCCATCTTGACAATGGTCAAGCCGTTTTTCAGGTAGAGGGTGACGTTGGCAGCACCATTCCCGGGACCCACTTCGCCAAGGTCAGTACAATCACCATCGCCATTTAAGTCATAGCACGGTGTATCAGCGTCATAGGTGATTAGACCACTCACTTCATATACCGCCGTTGGCTTGTCAGGTACATTCACAGTTACCTTAGGTGCGCAGGACTTGTTACCATTGCTGTCCTTGACACAGTAAGTGATGTGGTATGTGCCCGGGTTATTGTACTCGTGATCCCACTCTGCGTCTCCAAGAGTAATGCCCTCTTGCGTAGTGGTCCCATCTCCCCACATGACATAGGCGGTACCAGCGGTGGTTGCCCCACAGGAATTGGGAGCCGAGCCATCTTTTACCCGTGCTGTCATACCCGTTGGATCATCGGTGCATGGATTACCATCCGTACATGCCCCATCATAATTGGTAAACACATCGAAGAAGCTATCCGGAACGGCACTGTTACCCTTTGCCGTTACCAGCATGATGCGGGATAGGCTGTAATTAACGGTCAGGGTAACGGCATAAGTGCCTGGTGCGGCATAGGTATGACTACAAATGGTCCCTTTGTCATTGCAGTTTGTGTTTGCATCATTATCGGCAGGCTTACTCCAAGTTTTAAGATCACCAAAATTCCAAGCAAACTTAGTGACGGTATCAGTGGCACCGCGGTTCATGGTAGCATCGAAGTTTACCTGGTAACAGTCTGTGCCATGCATCCAGTTGAACCTTCCCTCAGGTGTCTGATGGATATTGACCGCCCAGGATGCCAGGTAGGCCTTGCTCATATAGGGCATACCTTTTTTTGGAGGATTTTGGATCACGTGTGCATCAGTTACAGTAGTTGCTGCCCCGGGCACAATCTTAATTGAATTTTCACTAATACTGACGATCACGGCTTCCAGATCACTGGTTCCTGCACCCTCAACCTCAATGACTTCACCCGCAATAAAGCCGGTAGCATCTGCCACCGTTAAAGTCATCGATTTCGCATCGATTGAGCCGGTAGTTTCAGCCTTATCTGTCCCACCACCGTGGCATTGGCCGCAGGCACTGTCCAGATCCAGCCAGACCGCTTCTTCCAATTCGCCATCAGAAGCGGTATAAGCTGTGGTCTTTCCAGCCGCCTTATTATTCTCTATTGGTTCACCAACATCCCATTTCTTATTGCCATTGGTGTCAATATAATCATCACAATCACCATCTGGACCACCACCCTTACCGTCATGCGTGTCATTACATACCCCACCATAGAATTCCATTGGGGTAGGGAAGGTCCGGTAGGCAGGGTCAATGTTTATCCGGTAGAGATGGGTCCTGAGCCCTTCTCCGTGATGAAGTTTAGGCATATGGCAGACCACACAGGGGTCCATACTTTGTACGGTGGGATCTTCAATGGGCGTTTCTTCTCCGGAGGGATGGCGTATATCTGCCACTTTCTTATAGCCGTGGCAATCGGTACATTCTTTGTCTGCGGGTATCGGCGATGCCTCTATCACATCCACAGTACTTTCGTGCACATCGTGACAACCGACACATCCCCTGTTTTTGCCGCTAGTCCAGAAATGGCTATGATATTTTGATGAGACAGTTAACTCTGCCGAAGTTCCCTGGAACCTTGCCTTCGGGCTGTTTAAGTACTCATCACCTATGGGGTGGCCCGAAAAATCCTCGGCATAGCTACCGTGGGCCCCAACTACAAGGGGCTTCGGCTGCGGCGTGCTCCAGCCAGATCCACCAGGTGGAAGTGCATTTTGGCTATGGCAGTTCATACACAGCTCAGTTGTTGCCTCGTATTCCGGATGTGTAGGGTCATACCAATTAGTTGGGCTTGAGTTGGAGTGATTTAGTGGATTGGTCCCATCATGGCAGTTTGTGCAAGTTAAACTCCCTAAAATTGGGTGGCCTGCGAATGGGGGATTCATCCCACCATGGCAGCGCTCGCACTGTATCCCATCAAGGTTCCAGGAAGTAACTACACCACCAACGGTAGTACTGAAACCAGTTCCAGTTCTGTTTGTTATATGCGCCGCTGGCAGAGGGGTTTGATTATTATCAGCTTCGTACCCTGTGGTGTGGCATTTGGCGCAACTGTAATTAGGACCAGGAGGATCCGCAGGATTTGCACTCCCATATATCGCCGAGGGTAGAGTATTCTCAACAAACCAGCCATCAAGGATGTAATAGAGTATCTTATCTACCCCGCCAATATTAACCGTTCCGGTAGCCCAGTTAATCGGATTGAGACTGGCGTCGGTGAGATAGATAACCCCATCAGGGCCGGCCAAAGGGGTACATACATTGTTAGGACATACCTCCCGCAGCATATTCTTATGGCCCGTTTTCAGATAGCTCTCTTTATCCAGCGCCACTACACCGCCCGTCTTGTGACATTGCAGACAGAAGGTATCGCCCTGCCATGCCTTGGCATCTGTAGTTAATAAAAGCGGGATGGCCAGGGCAAGAAAAATTACCAAAAATCGCCATTTATTCTTTTGCTTCATCTACCTAACCTCCTTTCTCTTCCATTAGCATTCAGCCATCAGCTTTCAGCCAATATTGGTTAGCCTCCTTTGCCAAGGGCTGAACGTTTAATAATGATAGATTGCGGCAAGGCTAAAGCCCTGCCCTACATAAACTGCGAGGCATCACCCCGTATCTTTGATCACGCTCAAAACTCATATCCCTCCTTTCTTTTCTCTCGCTTCTATCGTGTCAATATTCACACACATTCTTAGGGGGTATAATTAAGAAGGGCAAATAGTATGCCGAAGGGAGGGGCATGCGGGATTCGTTATATGGCAATGATTTAAACGGTTTGCTCCCAGGAGTCGGGCATCTGGAAGATGCGTGTTAGGCGCCATATGGCGCCACGCATATGCGTCATATGGCGCATATAATATATGGCCAGGCAAGCACTTCCCGGTCAAAACTATCATAAGATTGCGGAGCCTGTTCCGATCCGGTTTTTGAGATTGCTTCGGCCGGTCCCCTCGCTTATGCTCGGGACAAGCCTTGCAATGACATGAGGAAGACTTTTTCTATCATTGCGCAGGGCCTTTAGCTCTGATCCGGAGCCGCGAGCGAGGTGTGGCGGACAACGAAGGGATAGCGAAGCAATCCCAACGGTTTATAATTTGACCGGGAATTGCTGAGGGTTTTCTAACCTGGTTGACCAATAGAACTCAAAAAGCTATTATTGAATCATAAATACAAATCTTTGTTAGTAAAATCATATGAGTAAATGGGGGTGGGATTAAATGCCGAGCCTAATACAAATGGTTGAGAAGGAATTAAAGATCCCTAAAAAACGGTTGGTTGAAGAAGGAATCAGGCGCTATCTGGAAGTAGAATTAAAAAATTTATCTATAGAAATAAAGAAATTATCAAACCGCTATGGTGTGGATTCATTTGAGGGGCTATGGAAAAAACTTGAGGCCGGTGAGGTAACCGAGGGGGAGTGTTTTGATGATTTGGGCAGGATCGAGTATCTTGAGTTAGAAAAGGAAAAAGTTGCCAAATTATTGCAGAAGGCAACTTAGTAATGATATCCAGAGACAAAATTTATTCCCAATTTAGACAGATCGCCGTAAGCGATTTTGGAGATATTGTAGAAGGCATAACTGTGATGGAAGGAAAATTACGGCTTTTATTTAAGGATGAGACTTTTATGGATATTTGGCTTTCAGTGAAGAAAAAAGGAGTATATGCCTATCATTGGGAAAGAAGAGAAGTTGATGGAACAATATATCGATATAATAACTTGCCTGACCGTGAAGCTAAGAAGCTCCAAACCTATCCAAAACATTTCCATGATAAAGCCCAGGAAAATGTGGTAGAGAGTAATTTAAGCGATAATCCGGAGGAGGCTATAAGAACCGTCCTGGAATTTGCGAGGAGGATCATTAAAGCTTAAGGGACAGAAATATGGAGACAACCCCCTTATTTTGCTTATTTTGTGGCTGCCAGGGGGAGTCTTCGATCCACCACTTAATGAGTTAATGGTAAATAGTGAATAGTAATTCCAGGAAGTACCCCATAAGCTTTCATTCCGTTGACACCCAATATCTTTTCAGGTATAGTCTGGGTTGTATCTGAGAAATACCGCCTAATAAAGGAGCATTTGGATGGCAGCTACAAAGGAGGGCTAAACAGGTTATGGCCGTGTTAAAGACGATCCCGAAAAGGCTATCTTATACCTATGAAGATTATGCCAAGCTACCCGAAGGGGCACCATACCAATTGATTGGAGGACAGCTCATCATGACACCTTCTCCCACGCCATATCATCAAGAAGTGTTAAAGCGGCTTGAGTTCATGCTCTATGAATATGTAGAACGTAAAAACCAGTTAGGTAAAGTATTTTTTGCTCCTATTGATGTCTATCTGGAAGAGGGGGAGACCTATCAGCCCGATCTTATCTTTATCGCAAAAGAACGGCTTGATATAATAAAAGAGGATAAAGTCGAAGGTGCACCTGATCTGGTGGTAGAGATCCTATCTCCCTCTACGGCCTACTATGATTTAAGGCATAAGAAGGCTATTTATGCCAGGCATGGGGTGAAGGAGTATTGGATAGTTGACCCGGGGGAGAGGAGTATTGAGCTATATGAGAACCGGGGCAATGAGTTTGTCCTTGTGGGAAAGGCAATAGAAGAGGGTGAGATAGGGTCTATCATCCTGCCTGGTTTTGAGGTGGGATTAAAGGCGATATTCTGAGCTGCCTATACGGGTAAATGGTTAACGGGAGGTCTTGGATGGCAGCTACATTAGAGGAGAGGGTAGCCTATCTGGAGGGGAAGGTAGAGGAAAAGGAGGGTTAGGATGAACGAGAAACAGGGAGCGCTACAAAGCTGTAAAGCAAGCCTGAAATCTGTAATCTTAGGTGGCTTTTTCTTACTGGCCATAGCCGCTGTAGCAGGTGCAGAGACTTATTCCATATTAAAAGAGTTCGAGACCGGGGCCTTTGGCTCTCTTACCGGCCCGACTGATGTGGCTATTGCCCCTGATGGGACGTTCTATATCGCGGACTCATCAAACACGAGGATACTCAGATTCGATCCTTTCGGGAATTTCTTGTCTCAATGGACCCCCACAAACTTCTTCCCCCAGGGTATAGCGGCCAATAGCGGTGGAGACCTATATTATGTCACCAATTTCTTTGACAAGGTGCTCAGATTCTCCCCAACCGGTGCGTTGCTGTCGGAATGGGGCTCTAGCGGCGATGGCAACGGGCAATTTGACGCCCCCTCAGGTATCGCAGTTGGGCCGGATGGCTCGGTTTATGTGGCAGATACGGACAATCACAGGATACAGAAATTTGATGCTAATGGAACTTTTATAACCGCCTGGGGCAGTGGGGGCAATGAAGAGGGAGATCTCCGTTTCCCGAAAGATGTGGCCACTGATAGGTCTGGCAATGTCTTTGTGGTAGATACCGATAACAATAGGGTTCAGCTTTTTGACCCAAAGGGGCTATTCATAGCTGCCGGTGGGTCAGAGGGTTCCGGCCCTTTAGAATTCAGTGCGCCGGAAGGGATAGCGATCGGGCCGGACGGCACCATCTATGTGGCCGATACGGGAAATGACCGGATACAGAAGCTATCTCCTGATGGGACTTTTGCGGAATGGGGCGCTGATACCCTCAGTAACCCGACAGGTCTGACGGTTGACTGGGGCAGCAATGTTTATGTAGCGGATAGCTTCAATGACCGGGTGGTGGTCTTTAAGCCGGATATTTTCGTCTTTGAGAATGGTGCCACCAGCAAGTCTGTTGCCATCCCCGGGCCGATCACACTAAGTTTTGACATCCAGTCAAACACTTACTGGCGAGAGGCGGCCACAGAGGTCTTTGCCTGGGTAGAGACCCGATTGCAAGGCAGGGACTTGAAATTCTCCCTGGATATTACCGGCGGCGTGCGGCAAGTTAGTGCCTATACAGAGATAGCCCCGCTGCTCAATAGCTTCACCGTACCCGCTGTCCTGAATGATATTGTTTGGCCGATCTTTAGTAGTACCGCAGGGTTTCCCGCAATTGACCTTACATTCTATCTCTGTCTGGATAGGAACCTGAACGGGGTCTACAATCCCGCATACGCGACATGTGACAGCATTGTGGTTGAGGTACAATAATATGAAGGAGATTATTTCCAGGTCCTTTCCCTATAAACTCGCTCTCAAGTCCCTTTTAATCATAACTGCCGGGGCTATTATGACAGTGGCGGTATTTTATCTTGCCATTTATGAAGAATTTGGACCTTCCTATAAAGAAAGCCTGGAACTGATTGCAAAGCTTAAACAGGAACTGTTATATAAGACCATTATGGTCTATTCTGCTACTTCTTTCTTCCTGATCGGCGTAGCAGTTATGACCCTTCTGTATTCTCACAGGGTAGCGGGGCCTATTTACCGGCTCGGGTTAACCGCCAAAATCATTGCCGAGGGAGACCTCAGAGTAAAAGTCCACTTAAGAGAGAAGGATGTAATCCACCCATTGGCTGATGCTTTAAATGATATAACCAGAAACTACAGCGAGATCATTCAGCAATTGGAAAGAGGAATCCATGCGTTAAAGGAAATCTCCCAGAAAACGGAAGCTTTAACGGTGAGAGGAACATCTGAAGAAGCACAGCGAGTGATTGATGATGCTGCTGAGAAGGCAGAAGATATTAGCAGAATCCTCTCAGGCATCAAGGTATGATAACCATTCAGTAGGAAAACATTTGCCACAGAGACCCAGAGTCACTGAGATGAATGGTTTCTCTGTGGCTCCGTGTCCCTGTGGCTGAAAGGTTACAAGGTATGAAAAAGCCGTATAAAAGGAGAAATTACTTCATAAAGAAGGGCTTTCAGGGTAAATTTGTCCTGAAGTTTTCCCTGGTCGCCGCCCTAGGTGGGGTTCTGGCCATAGGGTTATTTAATTTTCTGGCATACAGGAAGCTCGATCAAATGCAGTATAAGATCCATATCTTTACCGAATCAACCGGCCAGCTCCTTTTCAGCGAAATACTGTATGCCAATCTTTTTGCCCTTTTTTTTGTTTTTCTCGTGTTTATTTTTGCCACGATACTAATCTTCTGGACCATCACTGGCCCTTTGCATAGAATCAGGACTGATCTATACAGGATATCTCAAGGGGATCTGAGTTTTTCTATCATCTTGAGGGGCAAAGACGAATTCAAAGATTTTGCAGCGGAATTGAACATTATGGTTGAGGGTTTCAGGAAAAGATTTTTAGATTTAAAACACCTCTCACAGGCTCTCACCAAATCCATCATAGAAATGGAAAAAGCATCGGGGAAGCCTGATATCCTGGTCCACACACAAAAGAAGGCGATGGAGGATATTAGGGCCTTCGAAGATGGATTGAAGATATTTAATAGATGAGATTCAGCTTATATGGCATAGCCCTATTTTTGCTCGGGCTCCTCTATCTTTCAGAAAATGCAGGGTATAGCCTCGGGGTTCACGATGATATTGTGATGATAGGCTGTCTCCAGTGTCATGAGCGGTTACCCTTTGCTGGACACCAGATTTTCTTTACGGAAACGGTCAATAGGGCTTGCATGGAATGCCATCAGGCGCATAGCCATTTTTCTCACCCCATAAAGGTTGTCCCATCGATGCCTGTTCCGGCCGATATGCCCCTGGATAAAGATGGTAAAATCGCCTGTATTACCTGTCATACCTTTCACGAAGGGTTTATCAACACGGAAGGTAGACAGAAAACCAGCTTTCTAAGACGCACAATGCCGGGTCAGCTTTTCTGTTTCTCCTGCCACAAAAACCTTCAGGAACTGAAATAAATTTGTAGCATAGTAATTTTCGTTTTGGACGCAGATGAACGCAGATTTTCAAGATTTTCAATATAAAGAATTAACGGAAAAGATCATTGGAACCTTTTATAAAGTTTATAACAAACTAGGCTATGGCTTTGATGAGCATGAGGCACAGCTTTTAAATTATCTAAAAGCAACCAAGATAGAAGTTGGAATTTTACTCAATTTTGGACCTAAACCAGAGACTAAGCGGAAAGCATTTTCCAATTTTAGAAAGTAGTTATCTGCGCAAATCTGCGTCCTGAATATAATTGAAACAAAAGTTAAGCCAAATAATAAATCCTCTATCCGGTAAATCCTGTCTAATTCAGTTTGTAT
>MHDQ01000219.1:0-3986 GCA_001803565.1 Nitrospinae bacterium RIFCSPLOWO2_12_FULL_45_22 | reverse complement strand
GTTTGTATTTTTTCATCCGGTACCGGAGTGTATGCCGGCTAATGCCTAAAAGGCGGGCTGCCTCGCCCCGTTTTCCTTTAGCCTTCTCTAAGGCGTTTTGAATCATGGTCTTCTCTATTTCGGCTAAGGGGACATCATGGGTAGGCCTCTGAGGTAAAATAGATTTCTTTTCCGTATCCACCCCATTGAGATGTACCATTTCTTTGGGAAGATGGGCAGGAATTATTATGCCACTTTTGGCTATTATTATTCCCCTTTCGACAACATTTCTTAATTCCCTCACATTTCCTGGCCAATGATAACTCATCATAAGGGACATGGCCTCTTCCGAAACACCGTTTATCATTAATTTATGCTCTTTATTATAAACCTCCACAAAATGGTTTACCAATAAAGGGATGTCTTCTTGCCGCTCCCGTAAAGGCGGAAGGACAATCTGGAAGGTCTTCAGGCGGTAATAAAGGTCTTCCCTGAATTTCCCTTCTGCCATTAAAGATTCTATGTCTTTATTGGTAGCGGCAATTATGCGGACATTGGTCTTTACCTCTTTAGCGGACCCTAATCTTCTTATGGTCTTGGTCTCTATGGCCTTGATAATCTTAGCTTGCATAGCCAGGGACATGTCCCCTATCTCATCCAGAAACAGGGTACCATCTTTGGCCGATTCAAAAAGACCCTTTCTCTGTTCTCTGGCATCCGTGTAGGCACCTCGCTCATGGCCGAAGAGCTCATTCTCTAATAGCGTATCGGGTAAAGCCGAACAGTTTATTTCTAAAAAAGTACCCCCAGCCCAGGGGCTCTTCCGGTGAATAGTATAAGCAATCAAATCTTTTCCCACACCGCTCTCGCCCAGGATAAGGACGGTCGCATTAACCTCGGCCAACTGGTTTACTGATTCTAAAACTTCCAAAAATTTTGGACCTTTCCCAATAATATCTTCCAGGCCAAAACGCGTCTTCAGCAGCTCTTTCTGGTAAAAATATTCATGCCTTATTCGCGTATCTCTCATGGCTTTAGAAATCTTATGGGCCAATTCCTCTATCTTTATGGCTTTATCTATATAGTCCCTGGCCCCTAGTTTCATCGCTTCTACGGCCGTATCTACGCCACCATAAGCCGTTATGATAATAACGTTTATGTTGGGATACCGCTCCCTTAACCTCCGCAATACTTCCAGTCCTGATATATCGGGCAATTTTAAATCCAGCAGGATCAAATCAGGCACGTCGGCTCTGGTTTTTTCTATAGCCTCCAGGCCCTTCTGGGCCGTATTTACCTGGTAGCCCAAACTGGTCAGATCTTCTTTGAAGGACCAGACGACCAGGCTGTCATCATCTACCACCAATATCTTACCGGTCTCTGCCATGAGATTAATATGGGGACAACCCCCTTATTTTGGGTTAATGGTAAATGGTAAATCGTAATTTGAGTTTATTATAAATAAAAAAGCACCCCTTATCAATTAGAAGAGTCCGATTATTTAGTACGTTCACTATATTCGAAAAATGCGGATATGGCCTCAAATAGTTGTAGGGCAAGGCTTCAGCCTTGCGGGAAATATTCGCCGAAGCAAGCCTAAAGGCTTGCCCTACCTGAGCTTGAAAAAAGAATTGCATTTTTCGGGTATAATAAGGATTAAATGAACGGGAGAGAAAAATTTAGAGAAGTAGGACAAAACTAGGCAGGAAGGGCCTTCCGGATAATCTCTTGTAATTTCTCTGGTTTTAAGGGTTTTTCAACAAATTCAAATGCACCCTTTTGTTTGGCTTCCCGGGCATTCTCGGGAAGGTAATAGCAAGTCATAATTACCACGGGAACAGCAGGGGATATTTTTTTGACTTCTTCCATCAACTCAAAGCCGTCCATCTCAGGCATGATTAAGTCCGTAATCACCATATCAACACTTCTTTCTCTAATCTTTTCCAGGGCCTCGATCCCATTTTCTGCCGTTGTTACCTCATAACCTTCCCTTGTCATGATAGTGGCCAGGGACCAACAGGTTAGATAATTATCATCCACTACCATTATCTTTTTTTTGGATATCCCCCATATTTTTTTACCATTTCCAAGAAAAGCAGTGACAACATGGGGGTCAAATCTCCTCTCACTTTGGCTCTTAAAACCATATTTACTCATTATATCTGCGTTAAAATCTAGCCCTGAACAGCGCCTCAACTCCTCCTGGGCAACCTCGGGAGGAAAAGGAGGACGGTAGGGACGCAAGCTGCTCATAGCATCATAGGCATTGGCTACCGCAATAATTTTAGGGATTAGAGGAAGGGCATTTCCGGATAGGCTATCAGGATAGCCCAACCCGTCTTCTCTCTCATGATGGTGGCGGACAAATTGCGCTATGGTCACAAGCCCAGGTAATGTTGAGAGCACTGTCTCCCCAAAGACGGGGTGCTGTTTAATTTGCTGATAGTCCTCTTGGGTGAGCTCCCCGGGCTTATCCCAAACATGTCTTGGAATAAAAATCCGGCCCAAATCATGCAAATAGCAGGCATATACTAAATCATTCAACTCCCGTCCGTTTGTAATACCGAGACTTTCGGCTATTTTTAGGGCATACTGGCATACCCGCTCACTATGCCCCCCTCGATAAGGGTCTTTTGATTCGATAAAGCCTACCAGAAACCTTATCATCTGAAGGAGAGTAGCCTGTCGATCCTTAAACTCTCCTTCCTGTATTTTGATAGATTTTCCTAAGGTCTCTTCCCATGATGCTATCTTTCTCTGGAGACGGGATTGCATGACCCCCACTATCCCAAAAAGAATGGCTAAGTTAACTGAGAGTAAGATAACCCCAGAAAGAAAGGAGCTGAAGCCAGGATAAGGAATCTTATATCGAAAATATAACGGTCCACTCAGAGTGAGGAGAAGAAGAAAGGATACTCCACAGATCAGACTCAAGATAAAATAGGTGTTCGATCTTAATCTGATTGAATCCTTTTCCTTAATCTCTGATGATGGCATCATGGACCTATTGGATTAACGCAGGTATATGGTTAGGGATTGTTCTCACCCAAGATTAATTATAAGAGCAATTATTGTGCCATTAGTGTGGGGGCTTACTCTGATTGTGTATCTTGATTCTGAGGAAGACTAATAGTGAAGGTTGTTCCCTGATGGAGTTTACTTTCTACTGAAATAGACCCATGGTGCTGCTCAATAGTATTCCGGACAATAGAGAGTCCCAACCCCGTCCCCTGGGACTTGGTCGTAAAAAAGGGTTTAAAGATACCCTGCATGGTTTCTTCAGACATCCCCTTACCAGTATCCTTTATCTTTATTCGGACACTCGGGTTACCATCCTTCTCTACCTCTTCAATCTTGAGCCAGAGAGTGCCTTTCCCTTCCATAGCCTGAATGGCATTGAGGATTATATTGAGGAAAACCTGTTCTATCAATTCTTTATCTGCTTTAACTTTGGGTAGATTAGGTGCATAATCTTTCTCTATGATGATGTCGTAGTTATGGGAGTTAAGATTAGCCAGGAAAAGGGCATCTTCCATGATCTCATTCAAATTATAGAAGGAAAAATGGACCGGTTTGGGACGGGCATACATAAGTATAGTTTTAATATTTCTGTCCAATCTTTCTAACTCTTTTGTTATCAGAGTTGTTACCTCATAGCGCTGATCATCAGGTTGGAATTGCCTGGAAAGGGTTTCAGCAGCCCTGGCTATCCCTACGAGAGGATTCCTGATTTCATGGGCAATACCACTGGCTAATTCCCCTAATGAGGCCAGGCGATCCGCATGCACCATTTGTTCCCTATGATGCTTTTCCACCATCTCTTGAGCGATATCAAGCTTTTGAATCATCGAGTTAAAACTTCGACCCACTCTCGCGAACTCATCTGTACTATCTATCTGGATCTTGGCAGTAAAGTCCCCTTTCTCTACTTGCTCCATCTTGGTTATCATCTCTTTAAGCGGTCTATCAACAAATCGGGTATGGATTAAAAAAGCAATTCCGATAAT
>MHDQ01000218.1 GCA_001803565.1 Nitrospinae bacterium RIFCSPLOWO2_12_FULL_45_22 | reverse complement strand
CTCATTGATGAAGGATATAAACTCAATTTGCAAGAGACTAAAGCCCTCTGTATGCCGCAGTGACAGGTAAATAGTAACTCGTAACGGGTAAGAATAGAAAAAACCAGTTACAATTTACCTGTCACCCGTCACGATTCACTTGTCATTATGAATTCGTGATACTTCTTGCCCTTTTTTTGGCCCTCAAAGAGATAATTTTTGAAGCCCAAAATGGTCATGCCCACAATTTCCTTGGTTTCAGGATCAATCCGGAGAAATACTTCATCTTCTTGTTCCACAGAAATTGCTTCCTTTGCTGAAGGGCCAATAACGATTTCCAAAATATCATCATCGCTATCATAACCGATAATTATCTTATTTATCTTTGCCATAAGAGACCTCCTCCTTTTTTAACATGGCCGGTTAGCATGACTGTACTTATGTAGCCATGGAGATGATCAGCCTCCTTTACATATTTCACGACCACCAGAATGAAACAATCTTTATATTTGCCGGCTGTCAGACCTCCTTTATACAATAACTTTGATCTCTCATCCCTAATGCTTTGGAAGATAAAATCGGGTTCCTGAATGGTCAGCTTAATTTC
Source organism: Nitrospinae bacterium RIFCSPLOWO2_12_FULL_45_22 (assembly GCA_001803565.1). GTDB lineage: Bacteria > 2-12-FULL-45-22 > 2-12-FULL-45-22 > 2-12-FULL-45-22 > 2-12-FULL-45-22 > 2-12-FULL-45-22. Next base: position 7,324 of record MHDQ01000218.1, on the reverse strand, counting down.
TTCGAGATAATCTTTAACTTCTGGGTGTCCTTTAACCGGATCAAGTAGTTTGCCGATCCATACCTCTTTGGTTAGAGTAACGGGTATTTTATCTTTATCAAATATTGTAAACACCTATTTATTATCCCTTTTACCAACTCACGTTATTTCATATTAGTGATTTTACCCTTTGGAGTCAATGTAAATCGTAACCGTTCACTCTTTACCCTGAATTCATGATATTTCTTACCCTTTTTTGGCCTTCAAAGATGTTAATAATCTCAACTTATGCAGAACTCATGGGAAAGCGCTTTACTAGTCCGTCATTCTGAGCCGAATCCCTGAGCAAAGCGAAGGGTTCAGGATGACACTTCAAGATGGTTTTTGCAGGGGCTTGCATCATTTGGGGATAAATATATCTTAGATCGGAGTAGCGATAAGATGCGAGGCAAAGATAACGATCAAATAAATATAGCAGTAGTTGGCGCCGGGTATTGGGGTAAAAATCTGGTGCGTAATTTTTATGCCCTGGGCGCCCTCCATACCATCTGTGATATCAATAGAGAGCTTGGAGATAATTTCAGAGAGCATTATCCAGCTATTAATTTTACAGATTCATTCTCCTCCCTACTCGACAATCCTAATATCGATGCCATTGTAGTATCTACGCCCGCATCCATGCATTATCAGATGACCAAAGAAGCCCTGCTAGCAAGTAAACATGTCTTCACAGAAAAACCTTTAGCCTTGAATATCGAAGAGGGTCAGAATTTAATAAAAGTGGCTGCCCAGAAGGGCAAAACCCTTATGGTCGGCCATATACTCCAATACCATCCCGCAGTCAATAAACTAAAGGAATTAATCGATGCAGGCGAGTTGGAAAAGATCCAATACATCTATTCCAATCGTCTAAATATCGGTAAGATCAGGGCTGAAGAGAATATCCTCTGGAGCTTTGCCCCGCACGATATCTCTGTTATTCTCTCCCTCTTGAATGAATCTCCAGAGACTGTCTATGCCACCGGGGGCAGCTACCTGCAGCATCAGATTCCCGATGTAACTATAACTACCATGGACTTCCCCTCTGGAGTTAAGGCCCATATCTTTGTGAGCTGGCTCCATCCCTTCAAAGAACAAAAGCTGGTAGTGGTTAGCGACAGTAAAATGGCGGTCTTTGACGATCTGAGTGAAGAAAAGCTCTTTCTCTATCCCCACAAGATCGAGTGGATTAACCGTATCCCCGTGGCTTCCAGGGCCGGAGCAGAGATTGTGCCCATCCAAATAGAAGAACCTTTAAAAGCCGAATGTCAGCATTTCCTCGAATGTATCTCGAACGGTACTAGACCCAAGACGGATGGTGAAGAGGGGCTTCGTGTCCTTCAAATTCTCCATGCCGCCCAGGAATCCCTGAATAGAAATGGTGCAACCATTTCATTAGTAAAAAGTGAAGAGGTAAAAGTAAAAAGCTTTTCCCCTTACGCCTCACGCCTTACTCCTCACGAAGTGTTTATCCATGAATCTTCCTATATAGATGAAGATGTAGAAATAGGGCCTGGGACCAGGATCTGGCACTTTTCCCATATATTAAGGGGTTCCAGGATTGGCCACAATTGCAATATTGGTCAGAATGTAGTTATTGGCCCCAATGTGTCGGTTGGCAATAGCTGCAAGATCCAGAACAATATCTCTATCTATGAAGGTGTGACCCTGGAGGATGACGTCTTCTGTGGCCCTTCCATGGTCTTCACCAATGTCTTCAATCCCCGGGCTGCTATTCCCAGGATGAAAGAGCTTCGACTTACCCTGATAAAGAGAGGGGCAACCATTGGCGCCAATGCTACCATTGTCTGCGGCCTTACAGTGGGAGAGTATGCCTTTATCGGTGCCGGGGCGGTAGTCACCAGAGATATCCCCGATTATGCCCTTGTTCTGGGAAATCCCGCAAGGCTGGCCGGTTGGATGTGTACCTGCGGAGTAAAACTTAAGTTTGATAAAGAAAATGTCGCTTCTTGTAGAGCCTGTGGGAGGCGCTTCAAAAAACTAAATGAGACCAAAATTCACAAAGAGCCAGAGCAGCACTTGGCAATTACGGTCCCTTTATTGAATCCTAAAACTGACTATCCGCCCCATACAGGGTAAAGATTAAGAGCCAATCCATCGCAGTAAGAGGACTAGCTCCGATGAAACTCCTGCATATTGTTGGTGCACGGCCACAGTTTATCAAAGCGAGCCCCGGTTCCAGGGCCATTGAGAAACATAACCTCAAGTATCCAGATTGCACCATTCACGAACTCTTGATAGACACCGGGCAGCACTATGACTATGGGATGTCCAGGATATTTTTCGAAGAGCTTAATCTGAGGATGCCTGACTATCACCTGGGCGTGGGTTCAGGAACCCATGGCCGGCAGACGGGGGAGATGCTCAAAAAGGTAGAAGAGGTCTTAATGGAAGAAAGACCGGATGTCGTAATGGTCTATGGTGATACAAACTCTACCTTAGCCTCCGCAAAGCTCCATATACCCATTGCCCATGTAGAAGCAGGTCTGAGGTCATTTAATAAGGCACTGCCCGAGGAGATAAATAGGATCTTGACCGATCATGCCTCGTCCATCCTGTTCTGCCCGACCGAGACGGCCATTAGAAACCTCAAGAATGAGGGGTTTAACAACATAATTAATGAAGGCAAATTAATTGATGATTCTTTTGACTTTTCCCTTCCGAGCTCTCACTTGTCTCCAGTAGTTATAAACGTTGGTGATGTAATGTATGATTGTGCCCTTTTTTACTCAGGGCTTGCCGAGGAACGTCACGGGGTTTTTGCAAAATTGGGCCTCAAGAAAAAGGAGTATGCCCTCTGTACCATTCACCGGGCAGAAAACACCGACCGCCCTGAAAACCTGAGAGCAATCTTTGAAGCCTTGGATGAGATTGCTAAAAATGGTATGAGAGTGGTGTTGCTTCTTCACCCCAGGACTAGAAAGGTGCTGGAAGAGATGGGGCTAACTTATCCCAATTCGCAATTTACTATTTTCGATCCAGTTTCCTATCTTGACATGATTGCGCTTGAAAAGAATGGCAGCGTGATACTTACCGACTCTGGGGGTGTACAGAAGGAGGCATACTTTTTTAAGGTTCCATGTATTACCCTGCGAGATGAGACCGAGTGGATAGAGACGGTGGCAAATGGGTGGAATATGGTTGTGGGAACAGATATAGAGAAGATTCTCAATGGTTTTAATAAAATTTCTGATCAAGAATTTAACTCTAAGGATCAAAACCCAATCTTTGGGGATGGTAGAGCGGCAGAGAGGATTGGGGAAGTATTGTTAGCGGGTAGGATTTTGAAAGGCTAAATTAATGAACTTCAGACTTCTCCTAATAGCCAATAAAAAGGGGCTATTTTTTAGACGTTTTGCTATAACTAAATATGCTTAATAAACTCTTAATACGCATAATTTAACTTAAATGGGTATCATATGATAGGTAATATTGATAGGCATCATTATTTGAATGTCCAATTATTCTGCTTATTTGGTCTCCGGCCGCACCAGAAAGAGATTACCGGCTATCCCCGGGATGGAAATCGTAGAAGTCTAAATTTAGATTGCTTCGTCACTAACGTTCCTCGCAATGACATGGAAAGGATGTTCTTGTCATTGCGAGCGAAGCGAAGCAATCTTAAAATGAAAATTCCTATGCTATGAACTTATTAAAGAAGGCGAAAAGAGTGATCTTTAATCCCAGATATTACTGTAGCTTAGAGTTTATAGGCTCAGACATCTGGAAAATTTGACATAAAATTGCTCATTGGGCATAGGGATTTGCCCCGCTAAGACCTCATAGTGCATGATGGGAGAGATTAGCATTTCTAACCCATTGATATTACTACAGATATTTACAACAAAAATTAAGTAAGGTGCAAGGAATTATGCCCACTTCAAAATTGGCCGTAAACCTTTGTTTTTATAGCCTTTTTGCCATTTTAGCAAAAAAGGCGGAATTCAAATTTCCAGATGTCTGAGGCTTGTATTATCGTTCCAAGAAAATATCTCTGTTGTCCCATCTTCCTACACAAGGGTTTAGTTTTGTTCAGCCCCTCTCAATTAATATTGTTCCTACACCCAGATGTAACGCAAGATGTAAAATGTGTGATATAGGACAGGGGTTAGAAAATCTGGCCTGGGTTCGGCAATTAAATGGCCCGTCTAGTAATGACCCCCTTTCAATTGAGGAGTGGAAAAGAGTAATTGATGAAGTTAGTAGCTTTAAGCCGTACGTTTCGTTCGCAGGGGGAGAACCGTTCCTTAGCAAAAATATCTTAGAACTTTCTGAGTATATTAATCGCAAAGGGTTGACATATTCGAACACTACTAATGGAATTCTTCTAGAAAGATATGCAGAGGATATAGTACGTTTTGGTATGTCTTCTCTTGGAGTTTCGATAACCGGGCCTAAAAAAATTCATGATTTTATCGTTGGAGTTGATGGAGCTTTTTTAAAAATTCTAAATGGGATAGAGAAACTTGAAGAAGCTAAGGCAAGAATGGGGAAAAGGCGACCTGAGTTAAGAATTAACTATGCTATTTTTGAACTTAATTACCCCTATTTGGAAGAATTTGCCTCTTTTCTTAAAGAAAATGTTCGAGGTAAATTCACCGTAACATTCACCCATCAATATGCTAAAACGGATACCATGGTAAAGAATCATAACCGCCAGTTTGGTAATTCCTTCCCGATAACTACAAGCACCTATACAGCAAATCCCAGTAAGGTTGATACCGAATGAGGTTATACTAAAAATAGTTAAAATTGGAAAAAGTGGCTCCCCTGTGGCATAATCCACAGAAACCCAAAAACATAAAGAAAGGAGCCACTGATGAAAGTAAACACGAAACGGAGGAAAAAAGCAATAAGGGGATTTGAGCAGGCCTATGGGAGGCAGGATCTTATTGATAGGATGTATCAGATATACCGAATGGGCAAGCAAGGGTTTGACGTATTAATAAATGAGATTGGGGGGATGATGGCGGAGACGATCATGTACATAGACCGGGAAGAGATATCGGGGCTGGACTATCGACCATCTTTGCCGGATGTATACAAATGGGCGAGTCAGGCGGGATCGGTATATATAGGGGATCAAAAGATACCGGTACAGCGCCCCCGACTTCGAGGGCCCCAGGGGGAGATTGCATTACAGAGCTACCAAAAGCTCAGAGAGCGAGATGTATTTTCTGAGGAGTTGTTGCACAAGGTATTGCGGCGCATATCGTGTCAGAAGTATGCAGAGACGGTGGTAGAAGCGGCCAAGGCTTTTGGGGTATCTGCCAGTTCGGTATCTCGCCATATTGTTGCGGTAACGGCGAAGAAGCTTGAGGAGTTTAAAGAGAGGACATTATCTGATTTTAATCCCTTTGCGGTTTTTATCGATACCATAAATCGTGGTGGGGAGGCATTTATGGTGTGTCTGGGTATTGATGTAAAGGGGGTATTGGGGTTTTGGCAGGGTGCTACAGAGAATCATGTGCTGGGTGAGGAGCTGCTTGGAGATATGGAGCGGCGGGGTTTACGGCTCAGTAGACGCATTATCTGGATTACGGATGGGGGCAAGGGGATTATCAAGGCATTGAGGGATCGTTTTGGGAAGAAACTCATACACCAAAGATGTACAATTCATAAGGACAGGAACATACAGAAGCATCTGGCGAAACGCTATCGTAAAGAGGCACACAGGCGGTTCCGGACGGCCCTGGAGCAAAGCCGGTATGAAGATGCCCGCCAGATGTTGTTGGATATGGAGAAATGGCTCAGGGGCATAAATGAGTCGGCGGCATACTCACTCCTGGAGGCTATGGAAGAGATTCTCACTCTTCACCGGCTGAAGGTTCCTGGCATATTGATGAAGACCCTTCATTCAACCAATCCCATAGAGAGCATGTTCGCCACGGTGCGGGATTGTGAGGGCAATATCAAGCGATACAGGGGGAGTAAGATGATGCAGCGCTGGCTTGCATCGGTTCTTCTCTATTGCGAAGAGGGTTTTAATCGGATTAAGGGTTTTGCCTCGATACCCGATGTCATTGCACGTATCGAGAATGTACAGGAAGGAAATACGGCTTTAGAGTACGCTGCATGAGGGATACTTTGGAAGGAGCCACTATAAAAATTTCAACTAAAAACTTGACAACCTCCTGAAATAGTAATGTTACCGAAACCAGGACCTAGCAAGGGTTTAGAAAATCACAAATATTGTGCCAAAGAGGGTCAAAATTATCTTTCAAATCTCTGAGTCTCGATCTTTCTTATAATATCCCTATTCCCCGGACCATCAGGAAAGACCTGAGGAGGGAGACCCTCTTGGCCAGTTTATGGGTAGGGGTTTCCTCTCCCTGTTCTGGCTTAATCCTTGCCAGGAAGCTTAAGCCAATCACCAGATAGATAAAGCTAAGGGGGCAACTATAGCGCAGGATTTTTTCTGAAAGCTGGAAATACCTGGTTATCTGGTTAATATCAAGATGTGTCTCCAGGTATTATAGGTAAGGATCAATTCGTTGGTAGCCAGGAGAATGCTATGGATAAAAAAGACAGCTATAGCCGAAATGCCAAATATCTTGTTCCTTCGTTTTATACGCTCTTCCATCTTACTTAACCCTCCCTCTTAATTTAATTGTGAGTGCGTGAGCAATGAGGAGTGAGCCGTTAGTCCTTACTGCTCACGGCTTACTGTTTACTCTGTGGCTGACAATTGGAAAAGCTTTAACAAATTTTGCGCAAACAAAATCTCTGATTATGCTACAATATGCCGTGCTTTATTATGCTATAATTTGCTTTATTTTACAAGAAAACATTCCTGCCTGTGCGTTGCACGCAGACAGGCATGAGCCGCTACCGTTCACCGCAGAGCACGCAAATAACGCTGAGACGGGACTGAAAATGCTACTTGCAAAAAAGTTCATGGGTCTCTGACAGAAAATAGCCACACCCAAATATTTATCCGGAGCGCATTCATTAGTTTTCGCTCTGGATATAGGTTTAATCAAAAGTGAATTATGGGACTTGTAGCCAGGATCAAGGTGGGTCTACTTCTATTAGTTGGTGTAGTCCTTACCGGTATAATCGGGTATAAGGTCTTAGGCGGCAAAGAATGGAGTATTTTGGATAGCATTTATATGACCGTTATAACCCTTTCTACCGTAGGGTTTGAAGAAGTGGTAGATATAAGCCATAATCCACCGGCCAAGGTTTTTACTATCCTGTTGATCCTGTTCGGTATGGGTACGCTAATGTTTGTAATAAGTTCTATAACGGCTTTTATCGTAGAGGGGGAACTTACTAATATCAT
>MHDQ01000217.1 GCA_001803565.1 Nitrospinae bacterium RIFCSPLOWO2_12_FULL_45_22 | reverse complement strand
CATGGCCCGCCCGCAAGAAAAAATTCTCTGCCACCTTATATTCTACTCCTACCCGAAAATCGTCTATAGCATGCCAATTCAAATCCATATCCATATCCTGTAACAGAAAAGACCTTGAACTCCGGTGGTTATGCTGATTGAAGTTATATCTAGCCCTGGTCCAATCTTCGCGCTGCCAGTCAGCCACAATAAGGAGGCGTGGGTGAGGTCGGAAGGCTATCCCAATACCCCAGGTAGGGGGATTGAGGAGTCGCCAGCGAAAATCGGCCTTATCTGCTATCTGTAAAAGGGTATGTCTCTCCTCATTCTCACCCGTAAATTTTAAGGTTCCACCAGTACGATACACAGCGCCTACTTGTAGCTGGGGAGACATCTGATAGAGGACACCAAATACCCCTTCTACACCCCAGCCCCAACCCTTGGCCTCATAATCATAGCCATAATTTCTTCCGGGATTATCCGGGTCGAGGAAGGCCTTATGGCCATCCTGCCCCATCTTGCCCCACAAGAAGTTAAATCCTGAACCAATAGAGAGTCCAGGTAATATCTCCTTTGCTACCGAGATATTATTTATTGCCAAAAAAAAGTTACCCCAAAGTCTCCCATCTATTAATGACTGAGAAGGGAGTCGGTTCCTATCCTGCCAACTGCTGGCAGTACCTAAGGGGGTATAAAAACCGGCGCCAAAATGATACCCCTTCCACTGCCAGGCAGCTTCTATATCTTGCATCAAGGCTAAAGGGGTTCCCATCTCATCGTCCCGAAAATAGTTAGGCTCTTCTGGATATATAGCAGTAAGGAAATCGCCACGGCGGGGGTCCATATCTTGTGCCAGCCTATTGATATTGGTATTAGAGACATGGTTCCGATCCTTATAGTTATACTGGATCATCTGCCAGAAGCCCCCCCTTATCTGCTTCTGGTGCAACTGAGTGAGGCCCGCCGGGTTCCAGTAAATGGCCGTTGCATCATCAGCTAGGCCGATAAAGGAATATCCCAGAGAAGCAGCCCTATCTCCGAACCCATAAAAATAATAGCCACCGGCTCCTGCTTGCTTAATGCCTAAAAACAAAAACAAGATACTGCAAAAGAATCCCCTTGCCCATTTACTAGCCCCCACATTATCTCCTTTCTCCGATGAACTGCTGCTAGACCTAACACCACTATACCACTAAGAACTTTTATCTCGAAGAAGAGCAAGAATCAAATCCTCAGCCATCTTTTTTGCCTTGCCTAAGGCAAAGGCCTTTTTTTCAAAGAGCCATTGCAAAGATAAGCCATCAATAATACTGATAATTAGAGTAGCCAGGAGATGGGGATCCACTTTCTTAAAGAGCCCCTGGTTTATCCCCTCTTCTATAATATCCCCTATCATCTCTCGGTAGTGGGAATAAAAGTGGGCATTCACATCCCTAAATGCCTTCTTTTGACTTATCTCGCTCCAGAAGTTCACCAGCATCTCATAAGATACACCATCCTGGGCAATCTCAAGGCAGACATCCAGCAAACCCCGGAGGGCTTGCTTTGGGTCTTTTATACCGTTAAGTTTGTCGGCGATCAGGGCATCCCATTGGTTTACCAGGTTCTCCATAGCCGAGATAAGGAGCTTTTCTTTGGTATCAAAGTAGTAATGTATAATGCCCTTACTGACCTCAGTCTTGTCCGCTATATCCTGCATAGTACAGGCATTATAGCCCTTTTCCAGGATGCACTGGTAGGTAGCCTCGATTATCTGCTTTTTCCTCTTCTCGGTAAGGGGTATTTCCTCTATTTGTAAAGGTAAAGGGTTCTCCATTTTATTTATCCCTGCCTTATTTTTTCTTTGCCACAAATCTGCCCCGGCCGGCCATTCCTCGCTCTACGGCATCTACCAACATCTGGAACATATCAATCGTACCCTGGTATATCTCCTGACCATAGCGGTTTATTACCTCATCTTTGAATTTATTCTCTAAAATTATATTCGATTGACGGTACTGCTCCCCCATCCCTTTGCCGATATCTTCCTGGGAAAGGATAGTAAAACCATTATTTGCCAGGAGGGCAACATAGCCTGGTAAGGTTTGGAGGTTAGGAATAGCCAGGGGCTGCATCAATCCCCTTAGCTCGTCAGTCATCTTTTCGGTTTCTAAATGATCGGTAAAGGCAATAATCCCGTCTTTTTTTAAGACCCGTGCCGCTTCGGCTATTAACTTTGCCTTATCTGGTACATGACACCAGGCATCCTGTCCCCAAACTGCATCAAAACTGGCTGCTTCAAAAGGTAGTTCCATAGCATTGCCCAGGCGAAATGATACCAGATGCTCTAAGCCAGCCTCTCTGGTCCTTTTTACAGCCTCATTATAATGGGTCTCCAGGAGATCTATACCTACCATGGCACAGCCATAAGTACTGGCCAGATACCGGGCCGGGCCACCTAATCCACTGCAGATATCCAAAACTTTTTGCCCCTTTTTAAGGCCGGCCTTTTCGGCCAGGATTTTAGTCTCCTCCAGACCACCAGGATGGATATTATCACCCCAGATCAGCTCATAGATCTGCGACCCGCACATATCGGTATATAATGCCCCTACATTTACTTCTGATGCTGCTTTGCCCTGTTTCATACTTGCCTCCTCCTTTTATTTTAATCAGGTTAGCTAAATTAAAACCATAGTAACTGTTTAGCCACAGAGGCACAGAGGCACAGAGGCACAGAGACTAAATGTAAAGCTTAAAGCGAAAAGTGCAAAACTAAGGAAATATTCCTTAGCTTTACACTTTGCACTTTACACTTTTAGCTTCCCTTTGTGTGTCATTTCGTTTATCTCGGTGCCTCTGTGTCTCTGTGGCAAATATTTATCCTATGAAAATTAGGTCTGTTACTCAGGCTTCAAACAAGCTGGCGGCCTTTACCATACGTTTTAGCTTCTCTAGGGCCGCCTCCCTTGTCCGGAGCCTCAGGCCGCAGTCAGGCGATAGCCAGAGATTCTCTTTCCCTATCTTTTCTATGGCATATTTTATCCGGTCTATCACTATCTCCAGACTCTCTACTTCATCAGTATTGGAGCTGATACAGCCGTAAGAAATCTTTTTCCCTTTATCTTGTAAAAGCTCTCTATTTACCCAGGGTAAGTCTGCTAGATTAGCCCCTTCAATATCGAGAATAGCTACCGGGGCATCCAGTAGCTTCTGAAATATGGGACGTACATCACCACATACATGGAGAATAGCTAACTCTGCTTCCCCTGTCACCCTCTCCAGGGCCTTAAAACCAGCTTCCAGGTCTGCCCCAATACTGAAGAAGGGCTCATCAATCTGGATAATTTGTGCACCTGCACCTCTCAATGCCCTGGCTTCGTAAGCTAATACCTCGGCCAGGTCCATGATGAATGCCGGGTCAGTAATAGACTGATACGGGGCACCTTCTGCCAGTGACGAAGCCATAGCCATGGTAGTAGGTCCCGTAAGGATCCCTTTTACCTTAGTATCACCAGCAAGCGATTTAGCATAATAATAATCGGCTACGGTTATAGGTTCAGGAGGAATATCTATCTTAGACTTAACCTTATACCCTTTACCGCTGCAATCATAACCCGGGATCTTCTGGGCAAAGATCCCAATCATGTCAGCCCTTACCTGCCCATCAGAGATTATATCTATCCCAGCCTCTATCTGGTCAGTAACCGCACGCTGGATAGCCTCTTCTGGTTTTAATGCTTTAACGGGATAACTACCTACTACCGTAGTTACTATGGCCATAGTACGGTCTATCTTTCCAGAAGGGTAAAGGTATTGACTGACTGGTTAGTTAGTTTATTTCTCCATTTTATCCATTACCTTATATCCTGTCAAGAAAATTTTTTCTCCACCTGACGACCGATCCCTGGCCCTTGATCGGTGAGTATCCGGGGTAAATCTTTAGATAACTTTAGATGGCTAGGCTGTTACAAGATTTACCTGGTGAGGAATTTTAGGGGAATGGTTAGCCAAAATCCGAAAAATAGTTGCTCAGCATTAAAATCCTCAATCCTTACCCCCCATCTGCTGGATTGATAGTCTCTCTTATTGGGGAAATAATAGCTGACCGTGAACCCTATCAAGGAAACAGGCTGCCAGAAAAGCCCTAACCCATAATAGCCAAGGTCGCCACCATACCAATCTATCATCCAACCGACTTTTTCTGGCCAAATCCAGCCATAGCCTCCTATTCCCCAAACATCCTCTTCATTGATCCCGTAATTGTTCCACATATAGGTTAGGGTAATTTGGGGGGCCAGGTGAGGAATGGGTAGATTCTTGCTGGCCACCAGATAAAAGGTTGGATAAGAAGCGTTTGGATGATGATATCTTCCCTGGGTATCAAATTTCTCATAGAAATCCAGGTCCAGTCGCCCACCGAGATAACCAATCCCTACGGCCATAGCAGGCAGATAAGGGATATGGAATTGCCCATCGCTTAAGAACTTTATCTTGGTATCCCACTGAACCTCATCATAAAACGGACTATCCGGTTGGATCCAGTTCAACCCTACATCCCAATCAATCTTCCATTCTTTAGTAATCTTTAGGGTGGGGAGACCCAAAGAAAAGGTATACCATTGGGTATCCGTCTCCCAGAAAGAGAGTTTATATCGTTCATTAGTGATGGGGTCCTTCCAGTTATACTTCAGATACCCCCCTTCATAAGCCTGCGGGAAAAAGGTATTGGAAGGCCAAGTATCGGCAGTAGGGATATAATTCAGGCCCCACCAATAGCCTATACTGACTGGAGGGCTAGCTAGATGTAGAAGAGCAATACAGGAAAGAAATATAATTTGCCTGGTAGAAGTACGATACCATCCGTATTTGCTTAACTTTCCCTTCCCGCCTGCTGGACGGACAGGTAGGTGGGACCTAATTGCCATACCATACCTCCCTTAGTTCTTAGTCCAACAAAAAATTAGGCTACCAAGGTAGAGATAGCGGGGCCGGCTTCGAGATGGGGGCAATAGCAAGAAATTACCCCAGGCCATCAGGGTTAATTGTTCCAGGTCGAAGGCAGGTTGTCAAGGATAAAAATTTAGAGAAAACTCACCGGATATATCCGCCTGCTCCTTCACCCGAGACGGAAGGGATTCCCGCATAAAACTATGAATTGCAAAATCTTTAACAATATGGTATTTGATTGGGGCCAGATTAAAATAAAAGGGGGGTTAGGATGAGCAATAATAGCAAAAGAACCTACTGGTATTATTATCTCATTATCTTTTTGTTATTAGGGGGCTATCTTATCCTTCATTATCGTGGCGGAGAGGGTTGGTATCAATGGGAGAAGCTAGGGCCAAAATTTCGGTATCGCTGGACTAAGAATGCGGCCTCAGTAAGGATACCCGTTGAAGGGCCGGTGATAACTATACCTGTCTCAGCCGCTAACCCAGATATCGCGCAAAAACCTGTCAAAGTAAAGCTCTCTATAGATGGGCAGTTCATAGAGGAGATAGTTTTACGGCACCGTAAATGGCAGAGCTTTGACTATCTTATTCCTGATCCCAAGAAGAAATCTGTAGAACTGAGGTTCAAAGTCAACCGCACCTGGAACCCCCTGGAAACCATAGGTAGTAATGACGATCGGGACTTAGGGGCAGCGGTAGGGCCTTTTTCCTGGAAAGGGTGGGAGATCGGCTCTAGGGTAGGATTTTATGACCAGGAGATGGGAGATAACGGCACCTCCTTCCGGTGGACCCGGAAACAAGCCTCCATCATGCTAGCAGTTAAAGGAACCGTATTATCCATCCCTATCCAGGCCGTCCACCCCCATATGGGGAGAAACCCGGTAAAGGTGGAAGTCTTTATGGATGATAAATTGTGGGATACAGTTGTATTGAAAAAGGGTGGCTGGTGGGAAGTATTGGAGTATAAATTGCCGTCCTGGGATAAAAAGGCCCTCAAACTAACTTTTAAGGTGGACCGAACCTGGAGTCCGTTAGAGGCTAGATACAATAATAATGATCCAAGGGATATAGGAGTAGCTATAGGGGAGATATTCTGGAAGGACTAAGGTTGCTCCTGTCCCTTTTTCTTTTCTATACAGTTTTTCAGCCGCTCTCTATCTTTGGCTGAGAGCTTTTTCTCTAGCTCAGAACCCTTAAGGGCTTCGGAGGCTATCTTGAAGCGTTGCTCTTCCTCGTCGTTTTTCTTATCACCTGGCAGCTCCTGGAAGTTATATATTTTATTAAGGCATATATAAACCCACCGCTCCTGATATCTGTCAGAAGCATAAACTACATAATCTGGCTCCCCTTCTTCGATAAAAAGGCGATATTTCTGCCAGTGCTGCGGATACAACTGATATTGGGCGCTGAACTTCAATAGCTTGCCTTTTTTACTGCAATTAAGCAGAAACAGGCCCGGCAACAAAAGAGCCAATAAAAGGATGAAAGGGAAAAATTTTTTCTTATTCATATAGATCAGTTAGATCAGTTGAATTGTAATCCGCCGCGGGCTCCCCTAATGATCTTTCAATATCTTCCGGGCTTTCTCCCGCCTCCAGTCTATTTACCATCTCACCAAACTCATCCCCCAACTCCTCTCCCATCTCCTGGCCCATTTTTCGCATCCAGCGACCAACGCTTCTCGGATCACTTTCATCCAGGTCTCCTAATTTACTTGGATCAGCTAGGCCCTCTAACCGACTCTCTTCGGATTTGATCAATGAAACCCGGGATATCAGACGGTTCAGATCATAGCTATTACAGTATGGGCAACACGCCCCTTGACTTGCGGCAATAGTGGGCCAGAGTTTAGAAAATAACCTGCGGCAATTAGTGCAAAGATATTCATAAATCGGCATTATCCCATCAGCCCTCCTTTTTTCTCGGCAACATCCTCAGATAAAATTATTTATCCTTTTTACACAAAATAAATCGCTTCGTCAATACCTTTTTGATAATTTGATAAATTCAGTAATCCCGGTCCTTTTTTCCTCATTGCTCTTCTGCCAGGCTAAAAATGATAGGCACTTCTATCTGGATGGTACTCTGATTTTTTAATTGCTCTGGTATTGGCACAAAGGGAGCGGCTTTATTTACCATCCTCTTGGCCGCCTTGTCCAGGATACTATATCCGGAAGAGGTAATTACTGTAATCCCGCCTACCTGGCCATTATTCAAAATATTGAAGCGTATAGATACCCTCCCTTCAATATCCATTTGCCTGGCCTGTCGTGGATAGAGCTTGGCCTGGTCAATTTTTTGCCTGACCCATGACTGGAATTGCAATAAGATATCTCTCTGCTTTTCTGGAGAGATACCGTCACTACCCAAGGGCTTCGTTGGCTCTTTACTGAGAAAGAGGACTGGTGGTTGAGGTTTATAACTAACTCCAGATAAGACAGTACCAGTGGGTTTAGGGGCCGGTTTTGGTTCCGAAACCAACCCTGGACGAGACCCAGGTTGTGTGGGTGTCACTAAATTATCTTTGGACTTCCTCTTTTCTGCTTTTTTGCTAACCTCCTTTTGGAGGGGGGATTTCTCTTTGAGGTGCTTTACCCTGGCCATTTTACTATGGAGCGGATAAGTATATACTGGCAACTGCTTGATTTTTCCGGTTGAAGTGGAGGGATGGTCAGCAATTATCCTTATATATACTATTTCCCTCATATCAAGAGATAGTTGCCTTTTCCCTATGGTTGCCAGGAAAAGGGAAGCATGTACCATTAGAGAAACCAGAAGAGATATCTTCATTACCCAGTCTTTTGACCACATAGGAAAAAGAAAATTAGTCATGCGAAACGCCTAACCATAGGACAGACGTCTCGCCTGCCAGAAAAGGTCATTTTCAGAAAAACGCTAGAACCCTGCCTTTACTAAGGCATAGACATTAATTCCTGGTTCAGGTAAATTGGCTCGGTTTAGATGTTCATGATATTTTTTATCAGAGATATTTTCCACCCCTACTATTAGCTCGTAACCTTTCTGGAGGTGGATACCACCCCGTACCCCAAAGGTAGAAAAACCCCCGGTCTGATCTTCCCCAAACGACCGGGCTGCCCGGTCCTGATCATCTACAACTCTAGCATCCATCTCGATCCAGAACCTCTCTTCCAGATCATCATACCTAAGCCCCAAATTAGCTTCTAGAGGCGGTATTTCCGGTAGCGGGGCATCAGCTTCTTCATCATTGCCCCAGGTATAAGCCAGGTTACCCAACAGGGAAACCGTTGGTGTTACCAACAACCTACCAGCTAGTTCAACCCCCCGCAGGGTAGCCCGTTCAATATTGACATATTGCTTAACACCCCTGGCTCCTGTAGTCGTGGGGCGCAGGTTAGGATTGATCTTCCCGCTTATATAGTCGTTTATCTGGTTATAGAAGGCTGAAAGGTTGATATTGAGTCGCTGAAACCTGGCCTGGAGCCCCAGGTCAAGCTGGAGACTCTTTTCTGGGTCGAGCTCCGGGTCTCCCAGATAATCATAGTTATCCACTGTGTTAATAAAATAATTAGAGTATCTCTCATTCGGGTTGGCCGTTCGAACTCCACGTCCCAGAGAGCCTCTCAAATCAATATTATCCATCAGGTGGTATATTAGTCCCAGGTTACCACTGACATTGGTCTCCCCCTGGGGAGAAGATTGCTGGGCATCGGCCCTTACTCCATCAGCCCTAAAACCCAGAGTAGTACTCAGTTTAGGAAAAGGATCAAGCTGGTATTCGATAAATCCTCCTAAATCATTTATATATGCCTCGGGCCATATCTTTGACCACATGGTCATAGGCATATCTCGGATCATTAACCGATTGTTATCTGCTGATAGCTCATAAAAATCTATGCCAGTGATTAGAGATCCCCAGGGGGCAAAGCTAAAACCTGTTTCCAGCTTGCCACCATAGGTATCCGTATGGCTATCGGTCTGCATAAACATCATAGGTAAGGTCGGTTTATGTTTGTTATCCATCAGGTGGTCTACTCGGTTCCGGTAGAGTTTAGCGGAGAGGTATTTCATGCGGGGTAAGGGTTCCTTAAAAGAATATTCCAGGCTATACATTTCCGTATCATCATCCCGTCCATCCATGGCCAACGCCGGGTAGCGCATATCTCGGCCAAATCCCTGTCCATAACCAAATTCCAGCCGCTGCATATGGGTAGGGTTAAGACCGACCCTAAGGTCATAATTGATATCCCTGAAACGGGAGTCATGCACCTTACTATCGCCAGAGCGGTAGTCACGATAATTTTTCCCACCCGTACTCAGTTGAAAATCGAAGGGTTTAGCCCCACCCCAAAGCGTAAGCCTGCCCTTTTTACCAGAGGCCGTGCTATCAAAGCCGGAATCTATTTCTCCGTGGATTTCAAACTCTTCAAACCTTGTCGGCTTTCTTTTTATGAGATTGATCACACCACCCATTATCCCGGGCCCCTGGATGACCGAGTAGGGCCCCCGGATAACCTCCAGGCCCTCTAGTTCGTCAATATCTACATGCATGGATGGTGGGTCCATCCTGCCCGGACAGGCACCATACATCCTGGTCCCATCAAATAATAAGGTAATCCGGTCTTCCTTGAGACCCCGGATGACCGGGTCTAGACCAATAGCCCCCCGGCGAACGGCTGAAAGTCCTGTTACCTTCCGGAGCATCTCACCGGCATCCCGGGCGGTAAATTCCTCTATATCCTCTTTCTTTATGATCGAAGCAGGATATGGACTAGACTCTATCCTCTCCCCTATAACCTTTATCTCTTCGAGCTTCAAGACCTTTTTCCCCGAACCTTCTCCTTCCTGGGAAAAGGCCGGCTTAGATACTAGCAAAAAAATAGTTCCCAGGATGATAAGAAAGATTTTTCGCATAGTATGATCTCCTCCACTTTTATCGCTATCTTGGGACATTCTTCACTGCCGAGATACAAAGGACGCAAAGACAAACAGGCAAAGATCGAGCTAAAATAAAAGTGTAAAACAAAAAGCTGGAGTAATTTGACACGGTCACATTTCCCTGTAGAGAACGATAAGTGGAGTTTTCTAACCCCGCCTTAAAACCAGTCCTGAACTTGTTTCAGGAGCGGGATAAGAATGGCCCCCCCTCTCTACGAAGGCATCGGTTTCTAATGTGATAATGTCAAGCTAATGACCAGTGACTAATGACGCTTTATACAATCAGGAGATACTCTCAGGTGGGTGAGATGGTGGTTCCAAACAGATTTTTAGGGGAAGGATTAGATCATCCAAGAAAAATTTACTGAACTGGTAAGTAGGAGAAGTGTTTGCGTAGGCAGGTAGGATAAGCAATGTATCAGGTTGGGCGAATAATTTATTGGTCCGAAGAGGCCCACCACAATCCGGATTGATTAACCAACAATAGTGATCACGGACAGATTGCGTATCGGTACGCTCTTTAAGGGACTTATCTGGTCTGGTATGAGAAATACGCTGACAAGAATCGTGTCCCTTATCTCCAGATTCAGGTTGGGCAGGAAAAGATAGCTTACAAAACTCCGGACAGGTACAAATAGAGCCCGGGTGCATCTTGCAGAACATATCCCCAGCATAGCACCATCCGCTCATACAAACGAGAGTTATTACCAGAGTACTACCCAACGACCATTTTTTTATCCTTCCTCTAGCCATGAATAGATCCCAGAGAGATATTTATCGTAGTCCCTGCATACATTTCCAATGCTATCGTAAAGATAAGGTATCCCAATGGATAGGCATAGTCAAGTAGACTTCTAACCAGAGCCGGGCTACGTGAAAGTCGCTTTAGACGGGCGAGACGCCCGTCCTACGGGAGTGTAAATACATTTCCCTTCAAGGCTTCCGCTACAACATGGAATTATACTCTTTCATTCTCTTTCTACTTTTGGGTGAATATGGAGTATGACGTAAAATTGAAAACTAAAACCTCTCGAATGATCGGTTTTATGATATGATATGATAAAGGTAACAGTTCAGGTTCTTTGTCATTTCGAGCGCAGCGAGAAATCTTTCCGAGACCGGAGGCTTGAAGATTTCTCCTATCGTCGAAACAAGGATTCCTCCCGGAGTTTACCCTGAGCTCCAATAAAAGATTCCTCGCTTCGCTCGGAATGACAGGGGCGAAGGGGTCGGAATGACATTCATTTTCGATAGGGGCTGAACTGTTACTGATAAAGTAATATAGAAGAATAAAGGAAAGGAGGCCGCTTACGGTACTTAAAAATTACGGGAGGATTTGGTTATGTTGGTAGAATTCAGCATGAGTCCCTTAGACAAAGGGGAGAGTGTGAGTAAGTATGTGGCCAGGTCTATAGATATAATAGATAAGAGCGGATTATCCTACCAGGTAGGGCCTATGGGTACTGTCCTGGAAGGGGAGTGGGATGAAATATTTGCTGTTATAAAGGAATGTTTTGAGACCATGCGACAGGACTGCCATCGGGTTAGTGCCCTGATAAAGACAGATTATCGTGAGGGAGCAAAGGGGCGATTAACGGGGAAAATAGAATCCGTGGAAAAGCAGTTAGGTCGCGAGGTCAAAAAATAGCGTCTGGGAAGGTAGAGATACCCAGGTCTTGCCCGATTTTTTTGTACATTTTGGGACTCTTCCAGGGCTCCAGTAAGATACCATCATGGATAGCCCAACTCCTGCCCCGGACCGTCTTTTCAAACCCCCTTTGTCGAAACGGGCTGGAGCCATCCAGGCGGTCAAATAGCTCACCGCCAAAGGTAAAGCCCTGGTGGATCTTTTCCATGCGGGGTTTCCCCTCTAAGTAGCCACAACCATATCTTTCATAGGTAATGGCATTGTGATAAAAAAGGGGCTCTAGCAGATAAAGGTTACCTTCCAGTGCCTGCATGAATTTCTCCATTAGTTCAAAAAAATCTCTAAGCAAGCCTATGCCTTTCCGTACCTGACCAGGGGTTAAACCCGCTACCCAGGCCCGCTCTTCCTCCTTTATATTTCGCCGGCCAGTACCTAAAAAATTCCTCCTTCCCTCCTCATCCCGATCTATATTGAAGCGATCAGAAAAAGGGTCATTAAAAGATAAGAAAGATAATTCAACCTGGGAGAGATTAGTAGTTTCTAAGTCCAAGATAAAGACTGGGTCTTCATCTTCTGGCCGGCATTTTACCTCAATAGAGACAAAACCCATGCCTTGCGGACAATAGAATTTTATTACCTTTGCTTCTTCCTTATTCCGGAGAGTCCTGGGGTCAAGCTCAAACCGGCTAAATAGTCTCTCTGGGATAAGGTTCAGATAAATACGTTCCTTATCTGGTTGGGGTAAATTATTTATCTCGTAAAGAGAGGTGATTGGTTGTCCTCTGAAGATATCTTCCAACTTCATCATATTTAGGTCATTGGTCATTAGTCATGGGAGAAAAGCTAAGGCATTACTGGCCACAAGCAGGGCAACCGGCTGGGCTAATTTCCATCTTGCAAATGGGGCAAATAGCCATAGCTGCCCCAGCCCCATCAACCATGACCAGCTCTTGGATAACGGCTTGTTCTGATGGAGTTATGGCGTGGCCTTCCTGCATTAGTTGGGCCACTTTCGCCCCCCCCCGGACATCGCCAATAAACAGGGCCCCTTCTATCTGACCATCCCTTAAGACTATTTTTTTATAGACCCCTTTATCTCGATCCGTTCCTGAGAGTATCTTAACCGCCCCTTCGGGAGGAAGGGGATTGCCCAGGCAAAGGAGATTGATACCGGCTATCGTGGTAGAGGCCGCACAGATAGGTATTTCCTCATAATCGGCTTCTATACTCACCATATTCATCCCGGCTACTTCTCCCTGTTTCCAGGCCCGATACCACCGGGGAAGGCAGCGGCTAGCCTCTCCTGGTATCTCATAGCACAAGGCTACATCCCCGGCAGCAAATATCCTGGGGATACTCGTTTCCATCCTACGGTTGACAGAGATCATCCCCCGGAGTTGGACGCCTGACCATCTGACCATCTCAATATTGGGTCGTAGGCCTATAGCCACCCCCACTAATTGGCAGGAGATAGCCTCCCCGGTAGTTAGCAGTACCTCTTTAACCTTATTATTCTCTGAACCGATATGCCTTATTTTAGCCCTTTTGTATAAGCTTACTCCCCTTTTGCTCAGGCTATTTTCTACTACGGCAGAAGCCTCTTCATCCAGTACCGCAGGCCAGATATTATCTCCCGCTAGCAAATAATGGGTAACGAGGCCGCACTTGATAAAGGTATCAATTAATTCTAATCCCAGTATCCCGGTTCCTATTACTACACCAGCCGAGGCATCCTGTACCTTCTCTCGTAGCTTCTTTGCATCGGCTAAAGTTTTAAGATGTACTACACCCTCGGCATCCCAGCCCGGACAGTGGAACGGAGCGGGGCTTCCACCTGTAGCAATAAGGAGGTTATCGTAAGATATATTTTCCCCATCTTCTAAACAAACCAGTTTCTCGGCCGGGAGGACCTTTGCTACTTTTTGGTCTAACTGAAGTTCTATCTTATGCTGGGTATAAAAATCTTTTGGCCTGGCCCATAGCCTTTCCTCTGTTATCAAGCCCGCCACATACTCCGGTAAAGAGGGCCGATAATAAAATGGGTATCTTTCCTCGGAAATCATGACC
>MHDQ01000216.1 GCA_001803565.1 Nitrospinae bacterium RIFCSPLOWO2_12_FULL_45_22 | reverse complement strand
CCAGGAGGCTTTACGGATTGGACTGATTAATAAAGTTGTGCCTCATGAACAACTGATGGACAACTGTATGGAATTGGCCGGAAAGTTGATGAACGTTGCCCCCCTTGCCCTGCGGGTCTACAAGGCCTCAGTAAATCGCTTTTTGGGTGGCGAGGAGTATAAACATTCCCTGGACGTTATGCTCTACCTTATGGCTACCGAAGACCAGAAAGAAGGGGTAAGCGCCTTTCTGGAGAAACGAAAGCCGGTATTCCGAGGTAGATAATATCTATTCGATCATAGTTCAGAACAATTATAATAGGAGGTAAGCTATGGAAAAGTTTCATGAAGTAGTACAGAGCCGACATCAATATGCCCGGGCATGGAAAGAGCGTACTGGGGGAAAGATATTAGGTTATTTCTGCACCTATATCCCGGAAGAGATTGTTTATGCCGCTGGAATCCTCCCGGTAAGGGTCCTCGGCAGCCATGAGCCCCAGGATGTAACCGATCCCCACATCTACCCAATGTTCTGCCCCTTTTGTAGGGACTGTTTAGCCCAGGGCCTCCTGAGCCGTTATGACTATTTAGATGGCATAACCATAGGGCATAGTTGTATGCATATCCGGCAGACTTTTGCAAGCTGGGAAATGCATATCCCGCTATCCTACAGCTATTTTATAGCTATGCCTGCTACAGTACAATCACCCAGTGCTAAACCCTTTCTTAAAGGGGAGTTCGCGGCCTTTATGAAGTCTCTGGAAGAGTGGACTGGTAAGACTATCTCTCAAGGAGATTTAGACCGGGGGATTGACATGCTCAATACTAACAGAAGGCTCATGCGGCAGATTTATGAGTTGCGCAAGGCGGAAGCACCTCCTGTTTCCGGGGTAGAAGCGATGGAGATGGTCCTTTCGAGCCATTTTGCCGATAAGACCGAGCATAACCAGTGGCTGGCAGAGACCTTACAGGAGTTGCCTGAAAGGGATAATAGCCGCGACCCGGGTATCCGGCTGATGCTGATAGGCAGTGAAGATGATGATACCGAGATGATAAGACTGGCTGAAGAGCTTGGTTCGACGGTAGTGATAGATGAGCATTGTACCGGCAGCCGCTATTTTTGGAATGAGGTGGTTAACGGAGAAGATCGCCTGGGGGCTATTGCTGCCCGCTACCTGGAACGTCCCCCTTGTCCGCAGAAAGACTGGCCAGCGCGGCTGAGGCTCCCTCATATAATGCAGTTAGCACAGGATTACCAGGTACAAGGAGCTATTGTTATCCAGCAGAAGTTTTGTGACCCCCATGAGTTTGATAACCCGGTCATAATGCGAGAATTGAAAGAGAAGTTAGGCATACCGAGCCTCTTCCTTGAATTCGACATTACTATCCCGGCCGGGCAGTTCCGTACCCGCATCGAGGCCTTTCTAGAGATGCTCCAATTGGAATTAGTATAAAGAATGGCATCCTTCATATTTCACCAAAAGTAGTTAACGGTTTGGAAGAACATAGTAGTTAACCTGTGTAAGAAAAGGGGATTTGGAGATTATGAGAATAGGGAAATATCAGGCTATTTTCTTTATCTCCATTATCTCTCCTATCTCCTTATCCCCTCTTGCTTACACTCTTATGGGTTAAAATGTTAATTGGAAAAATGAAGGATGCCAATAATTATCGAGAGGTTCATGCTTGGATTTGCATGAATGCGTACAGGACAATTGATTGAGGGAGTTGGTTTAATCTTTCGTAGAAGTTCCTGGGTTATATTTGGAATAACCCTGTCCTCTATTTTTTTATTCCTACCAGTCGAAACAGCCAGCCATCCTGAATATGCCATTCAGACCAACCAACCCTGTGAGGGCTGTCATATAGACCCAGGCGGTGGTGGCATATTAAATAGCACCGGTGAGGCATTTCGCACTCGTGGACACCGCTGGCCTATCCCTACTGCCCGGGCTTATATATGGCAACGTTGCCTCCAACTGACAGTGGGGTGGCTCCACCTGGCCGCCGCTGTAGCCTGGCTAGGAGCAATCCTTTTTATCCACCTGATACTCTCACCCCGTACGGTAGAGGGTGGTATACCTACCAAAGAGATAGTCTACAGTTGGGCCTGTATTATTATCCTGGTTAGCACAGGTATCTATCTATCCATAGCCAAATTAAATTCTTTAGCGGAATTAACTTCTACTACCTTTGGGGAGATATTGTTAGTTAAGAGTAGCCTTTTTCTTCTTATGCTATGCTCAGCTAGCCTGGTAACCTTCGTTATCAATCCGAGGCTCAAAAGGTATAAAGGAGGCCAACCGCTGCAGCCAGTCCAGAAAATCTTTACCCTGGAAGAGTTGGAAACTTTTGCTGGTAAGGAGGGCAAGGGAATATATGTGGCGGTGTGGGGCAGGGTTTATGACCTGTCCCAGAGCCGTCTCTGGAAAACTGGAGCCCATATGCAGCGGCATGAAGCCGGTAAAGAACTGGGTGAGGCACTAGTTCAATCGCCTCATGGAGAAAAACCCTTAGAGAAATTCCCCATAATAGGTGTACTTACTAGCATAACGGGAGCGGCTCCCGGGCCGGGTAATTTTCCTTATCAGAAACTTTTCTTAGTCCTGGCCTACTCTAATCTATTATTGGCTTTAAGTATCGTTTTCTGTGTAGCCCTCTGGCGCTGGTAAGTACACATGGGGAGCTACCTATGGGGAATATCCCTGATTAACTCTGATTAACCTGGCTCTCTCCGTTATTTTTCCAATAATAACAGACACAAGCCGAAAAACCACTTAAACGGGTATACGCTAGTGAGAAATCTGCACATGGTAGTTCTAAAGATCAGTATATTACAGTTGGATGTTCATGTGGCCAACGGCAATTCGTACAGTTTGAGTATTGAAACATTCCTTTACATATACATATTTCTAGACAAAGGAGAACAAAAAAGCTAGATTTAAAAGAATATATGTGGGATCGGATCTTGAATTTTAAAGGAGGAGTAATCAATGAAGATTATCAATGCAAAGATTTTGGACCCAACGCATTTAGAGTTGAGTCAACCGATTTCTGTTCAACCGGGAGCATATATTCAGATCTCCATCTCAGATAAGAGAGAAGAAGATCACATTTGGCGGGAAGCGGCAAAGAAGCACTTCTTAGAAGCATACGATGATCAGGATGCTATCTATGATGAACTATGAGTTTGGAGACATTGTTTTGGTAGATTTCCCACAATCCGGCACTAGCCAGAGGAAGAGACGCCCTGCTCTCGTAGTTTTAGACATCGGTGATGCAGATGTCGTTCTGGCTCCCATAACCACAATAGAACGATCTGGACAAGGTGACTGCAGGTTGAGAGACTGGTCGATGAGTGGCCTATTGAAAGAGTCGTGGGTACGGCTGGCGAAAATTGCCTGCTTGGAGAAGCATGATATTTCCCGTCGTTTAGGACGACTTACAGATTATGATAGAAGCATGCTGACAAATCTATGGCAGACATTATATACATTCTCTCCAAAGACGTAACTCCCACAGACAGAGTAAGAAATATAAGGATATATATAGCTAATTAGCCTAACAATTCATTCCAGCCGACCGCTTTACAGCGGCGGCTGAACTCAATCGTTCCCGTGAGACGCAGGGTATTCTCGCTTAGTTTTTTAAACGGTGAGGAGGTGATGAAATAACTCCGAAGCCTACCTGTGCGGATTCGTCTCTGTACAGAAGTCATTGCTCGAACTCTCGTTCAGAGTGCTATGCAGCTAGGGTAGCCCAACGCTCAGCAAATATAGGGGAAGAGGGACTGTGTTGAAGGAGCCAGGCAATGATACTCCGGGGAGGGGTGGCTACGGCCTCCCTCTTACCCACTGGCTTGGGATAAATTGAAGTCAGCTCAGTTTGGTGCTATTCTATGACAAGAAAGAAGGAGAGAATGCTATGTCAATAATCATGGAAAAGGAAGAAGCCCACAGGATCATCGATCGGATGCCACCAAACGCCACATGGGATGATCTCATGCGGGAGATTTACGTCCGGGAGGCGGTTGAGCGCGGATTGGCCGACAGCAAAGCAGGTCGGACCAAAGACGTGAAAGAGGTTCGGGCGAAGTACGGTTTACCGGAATGAAAGTCCACTGGACCGATACAGCGGAAGGGCATCTTGGCGCCATCTATGCTTAGATTGCTCAGGATTCGCCCGAATATGCCAGGCGCATGGTGGATCGGCTTACCCGAAGATCTCAACAAATTGCCGAATTCCCTTTCTCAGGCCGTAGAGTCCCCGAATATGATGTTGACCAGATTCGCGAAGTGATCGAAGGTTCCTTCCGTATCATCTACCACATAAAGGCAGACCAGATTGACGTTCTGGCTGTCATCCATGGAGCCATGGATGTGCTGGGCAGACCTGAACAAGATGATGAGTGAGCCTAACAACCGCATCCAGCGGAATCGCTTCGCTCGCCGCTGATGCGTGAGGTGGTTTAGCCTAACTATTCGCTGAAGTGCCTTTCCTTTTGGTGTGTTATACTTGTGAAGTAGCATCCTTGAGGTAGGAGAAAGGGGGTTGTAAATCATGCATCAAGTAAATATCGATGAGGCAAAGATGCATCTGCCTGATTTGATTGAGGAGGCGATGAGTGGGGTAGAAGTCGTCATTACGAAAGACGATCGACCCGTCGTTAAATTGTCGCCGCTTTCGCAGACCAAGCCGCGCCCCCAGTTTGGGAGCGCGAGAGGGTTAGTCACTATGTCCGATGACTTCGATGATCCGCTCGAGGATTTCAACGAGTACATGAAATGAAGCTTTTGCTGGACACATATAGCTTCCTTTGGTTTATCATGGGCAGCCCGAAACTTAGTGAGAAGGCGCGGGCGCTGATCGAAGATAGGAGTAACGAGAAGCTATTCAGCATAGCCAGCCTTTGGGAGATGGCCATTAAGCTCAGCCTCGGCAAACTCAGCTTGGCTCAACCTTTCGATGTGCTTATTCCGCAGCAGCTTAGCATTAACGGCATTGGATTGCTGGACATCAAGATGGGCCATATTACTGTTGTGTCCACGCTGCCTTTTCACCATCGTGATCCATTTGATCGGCTGCTGGTCGGGCAGTCCATGTTTGAGCGGCTTCCTGTTCTGAGTGCAGATCCTTCCTTTGATGCCTATCCTGTTGATCGGCTGTGGTAAATTAAGTAATGTATATCCGCCTAACAACCGCTTCCAGCCGACCGCGTACCGCGGCGGATGAAGCGGGGCGTTACCTCAACTCCTGCAAAGGCAATATAACCCAGGAAGCCCTAAACCTGATCATGTTCTATCATAATCATAGAAGATTCGTTGATGGCAAAAGAAAGGGTAAGGCCCCCATTGAGATATTTACTGGTAAAAAATTGAAGCAACATTGGGTTGATCTCTTAGTAGATCAACCCTCTTAAAAGTTCTTTGAACTATTGATTTTTTCACCCAAATATCATAAAAAATACTTTGCTCTTTAAAACTGTTAACTACTTTTGGTCAAAAATGAAGGATGCCGAAAATCCGAATGTAATTTTCAAGATGCTATGACTGAAGTCCGTAATCAAATCAACGCTGTAGAATTAATGATACTTGCTTCTCCTCTTTACTGGTGCGGGGTTACGGGATTGATGAAAACATTTCTTGACAGACTTTTCTTTTACTATCATTTACAGAACAGGGAATTGACCGCAGGGAAGAAGGCTATTATTATAACGCCTATGAATCAAAAAAAAGTGGATGATGAATCTAAAATATTAGTGGAATTTTATAATCGCCTTCTGGGTTGTCTTGGTGTTAAAATATTAAATATGTTTTCCTTTAGTGATATAATGGAGAAAGGATCGGTATTAAAACAACCAGAATATCTAAAACAAGCTTACGATATTGGACTGAATTTAAAGGCTTTATAGAAAGGGGGTAGATTAGATATGTCAAAAGCAGAGGAAATCGAGTCCGCAATTGAATCCCTCTCAGAAGAGGAATATATTCGCCTTAGAAAGTGGTTTTCTGAAAAGGATTGGGAAAAATGGGATAGGCAGATTGAAGCCGATTCAGAGGCAGGAAAACTGGATTTTCTGATCAGGGAAGCCCTTGATGAAAAAGCGAAGGGAAAGCTCAAGGAACTTTAAATGCATCGGACAACAGCCCGTTTCTGGAAATGCTTTGAGAACCTACCAGAACCTGTCCAAAAGATATCGAAAAAGAACTTCGAGCTACTTAAAATTAATCCTTCACATCCATCCCTTCATTTTAAAAAAGTCGGTAAGTTTTGGTCAGTGCGAGCTGGAATGAATCACAGAGCACTCGCAGTTGAAGATGGTAATGACTTCATTTGGGTATGGATTGGCACTCATGATGAATATGAAAGAATGATTAAAGAGATGGGCTAACAAGAAAATCCAGCGGATGGCTAATAGCCACCGCTGATTTAGGTCGTTAGCGTAGCGTCGTAGCGTAGGCTCACCGTTAACCCCGAGCGAAGGGGGCCTTCGAGCACACAAATCATAGAGTACTTTCAGGCATACCAATCATTGAATAGCATCAATAGCAGGGTTATAGGAGTAAGGAATCTACGAAAAAGATAAACCAGAAATAAGTTCTTGTACAGATGGGGAGTGTCCCTTGAAAACTTAGGATAGGGCGCTTTCAATCAATTGATAGTTATTTCTGATCAATTGATATATCCTGTCAATATCTGAATAAAGGGGACGGTCTTCGGTCA
>MHDQ01000215.1:859-6295 GCA_001803565.1 Nitrospinae bacterium RIFCSPLOWO2_12_FULL_45_22 | reverse complement strand
GGAAAATCCCCCTTAGCAAAGGGGGTAAGGGGGTTGTGAAGTCCCCCTTAACAAAGGGGGAAATGGGGGTTGTTAATCCCCTAAATCCAAAATATGTATCGAAACTAAAAATCCTCGACCCCGCCTGTGGTTCTGGCTCATTCCTCCTGGGCGCATATCAATACCTGCTCGACTGGCATCGTGACTGGTACGTAGCCAATGACCCTGAAAAATGGGCAACCGGCCGCACACCTGCGCTGTACCAATCCGGAAAATCCGAAATCGTTCGACTGAGCGCTCACGACGAAGTCCGAAACTTGTCCTCGACTCAGATCGGGGATCCGAATTCCCAAATCCGAAATTGGCAATTGACTACCGCTGAACGCAGACGTATCCTCCTCAATAATATCTACGGTGTGGACATTGACCCACAGGCCGTGGAAGTAACGAAGCTTTCGCTTCTCCTCAAAGTGCTGGAAGGGGAATCTGAACAGACCATTGTAAAGCAACTCAAAATGTTCCACGAGCGCGCCCTGCCAGACCTCGGCAATAACATCAAGTGCGGTAATTCACTCATCGGCACGGATTTTTATAACAACCCCCTAAATCCCCCTTTGTTAAGGGGGAATCCAGATATCCCCCTTAGAAAAGGGGGTGAGGGGGTTGTAACCCATTTAGCGGGTAATGGTGTTTTGTCAGACGAGGAACGTCGCAAGGTCAATCCATTCGATTGGGAAAAGGAATTTCCGGAAATCATGAAAAATGGCGGGTTTGATGCGGTAATCGGGAATCCGCCGTATGTAAGGCAAGAAGGCTTAGGCGACCTGAAAGAATATTTCCAACATAAATACACGGTATATCATGGAATGTCCGACCTCTATGCGTACTTTATTGAGAAAGGTGTTTCGTTGCTCAGGGATAAAGGGATTTTCGGTTACATAGTTGCAAACAAGTGGATGCGGGCTAATTATGGTGAACCACTCAGAAAGTGGTTAAAGCGACAATGTATTGCGCAAATTGTAGATTTTGGAGATTTGCCTGTATTCCAGCAAGCTACAACGTATCCCTGCATCCTCGTTATTGGGAAAGATAAACCTCCATCCGCCTTTATCTCAACCCAGGTAAAAACACTTGAATTTGAAAGTCTGGAAGGCTATGTAAAAGAAAACCGCCATTCTGTAAAACTATCCACCCTTGATGATACGGGTTGGTCGCTCACAGATGAACGAAGCTCTGCGCTGCTTAATAAGCTGAAAAAGACCGGAGTTCCTTTAAAAGAATACGTAAAGGGTAAAATCTACTATGGTATTAAGACAGGCCTCAATGAGGCATTTGTGATAGATGAAGAAACAAGAAATAAGCTTTTTTCTGAAGACACTAAAAGCAAAGAGATTATAAAGCCATTCCTGCTCGGACGGGATATTAAACGCTATCAACCGCCAACGGGCAATCAATTCTTGATTTTTACCAGACGCGGGATCGAAATCCAAAAATATCCTGCCATAGAAAAATATTTAAGTCAGTATAAAGAACGACTTATGCCAAAACCGAAGGGCTGGAAAGGCAGTAATTGGAAAGGAAGAAAACCAGGAACTTATAAATGGTATGAAATTCAAGATGCAGTTGACTACTACGCTAAGTTTGAAAAACCAAAGATAATTGTTCCGTGTATTGTTCAAAATGCGTCATATACATTGGATGATACTGGTTTTTACTCAAATGATAAAACGTCTATAATAGTCACAGGCGATTTATACCTGCTTGGAACATTGAATTCAAGAGTGGCTGATTTCTTTATGCATTCGATTTCCTCTACTAAACAGGGTGGTTATTTTGAATACAAACCAATGTATTTTTCACAAATTCCCATTCGCACAATTGATTCCTCCAACCCATCGGACAAGTCTTACCATGACAGTGTGGTTGCTTTTGTTAGACAGATGCTTGAACTGCATAAGCGATCAGCATCGGCAAAGACAGATCATGACAAGACCGTCATCCAGCGTCAGATTGACGCCACCGACCGCCAGATTGATCAGTTGGTGTACGAACTGTACGGATTGACAGAGGATGAAATCAAAATCGTTGCGGAAGGTTCACCATAAAATATCTTTTAAGCGGATTCGCGTATGCAACTTGATTCCGGCACACAACGTGCCTTTTCTCGTATATCTCGCTTTAGCAGGATATACAGGTCTGTATAATAACTTGTTAGGAGGAGGAGAATATGGGTGCAATCAAAGACGTAGTTGACCTGCTCACGCAGCTTGTGAGCCGGATTCAGGATCGCAAGGTGGCGGCAGAGTTGAATACCATTCAATCACTAATCGTTAACATCCAAGCGGAACACGCGGAACTTCACGAAACGAATATCAAGCTGAGTGAGGAGCGTCTCTCCCTTAGAGAGCGCAATCAGGTACTGGAAGCACAGGTGGCCGAACTCTCATCTGCTTCATCGGCGAGGCCGAGTGATATTCCCACCTGCCCGAACTGTTCGACCAAGGCGAAGCCGTTCTACATGAGACCGGTTCCACGAGACTTCGTGAGTATCCAGAACGCAACGCATGAATGTCCGAAGTGCGAGTACCTCTCCTAAGCGGGTTCAGGTTGCAAACCCGCTGTGGGATTGAATCGGCAAAAGCAGCGTGGAAACAGCCACCATTTTGTATAATTTAATTCCGGCACACAACGTGCCTTTTCTCGCATATCTCGTTTTTAGCAGAATATACAGGACTGTATAATAACTTGTTAGTGGCAAATGAGGGCATAAATATGAAGGCTATAACAGTAAGGCAACCTTGGGCTTGGGCAATTATTTTCGCTGGAAAAGATATAGAGAATAGAAACTGGCCAACCCTATTTCGAGGAAATGTTGCTATTCATGCGGCAAAAGGAATGACTATAAAAGAATATGAGGAAGCTGCAAAGTTATTCCTACATTATCATAGAAAGAAAATTCCTGATTTGAAAGTCATAACCCGTGGTGCAGTTATCGGATTTGTAGATATAGTAGATTGTGTAACAAATTCCAAATCGAAGTGGTTCGGCGGTGCATATGGCTTTGTTTTAAAAAATCCCCGCTCTATTGAGCCAATTTATTGTAACGGTGCTCTTGGGTTTTGGCAGCTTCCGCCCAAAATCGAAAAGGAAGTCATAAGAAAGGCGAGTAAATAATGCCTCTTTATCGTGTATTAAATAAAGATGGGCACTTACAGCCATTTCGTTCGACTGAATTAGGGACTAAATATTTAGAGCAAGACTCCCCAAGTGGGTTCAAGTTTGCAACTTGAACCCAGGAGTTGGATTCACCCGCCAGTTTGAATTCCTGTGCGGGGATTGAACCGGCAAAAGCAGTGTGGAAACAGTCACCATATTGCATGATTTAATTCCGGTACACAACGTGCCTTTTCTCGTATATCTCGCTTTTAGCAGGATATACAGGTCTGTATAATAATTTGTTAACTGCTTCGAAAATGATGAAATTCGTCAATACTTTTGAAAAACATCGTCAAGAACCAAACATATCGCTTGAGGAATATACAAAGGGGTTAAGGCTACAACTTGGAGAAGAAATTAAAAATTGCAAGAAAATTTACCTGGACACAAATTATTGGCTGGAATTAAGAAATGTCATTTTGGGAAGACAAGAAAATAAGAATTTCGTGAAACTCTTGGAGCTGTTACACAATGGAGTGGAAGCTGGTAAGTTAATTTGCCCAATCAGTGACGAAAATTTTTATGAAGTTTGCTACAGTCAGACCCTTCAACTCTCAGCGCTTCGGCCAGCCTTATAGACGATTTATCAAGGGGGGTTGCGTTATTATCTACTGAAGAAAGAATAAAATTCGAAATTCTTTATTTCATTCACAGTTCAACTAAGGGCAAGAACTCTGTATGCCATCCTGATATTTTTGTTTGGTCAAAAGTGTCATATATATATGGGGCATCGCACCCTACATCAACTCCGTTCTCACCAGAAGAGGCGTTAGTAATCCAGAAAGCATTTTTTGACCAAATGTGGTCCCTTTCTTTAACCGACATGATAAGAGTAATAGGTATGGAAAACATTTTAGCCATGCCTAAATATAACGATATTTCAGATAAACTAAATGAAAATAAAATTAAGTACGCCAATGAAAACAATTCATTCAAGCAACTTTTCCTCTCAGAGATTGCTGGAGTAATAGATCTCTTCTCACATCTGTTTGAAGACGCTTTGATTTATTTATTTGAAAAGGGAAAGGGTTACAAGCCAGCAACAGAGGAGGTGGAGGCTACTAATTCAGGAAAACAAATAGCAAATATTATTTATCATGTTTTCAGAAAGAACAAACTTGGAAATTATTTCCCAACATTAGTTATTGCTGCAGGGCTGCATGCTTCAGTTAGACAAGATGTTAACAGGAAGGTTAAAACCAATGACATGTCAGATTTTCGCCATGCGCAAGCCGCATTACCATACTTTGATTATTTTTTTACTGAGCATAGTCTGAGAGACTTAGTTTCAAGGAATAATATTGGGTTTGATAAAAAGTACAAATGTAAGGTATTGTCTGATCCTGGCCAAGCAGTTGAATGTGTAACAAAAATATGCAGTTAACAAGCGGGTCAACCAGACGGCGAGAAGCGCGGGTGGCCTGACGGGCGAGCTTGGATGTCGCCGCTGGTTACCCTTAACGTTAGTGGCCTCCCCAGCGGGTTCACGTTGAAACAGTTCGGCTTTGCTCACGACGAAGCCTGAACCCTCGAATTAACGGAGCATCGTGCTTTCCCCTCTAAAAAGAGGGGACAAAGGGGTGTGTTTTATGGGGCTGTCCAAAAAGTATTTTGAACGTACCATATGTAAGGGCTGAAGATTTTCAGCCCCTACTTTTTGTATGGTTTATGGACTTTTTAGACAGCCTCCAAGGGGTGTGTTTTCCGTGAAGATAAATTACCATCCAAAACTCAAAGAACTTGCACGGAAATTGAGAAATAAGAGTACGAAATCAGAAATTAAACTCTGGCAATACTTGAAGAGTAAGAAAATGATGGGGTATGATTTTCATCGGCAAAAACCAATTGGTAATTTTATATTAGATTTTTTCTGTAACAAATTAAAACTCGCTATTGAGTTGGATGGTTATACTCATACATTTGAAGAAATTGTAAAGAAAGACGTCTTAAAACAAGAGAGATTAAAGGAATTGGGGATAACGGTACTGAGATTCTGCGACGAAGATGCAATGAAAAATACGGATGGGGTTTTACAAGTAATTCGATGCTTTATTGAAGATTGTGAAGAACGGAAGAAACACACCCCTTAATCCCCTCTTTTTAGAGGGGAATACTAGGAACACACCCCCCGACCCCTCTTTTTAGAGGGGAGGGTAAAGGACACCCCCCTTAGTCCCTTCCCGTATCGGAGTACGGGACAAGCCTTTTAAGAGGGGAAAGTAAGAATTCCTCAGTCTGAGA
>MHDQ01000215.1:0-850 GCA_001803565.1 Nitrospinae bacterium RIFCSPLOWO2_12_FULL_45_22 | reverse complement strand
CAGTCTGAGAGTTTGGGAACGAGTATGAATCTTGACACGATAAACTTATGAAACAATCAGCGTCTCCACGAATCATGAATACTCATCACGTTGAACATATCATTATTGGGACGGCAGGTCATATTGATCACGGAAAGACATCCCTCGTAAAGGCATTGACCGGGATTGATACCGACAGGCTGCCTGAAGAGAAACAGCGGGGGATGACCATAGATTTAGGCTATGCCTATCTCGACCTCGATTCAGGTCAGAGGGTCAGCATTGTAGATGTGCCGGGACACGAACGTTTCGTTAAAAATATGCTGGCAGGCGCAACCAGCATAAACCTCGTATTGTTCGTTATTGCGGCTGACGATGGCATTATGCCGCAGACCATCGAACATCTGGAAATCATTAACCTCCTGGGAATCCGGCACGGCATTGTTGCCTTAACGAAAAAAGACCTTGTAACTGATGAATGGCTGGCCATAGTGCAGGAAGATATAAAAAATATTTTGAAAGGTACATTACTGGAAGATGCACCCATTGTACCTGTCTCTACAGTTACTGGTGAGGGGATTGAGACTTGCAAAACGATCATAAAAAACCTTATCGCACAAATAAAAACCGTAACTGTTCACCCCCACCTAAACCTCCCTCCTCCCCCTTTCTCCCCCTCAGTGAGGGGGACAGGGGGAGGAATACAAGGGGACAATGAGTATTCCCCGCCCCTGGTGGGAGGGGTTAGGGGAGGGGGAACTGTTACTAAGAAACTAATGGGGTCACCTATTGAGGTTATCGTCAAGTGAAAAAACAATATTCCTAAGAGGTAATTTCTCAATACAAAAAAACAGAATCTATAAATACAATT
>MHDQ01000214.1 GCA_001803565.1 Nitrospinae bacterium RIFCSPLOWO2_12_FULL_45_22 | reverse complement strand
CCCAGTTCCTCGAGGATATATAAGGGACGATAGATCTTGGGTATGGGTCGGAAAAACTCTACCGCCTCTTCTACTGTCATATCCAGCACATCGGCTATATTCTTTTCTTTATAGGTTATTTCCAGGGTCTCTTTATTGAATCGCTTGCCCTGACATTGCTCGCAAAGGACATAGACCTCGGGCAGGAAACTCATCTCTAGCTTTATCTTACCCTGGCCTGCGCAGGCCTCACACCGTCCCCCTTTAACATTGAAAGAGAAACGCCCCGGGCGGTAGCCCCGGGCACGGGCTTCGGGTATTTGAGAAAATAAGCGCCGGATTTCATCATAGAAACCTACATACGATGCCGGGATAGAACGGGGGGTTTTGCCGATAGGTGTCTGGTCAACCTCTAATACCCGCTCCAACTGCTCAAATCCCACGAGGGCCTTATGGGCTCCTACCCGGCCATAATACCCCGATAAATGCCTCTTCAGGGATTTATAAATTATCTCCTGAACCAGGGTACTCTTACCCGAACCGGAGACCCCGGTCACACAGGTAAAGCGCCCCAAAGGGATGCTGATATCAATATCTTTTAAGTTATTCTCCTGCGCCCCTATTATCCGGAGAAAATTTGTTTGTCTGGCTTGCTCTTTTTGTGCCAGGGAAGGTCCTTCGCTGTTGTTCAGGACAAGCTTAGGGCCATTGAGCCAGGTACCGGTGAGGGACCCCTCGTTCCTTTTCAATTCTTCAACACTGCCTACAATAATAATCTCACCACCATTCCTGCCACCACCCGGGCCCATATCCACAATCAGGTCGGCATTCAGGATGGTATCTTTGTCGTGCTCTACTACTACAATACTATTACCCTTATCTCTCAATTCTTTTAAGATAGCCAACAGCCTCTGATTATCCCGGGGATGGAGGCCGATAGTAGGCTCATCGAGGATATAGCATACGCCACGTAAATTCGAGCCCAACTGGGCTGCCAGCTTAACCCGCTGGGCTTCGCCCGCGGAGAGCGTATCACCACGACGCTCCAGGGTCAGGTAAGAGAGCCCTACCTCCTCTAAGAACCTGAGCTTGACCTTTAGCTCATGCAGGATATTTTCTGCCACTGCGCTATCCCGCTTAGATAAAGATAGAGAGGAGAGGAAATCCAGGGCTTTTTTGGGTGTCAGGGCAGTAAGCTCAGCGATGGACTTACCAGCAATCTTGACCGCCAGGGCCTGGGGTTTAAGTCGCTGTCCCTGGCACTTCGGGCATTCTATTTCCCGCAAGAATTGCCCCAGGCGCCCTATCAGGCTGTTATGGTAACTATCCCGCATGAGCCGTCTCATCTGCGGTATAATCCCCTCAAAACCAGCGGTGCCACAGGACAGGGCTTTTTGCTTCTCAGGGCTAATTTTCTTTATAGGTATATCTATCCGAATCCGGAGCTTATCCTGAATATCTCGCCAGAGCTTGTTCCGGAAGCGGCTATCGAAAGGCCCACCCTGGTATGGGAGGATAGCCCCATCTTTTATTGAGCGGTTCTTGTCTGGTATGATAAGCCCCGGATCAAAGTCTTCCACAAACCCCAGGCCATTGCATTGGGGGCAGGCGCCATGGCGGATGTTGAAGGAGAAGAGGCGGGGGTCTAGCTCTTCCTGGCTCAGCCCACACCGGGAACATACCCCTTTGAGGCTGAAGAGTTGTTCTGGCATCCCTTCTGATACGATATATATGCCAGCAGTGGAAGCCCTCAAGGCCGACATGATGACCTTATGCAGTTTCTCCTCCTTCCCCCTACCTATTTTCAGCTCACCCGCCACCAAATCTATATCGTGCTCCACGTAGCGCTTCAGGGAGGGTATTTCTTTTAGCTCCATTACCTTTTTATCAATCCGGGCCTTTTGGTAGCCCTCTTTCCGGGCCCTTTCCAGTATCTCTTTATGATACCCTTTCTTAGCCCGGACCACCGGGATCAATATGACAATCTCTCTGCCAGCATAGGTTTTCTTAATAGACTCAAAGATCTCTTCCTGGGTTTGGGAAGAAACCGGTAGACCACACTTATAGCAATACTGCTGCCCGATCTTGCTATAGAGGAGGCGCAGATAGTGATAGATTTCCGTTAAAGTAGCTACCGTGGACTTTTTCCCTGCCTGTGTATTGCGCTGTTCAATAGCTACTGTGGGAGGTATGCCAGTGATAGAGTCCACATTGGGACGGCTAAGCGGCTTCAGGTATTGCCGGGCATAAGGCGACAGGCTCTCAATGAAGCGGCGCTGCCCTTCGGAAAACAAGATATCAAATGCCAGTGTGGACTTGCCCGACCCACTAAGGCCAGTAATTACCAGCAGTTTATCCCGGGGGAGGCTGAGGTCAATACTTTTAAGATTATGCTCGCGGGCGCCTTTTATAATGACATTTTCATAGTCCCTCGTGCCTTGCCCAGGCATGGATGCTTCTTTTGAAAAGATAGGAGATTCACTGGAAGGATAAGCATAAGGCATCTTCTTAAGATATTTCTGCAAAAACTTACCGGTATATGAATGGGGGCACTGGGCTATCTCCTCGGGCGTGCCGGCTACTACCACATAACCGCCTTGCTCACCCCCTTCAGGCCCTAGATCAATGACGTAATCAGCGCACTTTACCACCTCCATGTTATGTTCAATAATTACCAGGGAAGCCCCTCGATCCACTAGGCGTTGGAAGGCCCGGAGTAGTACCTTGATATCGTGGAGATGCAAGCCGGTAGTAGGCTCATCAAAAATGTATAGATGATGGCCATCAGCCGGGCGCCCTGAGTAGTAGGCGAGCTTCAGGCGCTGAGATTCTCCGCCCGAAAGGGTATTGATAGGCTGTCCCAGCTTTAAGTAGCCCAGGCCCACATCCTGTAAGACCGCCAGGGGTTGGACTATCTGGGGCGAGTCGGCAAAGAAATCCATGGCTTCGTTTATCGTAAGGTTCAGGATATCCCAGATATTTTTCCCGCGATAATAGACCTCCAGGACCTCTTTTTTATATCGCGTCCCCTGGCATTCCGGGCAGGTAATGTATATATCAGACAGGAATTGCATCTCTACCTTCTCATAACCCTCACCGCGACACTGCGGGCAGCGGCCATTGCCAACATTGAAGGAGAAGGTACTGGCCGTATAACCCCGCTCCTGGGACGCTAGCATCTGGGCCAGGAGTTGCCGGATATGGTCATAGGCCTTAACATAAGTTACTGGATTAGAGCGGGGGGTACGGCCAATAGGGGCCTGATCTACCAGGATAATATCTTTAATCTGCTCCCAACCCTCAATAGCCTTACAGGAACCCGGTATACCTATCCCCTCTCCCCTGAGTTTCTTATAGCCAAAGTAGAGGATCTGTTCCACCAGGGTGCTCTTGCCCGAGCCCGATACCCCGGTAATACAGACCGTCAGGCCTAAAGGGATACGTATATCAATATTCTTTAGATTATTCTCTTGCGCCCCCAGGATGGTTAACCAGCCGGCCTTACCGGGCTGCCGACGAGTCTCAGGGTAAGGAATAGTCTGCCTGTGGGCCAGGTATTGCCCGGTTAAAGACCTTTTTTCTTTTAGTAACTCTTTATATTTACCGAAAAATATAAGCTGACCCCCCTGCTCACCAGGGCCCGGGCCTAAGTCCAGGATATTATCGCCCTGTGCAATTATCTCTGGGTCATGCTCTACTACTACAATAGTGTTTTTGTTCCTCTTCAGGCGGTGTAATATCTTTATTAATCGGTGGCTGTCGCGGGGATGGAGTCCTATGCTGGGCTCATCCAGGATATATAGCGTATTGACCAGAGAAGAACCCAGGGCGGTGGTTAAGTTTACCCGCTCTACCTCACCGCCTGATAACGTCCGGGACTGACGATCCAGGGTAAGATAATCGAGACCCACTTCCTTTAAGTAGGTTAATCGTCCCCTGATCTCCTCCAGGATAAGGCGGGCAACCTGATATTCCCATGGGCTAAGGGGAAGATGGTTAAAGAATTCCAGGGCATCAGAGATATTTAGGGCATTAATCTGGGCAATATTCTTACCATTGATCCAGAATAAGAGGGCCTCTGGCTTGAAGCGGGTTCCCTGACAGTTGGGGCATTTGAAGTAGCCGCGATATTTGGATAGGAATACCCGGACATGGGTCTTATAAGTTCGGGACTCTAGCCAATCGAAGAAGCCTTTAATACCATAAAAATCGGTAGTCCCATTAATAATGAGCTGTTTCTGTTCCCCGGGCAAGTCCTTGAAGGGGGTATGCCAGAATATCTTGTGCCGGTGGCAGAACTTCTTCAGGTCATCATAGGCCATGATATAGGCCGGGGTATTCCAGGGCTTAATAGGCTTATCTTTTAGGGGCTTAGAGGGGTCGGGAATGACCAGGTTCAAGTCAAAGTCAATGGTGCGGCCAAATCCCCTACAGTGGCTACATGCCCCTAACGGACTGTTAAAAGAGAAGAGGTTGGGCTCTGGTTCCTTATATCTAATGTCGCACCTAGGGCAGTGATAGATGCTGCTGAATTTAAGCAGGGCCGAGTTTGGTCCGTGGATGGTTAAGTGCCCCTGGCCAAACTTAAGGGCCTGCTCTAAGGAATCTATTAGCCGGCCCCGCTCCTGTCTGGTAAAGATAACCTTGTCCACTACAATATCAATATCGGCCTGGCCCTGAGTCTTTAGTACCTGTAAGTTGTCCTCCGTTAAATCAAACATATATGGATCTCCCTTTTTTGCTGGGTCAGAAAACCCAACACTACCCGGGGGTAGGAGCGGGTCTTCTGACCCGCTCTCTAACTCAATTGTGATGCCTCGGCAAAGGGCCCGGGTAAAACCTAACCTCCTCCAGGAAGGCAATAATTCCTTCTCCTGGGGTGCGGGAAAAGTGATAATAATCTGCTGGCCTGTGAGGGAGTCAGATAGCTTATCCCATATGGTTTCCGGGGTGTCTTTATAAACCTCCTGTCCACAGCCCCGGCAGAACAGCCGCCCTAGCTTGGCATAGAGGAGCTTGAGATAATCGCTTATTTCTGTTATGGTGCCTACTGTGGAGCGGGCATTCTTGATAGGATTAGTCTGGTCAATGGCAATAGCGGGTGGGATACCATGAATTTCATCTACCAGGGGCCGGCTCATACGCTCCAGAAATTGCCGGGCATAAGCGGAAAAACTCTCTACATACCGCCTCTGCCCCTCAGCATAAAGGGTATCAAAGGCCAGGCTCGACTTGCCAGAGCCACTCACACCGGTTATGACGGTGATTTCGTTCAGGGGAAGATCAAAGGAGATATTCTTTAAATTGTTCTGCCGGGCCCCCTTTACCTGAATAATATTCCCTGAGATCGGTGCCATAATCCCTTCCTGCCCTTGGGGTCATAATACGAAACACAAAAATTAACCCAAACTACTATTATACAGAGATTTGAAAGATAATTTTGACCTTCTTTGGCACAATATTTGTGATTGCCTAAACCCTTGCTAGGTCTGGGTTTCGGTAACATTACTATTTCAGCATAGAATTTCGGCACTTGGGCAAAAGTGATAAAGCATTCTTTACCCCGGCCAATTTAT
>MHDQ01000213.1 GCA_001803565.1 Nitrospinae bacterium RIFCSPLOWO2_12_FULL_45_22 | reverse complement strand
ATGGCGCTGGGGTTAAATACTTTTTTTACCGGTGAAAATGCCTTAGATATAAGTTTAAATTCTGTTATAGAGGGAGATACCAATAACATCGCTACCGGGGTGGTAGACCCTAGCACTGGTAATTATGGTGTGGGTAATAACAGCATTGCTTTGAGTATAGCGGCCCTGCAAAGTAAGTTGACTATGTCCACCGATACCGTTACCTTTGCGGAATTTTATACTAACCTGGTGGGATATGTTGGCAGTAAGACCCAGGAAGCTACCAGCAACCTGGAGCATCAAGAGACCATTGTTAATCAACTGAGTAATTACCGGGAATCTATCTCGGGGGTATCGCTGGATGAAGAGATGGCTAATCTTATACTTTTCCAGCAGGCCTATGATGCTGCAGCCAAGCTGGTTACCATGGCCGATGAATTATTCCAAACCTTGTTAGAAATGGTATAAAAATGTAGGCACAATTTTATTCGTGCTATTGGGAGGTACGGATAAATCTGGGCCTACAATAACCTAAAAAAGGGAGTAAAGCCGTGCGCATAACTTCCCGAATACTAATTAACAACTTTATTCAAGGCTTCACTAAGAACCAGACCCAAATAGCGAAGATTCAAGAGTCTATTGCCTCTGGCAAACGGATCAACCGGCCATCAGATGATCCTGTTGGTATCACACAGGTACTGAGTTATAAAAGAACCCTAGAATCCCTGGGTCAGTATAAGAGGAATATTGATCAAGGGAAAAACTGGCTTAATATTACCAGCACTGCCTTAACCAACCTGAAGAACCTGGTGGTAAGGGCCAACGAAATTGCTATAGCACAGGCTTCCAGTACCGCTGATGACTTTAGCCGGGATGTTGCCGCCCAAGAAATACAGGTAATATTTGATCAGGTTGCTCAACTGGCTAATACCAAACTGGATAACCGCTATATATTTGGTGGCTATAAGACTAATACTGCTCCATTTGACAGCTCAGGTGCTTACTCTGGCGATGATGGCGAGATAAAGGTAGAGATAAGCCCCGATGTATCCGTAGTCGTTAATATCTCCGGTAACAGGGTATTTAAAGGTAGTGGAGGAGGAAAGGATATCTTTACCATCTTGAGTGATTTAAAGACTGCCCTGGAAAATGACAATTCCACCGGTATTGCCGCACAGTTAGGGGAGTTGAATAGTGCCCTGGAGCAGGTCATACGTGAGATATCCTATGCCGGTGCAAAAATCAACCAATTAGAAACCACCCGGGAGAGGACCCTAGATTTTGAAACAGAGTTTACCCTGCTCCTATCAGGGACTGAGGATATGGATATGGCTAAGGCTATAACCGAGCTAAATGCCAAACAACTGGCCTATGAAGCCTCTTTGGCCGCAGCTAAAAGGGTCATCCTGCAGTCTTTAGTAGACTTCCTCCGCTAATAAGTAAGCATTCAGTTATCAGCCGTCAGCTTGCAGTTGAAATAATCGTAAGGCGTAAGGGGTGAGAAAAATTTCTCCTTACGCCTTACCCCTAACAGCTTACGATAAGTCTTGCTGATTGCTTATATTGCCAGGGAGGGCAACCTAGATGCTGGTCTTGACAAGGAAGTCAGGGGAGAGTATTCAGATAGGCCCTCAGATAAAAGTAACAGTTATAGAGGTGAAAAGAGGGCAGGTACGTGTAGGTATAGAGGCACCATCAGAAACAATGGTTCATCGAGAAGAAGTTTATGCCAGGATTTTAATGGAGAATAAACTGGCTGCCAAAAGCTCTTCTAACATCCAGACCATTAAGACCATATGGCTAAAAAAGTTTAGTAGATTATAACGCAGGCCTCTTATCTGCCACTAATGCCCAAGGACCGCAAGGAAATGTAAAACGCAAAGCTAAAAGTGCAAAGCTGAGGAATAATTACCTTAATTTTACACCTTGCACTTTACGCTTTGAGCTTCTTAGTGGCCGAACGGTTATTCAGGATAACAAGGGAGGGGTTCAATTTTAATGTGACAATGTCAAGTTAAGTAAGACAAAGGAGAGAAGAGATTTGAGACTACCAGTTGTAGCGCGGCAGTTTGAGGAGATTGAGGTAGAAGAAGCTGATATTATTAGCTTAACCCAGGGGCTGATAGGGTTTCCTACCTTACGCAAATATGTCATACTGAAATATGATGAAGCTATGCCTTTCCAGTGGTTTCAGTGCTTAGAAGACCCTTATCTGGCCTTTGTCATCATAAACCCTCTAATTTTTAGGCCTGATTATAGGGTCAAGATCTCGCGGGAAGAAGTAGCCGGCCTGGAAATTAATGACCCAGCTAGCGTGACAGTCCATACCATAGTCACTATCCCCCCTGACCCGGGCATGATAACAGCTAATCTTCAGGCCCCCATCCTGATTAATAATGAAAATAGGCTGGGTAAGCAGGTAATCTTGCTGGAGCAGGAATATACTACCCAGCACCTGATCTTAGAAGAATTACAAAGAAATACCAGACTAAGACTCCCGAAGAAAGCTGAAATAATTACTTTCTGTCCTACCCCTAACCCCTCCTCATGTCTTCCCCCCACATTTTCTCCTGTCAGAGAACCCTGAGTACTTCATTTCATAAACCTGAATCCAACGTTCTCTGCGTGCTCAGCGGTTGATGGGTGTCGGTATCTGTGAGCCGGGTCAGGATTAATAATTATCTCGCAGGAGGTGGATGTTTCCTATCCTGACCCTCTTTAACCCTGCCCGTTCGGCTGCTGCCTGGCATTCCAGGGCATGACTCCTGGAAGTAGTGGGCAGATCATCGAGATAGAATAGTGGGTGGTAGGCCAATAAGGCATAGGGTATATCCGGGTTTAATGAAGCGATAAAGCGGGATAGACCTTCTACTTCCTGGACATCAATATATCCCGGAACCAAGAGGGTAGAGGCAATCAGAAAAGGGGGCTGAGTCCTTTCTAAGCCCCTCTCTGCTAAGTAGCGGAAGTTTTCTAAAGTCCTTTTGTTAGTTACACCACACAGGGCCAGATTAACTTCCTCATGCCAGGCCTTCAGATCAAACTTAATACAACCACCAGAACGGAGGGCTAAGTCTGCCATCGCCTCCAGAGAAGAAGGGTTCATGCTGCCATTGGTCTCCCAACATATACGGAGGATGCGGTTTCTAGTTATGGCCAGGGCTTGTTGGGAAGTCGCCAGGGAATGGGCCAGTTGCGGGGTAGGGTCACCACCAAAATAACAGACACAAGCCGTCTTCTCATCCACGGCGTCTGCTAATGCCTCAGCCGGGACCCTCCTTGGGCTATGACTTAGGCGGCGATATTGCCAGTTCTGGCAGAAGAGGCAGTTAAAAGAGCAGGCCTGGTAGAAGACAGCCAGATTCTTGTATCCCTGTTCTGGTCCTGAATTATAGGCATATTTGGGATAGCCTGCTCCAGTCCCACCAGCACATACCCAATCAGCTACACAATTGGTGGGCAATGGATCATAGTACCAGGATACATTGCCATCATCAGGGCCGCCACCCACCAGCTTTCCATCCCGATTAATCCTTAACCCGCAATAGCCGCGCTCTCCTTCAGCTATCTGGCACTGGTTGACACAAAGGTGACATTTAAGCCCTGCGGGGCTCTTGGGAATAGTGGGTGGTAGGCCAGAGTCCAAGCGGCTCTGGCAATGGACGGCTTGTATGGTGGGCCAGACTTCAGTAAAATTCCCCCGGATACAGTCTATACAAAAACCTATCTTTTTGGAGATCAATAAAGAATCTCTATGGCAAGCTCGGCATTTAGGCATCGTAGTGTAGCTGCAGCACCTTGTGCTGCCAGAGCTGCAGGGCCTTGCCCTGCAAGTAGCCTTTAGGCATCCGCTAGAAGTTCCTTTAACTCCAGGGCGTTCTGTACCGCAAAGCCACCCTGGTCATTATTGAAATAGACAAAGACCTCTTTATCGCTTTGGATATAGTCCTTTATTTCTCCCGCCAAAGCCCGGAGATGGTTTCGGGCTATATATCAATCAATTCCCCGGAGCGGGCCTTATCTACTACCGCATCAAATTGTGACCCCAAGTCTACCCCCAACTCTTTCATCCGGTTCTGGGCATGCAAACCTATGTTCCGTGTGTCTTTATAGAATTCTGATCCATGCCGTTTATTGGGATCGTATTCATCAATACGGCTGGCCTCAGATTTATGATAAGCAAACTTTGATAGAACTCTGGAGAGATCCTGACTACCACACCCCTTGCACTGGAGTGAGTCAAGAGGAGTTTCCTTCAAGATAAGGAAGCTGTTGACCCTTTGGCACTGGCTGCAACGATATTCATAAATAGGCATAATCCCTTCCCTCCTTCGAATATCTTAATTTAATCGCATAGAGATTTTCATTTTAATAATGCGGAACAACCAACTTCTCTTCTGGATTCTAGTTATCTGCGGGAATCTGTGCAAATCTGCGTCCAAAATACAATCTAATATTTCGCATCCTTCATTTCGCCCAAAAAGTAGTCAACACTTTTCGTCAGTAAAATTATTTTGCTAATTTACCACAGAGCACACAGAGATCACAGAGATACGTACATCGTAAGGAGTGAGAAGTGAGGTGTAAGGGGGTGAGGAGTTATCGCTTTACGCCTTACTACTAACGCCTTACGGCTTTTTGCGTTTGTGGTGAAGGGTTAAAAAAATATATTCC
The DNA here is from genome assembly GCA_001803565.1 of Nitrospinae bacterium RIFCSPLOWO2_12_FULL_45_22. Lineage (GTDB taxonomy): Bacteria > 2-12-FULL-45-22 > 2-12-FULL-45-22 > 2-12-FULL-45-22 > 2-12-FULL-45-22 > 2-12-FULL-45-22. Next base: position 3,090 of record MHDQ01000213.1, on the reverse strand, counting down.
TTTTGTCAAACTGTTAACTACTTTTGACACGGTAACGTCAAAGTGATCCTGAGCAGCCCCTGTAACTCAACCCTTCAGGGTTGATCTGTCAAGGCTAAAGCCTTGAGTTACCCAATCGACTTCTAAGATGACTTCGACGTGGCCCTGCTACTTTTGAAGGATGCCTAATATTTTAACCGATTGTTCCATAGATTTTCAAAGCAAACATTGATTGGACATTCCCAAAAATTTTATGCTTTATTTCTCTAGCAACCTTAGTAAACAATTATTGTTTGACTTATTGGCCAGGAATGAGTAGAATGACCCCGATCGTATCTGGCCTGGATCAACTCAATTAACTATATATAAAGAAAAGGGGGGGTATGCCATGGCAACTAAGATACCAATAAAGGATGAGGATATTCTTTATGAGAAAAAACCAGATAAGAAGATCGCTGTTATCACTTTGAATAGGCCCGAAAAGCTAAATGCCCTTGGCATAGGCCATTATCAGAGGATAAACGAGATAGTTCATTCGGCCAATGAAGATGAGGATATTAAGGTACTGATTTTTAGAGGGGCAGGCCGCTCTTTTTGCTCGGGACATGATGTAGCGGAACTGGGGGTTATGTATGGTATGGATACCACTGGGAAAGAACGCCGTGTATCACAAAGGGCTAGATTGTCTAAAGACATCTGGCTCATGTCCAGCAATGGGCTGTTCCGTACCATATTTAATTGCCTGAAGGCTACCATTGCCGAGGTTCATGGGTATTGTTATGGTGGTGGGTTGAACATATCTAATGCTTGCGACATAACTATCGCTGCTGAAAATACCCTGTTTACCCATCCTGGCTGGCGTTATATCGGCCCCACTACGGATGTGTGGCTGGTCACTCAGTTGGTCGGCCTGAAAAAGGCCAAAGAGATGATGCTTACGGGCATACCTATTGATGCCCAGGAGGCCTGGCGTGTCGGGCTGGTAAATAAGGTAGTACCTATAGAGAAGCTGGAAGAGACAGTAGATAAGCTGGCTGAGGCCATTACCCGGGCGCCCTTCGACGGTATTGTGATGGGCAAAACCCAGTTCTATGCCGTAGCAGAGGCTATGGGAGCGGGCAGTGGTATGATCGCCAATGCTATTATGCATAGCCTCCAGACTAATATTCGTTACGAGCCGGGTGAATTTAATCTATTTAAAGAGAGGAGGGAAAAGGGGATAAAGGGCGCTATTGTAACCAGAAAAACCCATTATCAGGAATAAAAAGCAATCAGCCGTCAGCAATCAGCCATCAGCAATAGGGTTCAGGAGTCAGGGGTTAGCTTTCTGCTCTCTATAAACTGATCCTTAATCCCCGATCCCTGACACCTGGTTTTTATCTGAAAGCTGAGCGCTGACAACTGAACACTTTTTTAGGAGGGGGTGAAGTTATGGTCAGCATAAAATCGTACGGTGCCTATATACCTTTTCACCGGTTGAAGCGGGAAGAGATCGGTCGGGCCTGGGAGGCTGGTCCCCTCAGGGGAGAAAAAGCGGTAGCTAATTTTGATGAAGATAGTATAACTATGGCCGTGGAGGCGGGGCAGGACTGCCTCAAAGGGATAGAGCGAGACAGTATAGATGCGCTTTACTTTGCCAGTACTACGGCACCATATAAGGAGAAACAATCGGCAGCCATTGTAGCAGCCGCTTTGGACTTGCGGCGCAATATATTTACCACTGACTTTGCTAATTCTTTAAGGGCAGGGACCAATGCGATCCGGGCTGCAGTAGATGCCGTAAAAGCCGGTTCTGCCCGGAAGGTTATGGTAGTAGCGGCTGATTGTCGGCTGGGTGCGCCAGGGTCAGAATTCGAGCAGGTATTTGGCGATGGTGCTGTGGCCCTGATCATTAGCGATGCTGGTAGCACGATCATAGAAGGCAGTTATACCCACACCGATGAAATAATAGACATATGGCGGGCCGATGGGCAAAACTTTGTCAAATCCTGGGAAGACCGGTTTGTCATGACCCAGGGCTATACCACCAATGTTCAGGAGGCCGTCCGTGCTGCCTTAAAGCAATTCAACGCTAATACCCAGGATTATACTAAGGTCGTCCTCTATGCCTCTGATGGCCGCCGGCATCAGGAAATGGCCCGGGGCCTGAAGCTCGACCCTAAAACCCAGATACAGGACCCTATGTTCGACTCGGTAGGCAATACAGGCAGTGCCTTTGCCCTGCTGATATTGGTAGGGGCTTTAGAAGATGCTAAGACCGGGGATAGGCTGCTGCTAATAAATTATGGTGATGGCTGTGATGTATTCTCCCTGCAAGTAAAAGATAAAATACCAGAAAATAAAGAGTGCCGTGGAGTAAAAGGCTACTTGAATTCTAAGAGGCTAATCAGCAATTATGAAAAATATATCAGGCTGCGAAGGCTTATGGAGGTCGAGATAGGCCGGCGCCGGCCTCCCATGGTCTCGTCCGCCGCGGTTCTCCACCGGGATCGCAAGATGGTCCTTGGTCTTCATGCCAGCAAATGCAAGAGTTGCAGCCGGTTATTCTTTCCACCCCAGCGGGTCTGTGCTTATTGCCGGGCTAAAGACCAGTATGAAGAGGTCAGACTGGCCGAGATGAAAGGGAAACTCTACACCTTCTGCAAGGATCACCTTGCCCAGAGTATTGATCCACCCGTCATAACCAGTATTGTTGACCTGGATGCTGGTGTCAGGTTCTATGGGCAGATGACGGATCGTGACCCGGATAAGATTGAGGTTGATATGCCTATGGAGCTAACTTTCAGGAAGATGCAGGAGGCTGAAGGATTTAATAGCTATTTCTGGAAATGCCGTCCAGTAAGATAAGAGGGAGGGGAGAAAGGCCATGAGAGTAGATGCCATAAAAGATAAAGTTGCAATAATAGGCATGGGCTGTACCAGATTTGGTGAGAATTGGGATCAAAGTGTAGATTATATGGTTATCGATGCCGCTTATGAGGCATTTGCCGATGCTAAGATAGAGACCAAGGATGTTGAGGCTGCCTGGGTAGGCACTATTGGCTCGGGTATTACGGGTATGACTATTGGTGGTCCCCTCAAGTTACGTCAGATGCCCATCACCCGGATAGA
>MHDQ01000212.1 GCA_001803565.1 Nitrospinae bacterium RIFCSPLOWO2_12_FULL_45_22 | reverse complement strand
GTCTACTGTGCGTCCAAATTCCGCTGGGTCCTCTTGCTTGCCTTGCTTGAATAATTCCGACAAAGGAGGAAAGAGTGAGAGGAGATGCTGGTATTCTCTGGTGCAGTCAATTTCTCCGGCATATTGGTTAATCCAGCCCAAAGATATCTGCTGGGTGAAATCAATAAGGTCTTGATCTCTATTCATGGCTACCGATCCCGCTACTTAAAAAGTCGTAACAATACTTCGTGTTACCTGTCTGCCGTGCTGGCGGCACAGGCAGGTTCGTGGTTAAGTCTTTAGTTTTAGATTCCTGATGAACCATATTTGGGACACTTTATTTGGCTAAACAGTTGCGAAATGCCTTTAATCTCTTGGCACAAAGTTCCTAGAGAGAACAGCGCACGTACCTTGAGTTTTATCTTGAAAGTTTTTCTGGGTGGCAGACCGTCAGACAAAACCCGCAAAGGACGGGTGCAGAGGAATAATTACCATTGTTGCTGATAATCTTCCAAAGTTTTGGCGGGATCTCATCGCCTTCAGGTAGGGGTGTTAGTTTAGCGGGCCGGGCATAATTCTTCTGACGTCCTTCTAAACCCTGAATCAGACCCAGACAACTCCAGAGGCACTTGGTCTTAGAATATCTGCTATGTTCAAAGACCCAGCCATCCAGGATAAAAGCCTCGCTTTCTGTAGGGTGGATTGCTTCAACCGGGCAAATATTCACACACGCTAAGCATCTAGGGCAATTATTCCCTGAGAGGAGGGGGTCAGATACTAACACTGCCGAAGTTAGTATAGTGGCTAATTTTACCCCGGCGCCAAATTCCGGTGTGATCAGATTATTAGACCAGCCTATGTACCCTAAGCCGGCTGCTACCGCAGCATGTCTATGAGAGAGCAGGGGCTGATTAAACGCAGACCAGAGATCAGAATCGGCCGGCACAGGACAGGCTTCATAACCATTATCTTCTAAAAAATTAGCTACTTCATTTGCTATATAATCTATCTTATAAGCTAATAAGCTGTGTCCGAAGCGGGAAAACGGGTCATTAGTACTATGCGTCAGGTGAATATTCTGTATGGTTTGATTCATCCTTATAGCCATAGATAAAACGGAGTGAGTGCTAGGTAGGATAGCCTCTGGCTGGGCTGATGCGGGTGCTTCCTTAAACCTTTCTGATGATGCTACACCTATTAAGTCAATACCTAATTCTTTTGCCAGGCTCTTTACTTTGTTAGTTAAAGCCTTATTCTCCATACAAAGACTACTAAACCATGAGCACTAAGGAGTAAAGAGTGAGCCAAGAGCTTTTAACTCCTTGCTGCTCACTTCTGACTCTTCACGACCTGTGCCCTGGTGGCTGAACGGTTACAATTTTTTATGGTGGGCGATCTGGGTTTCGAACCCAGGACCTCTGCCGTGTGAAGGCAGCGCTCTCCCGCTGAGCTAATCGCCCAGAGCCTTATATCGAGCTTGCCCTATATCTTTTATATTGTTCCAAATTGTAGCATATATACCTCCCGGGTCAAGAGCAATCCATCTTGCAATGGGGTCTATATGCCAATATAACACAAATCTAGATACCCATGCCCTGGCAGGGATACTGGAGGCATATGACTCCATCAAAATATTATCACCATTTTGCCCCCGAGATTTTTATTGACTTGGTTTCTAGAATTTGATAAAAAATATTTGAAAATTGTTTAGCCAACTAAAGTCGTGACTACTCAGAGGAATTCAGAAAGCAGGATACAGAATTCAGAATATGATAAAAAAACCTCTTCCTTCTGACTCCTGTCTCATGATTCCTAAAATTATCTGGTGCTTTTTGTGCCTTTTTGTGGCTAAACTTTAATACCCAGGCTAAACCCTTTTCCCCAAGCAGTCGTAGATACTGCTTGAGACCTAAGAAAGGAGATTTGTTATGAAAAAAGTTTTCCCTCCTCGTATCGGTTTAGTATTGCTCTGTATTAGTATTTTTGTATGGGGTGTCCCAATAGCCCAGGCATGTGATAAAGCTGCCGAACGCTTTTGGAGCCTCATGGAAGGTGTAAACTTGAGTAGTGATCAATATAGGGCTATCAGTGACTATGTTTATGCCTCTCCTATTCAATTCCAAAGCCAATTATGCTCCAGCCTGAAGTCGAAGAGAGAAGAGGTCAAAGCCGAGCTGCTTAAGGACCCGTCCGACAGTGGTGTAATTAATGCCAAAGCCCAAGCATTAGCGGGCCTACTCAACGAATTGATTGCTAATCAAATCCACTTTCTGGCATTTTTGCCAACCATTCTTACCCCAACGCAACTCGATATTTTCCGAGGTAATGCCTTAGATATGGCCTTAGAAATGAGTAAGGACGGCAATATTCTGCTCCGCATAGTCAAAATAGGACAAGCGTTGGGGCTTCCCTCAGAGATACAATCCCAATTGGGAGATGATTTTATCAGATTCTTGCAAGGGGTGATACCGCTTCGGGCAGAAATGGCCGGACATGGACTCGATTTAATGTTAACGATCCGCAAAGACCCAAGAAATCTACCAGCTATAGATGAAAGTTTGGCAGCCATGGCTTCCCTCCGAACAAAGCTGGTGCTCAACCGAGTAGGATTTCTTCTCCATATGCGTAACCTGATTGGTGTAGATAAAATGGCAATCTTTTTGGAGAATTTGAGGTTGGAATTCAATCCTGATGAAATATAACCCCTAATATTATTATGGATCCGGACTCGATAATATCTGGTCTTTGTCTTTCCTGCTCTCTAGATCGGGGCTTTATCAAAGGCCTTAGGGGGTGAAATGGTGTTTGAGAGGATTGCTCCCTTAGGCAATTATTTGGCCGGTCGTTTTGTACTCCCATCCTACTTTGATGACGAGATAATTAGTTATAACCCAGGCGATCTGCAGGATATCATCGGGCGATTCCCGGTCTCTCTTTCTCAGGTTGATGAGGTGGTTCATGGGGCCAGAGAAGCGTTTACTAGATGGAGCAGGATGCCTTTAGCTGTCCGAAAAAGACATATCCTCCGTTTCAAAAAGGGGCTGGAAGAAGGGGCAGACAGGCTGGCAGAACTCATTGCCCGGGAAGTGGGTAAGCCATTATGGGAGGCCCAGAATGAAGTCAGTCTGATGATAAATAAGATTGATATAACTATCCAGGAAGGCCTCAAGCGGGTCAAACCTTTTAGGGTACCAGAGATAAATGGTCATTGTTATTATCATCCCCGGGGGGTTTTGGCAGTGATTGGGCCTTTTAATTTCCCGGGTCATTTGCCCAATGGCCATTTTGTCCCGGCCCTTTTGACCGGTAATACCGTGATCTTTAAACCCTCTGAGTATACACCAGCTACCGGTCAATTCATTACCTCCCTCATAGATAATGCTGGCTTCCCGCCTGGGGTCTTTAACCTGGTGCAAGGAGGCAAAGGAGTTGGCGCACAATTATGCAGCCATTCCGGCGTGGATGGTATTCTTTTTACCGGTTCTTATGAGACCGGGCTGGCGATAAAAAAGGCTACCATAGAAGATTATTGGAAGATAATAGTATTAGAGATGGGGGGCAAAAATGCCGTTATAGTAGCTGAGGATGCTAATTTAGAGAGGGCCTTGTACGAGACCCTGGTGGGGGCCTTCTTGACTACCGGTCAGCGCTGTACCTCGACCAGCCGGGTTATTCTGTTAAAAGGAATAGCCGAACCCTTCATAGAGAAGTTCGTTACCCTGACCCAACAACTCCGGATAGGTTTTGCCTTTGATAAAGGGGTTTTTATGGGGCCATTGATAAGTGAAACGGCCCAGGAGCGTTTCTGGCATTACCAAGGGCTGGCAACTAGCGAAGGGTGCGAGACAATATTAGAAGGTCACGCCCTCGCCCGTGAGCGGGCCGGTTATTATGTTAGTCCCTCTATCCACCTGGTAAAGGCCCCTGATCCTGGCAGTAAATATCAGCAGGAGGAGATATTCGCTCCGGATATAGATCTATATATTGTTTCTGACCCGATGGAGGCCATAGATATTACTAACCAGTCACCTTACGGGCTCGTAGTATCTATCTTCTCGAGGGATAGGGGTTATTATAACGAATTACTGCAATCCTGTAAGGCAGGGATTATCAATTGGAACCGGGCTACTACTGGCGCCTCGTCCAGATTGCCTTTTGGTGGCATAGGCAAGAGTGGTAACCATTTCCCTACGGCCTTGTTTGCCCCATACTATTGCACCTACCCGGTAGCCTCGTTAGAAGAAGAGGGCGATTTTGTTCCAGACAAGACCCTGCCCGGTATTAATTGGCCAGCTAAGTAGAAAATTAATCCCCCTTAGTCCCCATAAATAACGTCATCAGTCATTGGTCATTGGCCAATCCGGACTATAAGGCTTTAAACTAGTGACTAATGACGTTTCATCTTTAGCAAAGGGGGATTGGGGGGATTTGTCCACTATATTTTTTGCAGGATACCGAAAAAGATGGGGGGACAAGAGGCAAGACATGCAGTGCTTATGGGCGATCCGTCGTTCTTTAGCATAAAAGGTGGAGCTAACCCCCATACCAGGACTTTTTGGGGTAGACGCAAGAGGGTCTCCCGTAAAAAGGCTATTACTCAGTGGCACCAACTGGCCAGGAGCCTGATAGGCTTAGGCGTAGAGGTCTTCGTCTTACCTCCAGTAAAGGAACAGCCGGGGCTGGTTTATCCTGCTAATGCTGGGTTTCTTACCCGCATCCAGGAGGAAATACCTATAAGAGAAAAGACCTTCTATCTCTCCAACCTTATCTCAACCAGAGCCGGTGAAAAGCCCTATTATAAGGATTTTATCAAGCAGCTTGGTTTTAAGACCCAGGAACTCTCCTATCGGTTTGAAGGAGAGGCCGATTTTTTTCCTGTCGGAGATAGATATATCTTTACCTATGGAGTGATCGAAGCGCAGAGGTTTATCTTCCAGTGGGCTATCCCACCTTATCGAAGGGTTTATGGCTTTAGGTCTGATAAGGAAGTTCTGGCTGAGCTGAGCCTCATAGCTGAGCGGGATAAGATAATACCATTACGCCTAATTAATGAAGCCTTTTATCATGGTGATACCCTACTCTGCTCCTTCGGACCTAATAGAGAATTGCTGCTGGCTTATCTACCTGCCTTAGAGCCAAACTCTCAAGCGATTCTTAGAGAGATAATGGGGGATAAGCTCGTGGAGCTAGAACCAGAGGATGCCTGGTTATATGCGGCCAATTCCTTTCAGGTAGCATATGGCGATCAGCGGTACCTGATAATGCCAGAGGGGGTAAGCCCGGGCTTGCTATCACGGATTAAAGAGCGGGGTGTGATACCGGTGCTGGTAGATGTGTCTGAATTCTGGAAAAAAGGCGGCGGTTCGGTCAAGTGCATGATTGGTGATCTAGGCTATCTAGTAAACGGTGAGAATACCATGGCAGAAAAATTCAGATACCAGAGGTCTTATAGAAACCTCTTCCTATTACCTACAGCCATCGAGACTCACCTACCGCTTCTTGGATAAGCTCCTTCGCTGTGCTCAGGACAAGCCTCCTTATGAGTTGCTTACAGTACCAACAGCCCCGATTGTACTTAATAAGGCAGAGGGTAAAGTCTTGAATTGTGAATTTTATAAGCCCGCAACGGCATATGATCGAGTTTGAGGTTCATACTCAAAAGGCTAGGTACTCGGATGGGCTGCAATCTGGTATAATTTGATTAAAGCCAATCAAATAGGAGGGCAGGATGGGAAAAATTCAAGCACAATATTTGATAGATGAAAGTGGTCAAAAGACTGCCATTGTTCTTCCAATAGAGGAATATGAGGAACTTTTGGAAGATATTCATGACCTTGCTATAATTGCTGAACGGAGGGATGAAGCAACAATAAATTTTGATGAATT
>MHDQ01000211.1 GCA_001803565.1 Nitrospinae bacterium RIFCSPLOWO2_12_FULL_45_22 | reverse complement strand
GATTGACCTGCCAGAGCAGCCGGATTACGGCTTTATTGGCAGGGACGCGGATATCTGGGGATTGGAAAAGGCATTTGAGCGGGAGACAATAGTCCTTCTACAGGCAATGGCCGGGGTTGGTAAGACAACAACTGCTGTGGGATTTGCCAGGTGGTGGGCGGAGACAGGTGCTCTGGACGGTCCGATATTCTTCTTCTCCTTTGAATCTTACATCACTCTGGACCATGTTTGTAACCAAATCGGTGATGTATTTAGAGAGGTGATCAAAGCTCAAACTGGCACTGAATGGCATCTTTTGGATCCAATCCAACGCCGTCAACTGACAAAGGATATCCTGCGGAAGATACCATGTCTGATGATCTGGGACAATTTCGAGCCAGTAGCAGGATTTCCGAAAGGAACACCATCGGTGTGGAAGAAAGAGGAACAGCAGGAGCTTAAGGATTTCTTGCGAGCCTTGAGCGGTGGAGCAACAAAGGTTATCCTCACCAGCAGGAGAGAGGAAGGATGGCTTGGTAGATGCTATCAACTTATAACATTGCGCGGACTGAATCAAAGGGATGCAACGGAGCTGGCAGGAAAAGTTCTCTATCGAGCAGGTATAGACCGCCAGAGGCTCAAACCATATGACAAACTACTAAATTATCTTCAGGGGAATCCATTGGCCATACAGGCGATCCTGCCGGAGCTGGCACGAATTGAGCCTGATGACCTGTTATCTGCCTTACAGACAGGAGCAGCTAAGCTCCCCAGGGATGACAGGGAGCAAGGCAGAGAACACTCACTCACCGCCTCGCTTGAATATCGTCTGGACAGCCTGGATGAATCACTGCGTGGTCGTCTGGGTGTGCTGGGAATGTTTCAGGGATTTGTAAATGCAGATGTGCTGGCTTATATCTGCGATGATGATTCAGCTCCTGAATTACTGGAGGGATTAGATTCAAATGCCTGGGGGCGAATGCTTGACCAATCTGCAGAGATTGGCTTGTTGCACAAGCTAGGCCCTGGTCTGTATAAAATCCATCCGGCGCTTCCGTGGTTCTTTCACGAGATATTGCAGACAACATACGCTGAAGATATGGAATGGCTGGAGCAGAAATTTGTGGATGTGTGTGGCGATTTAAGTCAGTTACTGCAACAACAACTTAGGACAAATGCAGAAGCAGCGATGCCAGTTGTGCGGCTGGAAGAACAGAATCTTCGGTATGCAATCCGTCTTGGCTTGCGGCGCCGGATGTGGGATGCGCTCAACCGCATATCACTGGGGATGGCAGAGATGTTAGTCAGGCAAAGTCGGTGGTCGGAATCTGAGCTGCTGAATCTGGAGATTGAAAGGAAGGCAACAGACGGTCAAGGGGTGCCTCTTGCCGGGGCAGAAGATCTGTGTGCCTCATTGTGGCACAATCTGGGAATGATCGCCGGGGAGAGACGGCAATTTGATGAAGCAGAGAAATGGTATCGCAAGAGTCTGGCAATAGAGGAGAAGTTGAAAGACGAATACGGCCAGGCAAGCACTTTACACCAGTTGGGAATGATCGCCGAGGAGAGACGGCAATTTGATGAAGCAGAGCAATGGTATTGCAAGAGTTTGGCAATAGAGGAGAAGTTGAAAAACGAATACGGCCAGGCAAGCACTTTACACCAGTTGGGAACGATCGCCCAGGAGAGACGGCAATTTGATGAAGCAGAAAGGCTGTACTTGCAGGCAGAAGGGCTCTTTAAGAAATACGGTGACGAATACTCGTTGTCCGTGGTTCGCAGCTCATTGCAGAGATTACATCAAACCCATGCCTGAAGAGAAGGGATTGGTATGGGGCTGGAGAAGAGTGAGTAAATGGTGTCAGGCCTGAGTTTCACTTTGGCTACAGCCCAAAAAAGGGGCACGGCACGGCGTATAACACAGCATAAAAGGTTTGCCCTTCGGGCTCACCCAAATTTTTGCCTCGCCGAGCTTCTTTTATGCTGGGAACGTTAAGCGCCATCGCAGGAGGGTAATATGCAAGCAAATTGGAGAGATTATATTGTGAGCACGCCGGGATGTGCTCCGAGGTAAACCACGGATCAAAGGAACCAGAATTCCGGTTAGCCTCATTCTGACCGCTACTCCGCTGGTGCTCCATAGCGGCAGGTGAGCTTTGACGTGAGGGTACGGCCCATAAACCCGGTAGGCAAACGGCGAAAGTCCTGACACAATATAAACAAAAGGGTTCAGCCAAAATTGAAAGGTGTTTACATGCCAACAAGTGTAATTGACGGTTATAAATTTCGGTTCTATTCTTCTGATATAAACGAACCGCCACATGTTCATGTTTTATATGGTGAAAATGAAGCTAAAATTTGGCTTCAGCCTGTGGTGGTAGAATACAATCATGGCTATAATCCAGCCGAACTGAACCGTATTTTGAAGTTAACACGGCAGAATCAGGATAGATTATTGGAGGTGTGGAATGGCTACTTTACCACGTAAAATGATAGAAGAGGTTGGAGCAACCAATCTCCATTTTGTTGGCAACACACTCTGTATTTTCCTTAGTGATGGCAGAGAAATCAGTGTAGCAATAGACCAAGTTGAGTGGTTAGATTGGTTGGCAAAAGCCACTCCAGAGCAACGAGCCAAATGGTCTCTTGAACCAGGAGGTTTTGCCATCTATTGGGAAGATTTAGACGATGGCATTGAAGTACGCCACTTATTAGGAATGCAGCCAATAGCCTAACCAGTCGCTGCTCGTGCCAAGCAAAATCCAGGTCGTTGGGATTGGGTGAAAGCCCATGAAATTCGATATTGTTACCCAGTGGGTGAGTACAAAATGGGGTCAGGTCTTGCATTATTACAAATTCTCAGTTCATTTATCAACGTGGCTTATGGCATATAGGGAAAAAGGACAGAATTCAGGCAGATAACAGAGAGTTTGAGATTAATTATCCCAAAGGCTTTGCCCTTCTATTTATTGGTAAACAAAATCAGCATTTTGGGGTAAAATAGGTTAAAAGATTAAAAAGACTAAGGAGGTGCCTATGAAATATAAAGTAAATCTCAAAAAAACAGAAGAAGGTTATTCTGTCTGGGTTCCTGGCCTGCCTGGTTGCTGGTCTCAAGGAAAAACAGAAGAAGAAGCATTGGAAAACATTAAAGATGCCATACAATCATATTTAGAAACCGTTGAGGAGCTAACCAAAGACAAAGAGTATCGTTATGTAGAAGTATCTTATGCCTAAATTATCAGGGATAAACCACCAGCGAGCAGTGAGGGCATTTCAAAAAGCAGGTTTCCGAATAGCAAGAAAAGGTAAACATATCACAATGACAAACGGCGAAAGGATTATTACCATCCCCAGGGTTAATCCCGTGGATGCTTTCACAATGGCCGGTATGGTAAAAGATGCTGGACTAACTATTGAAGAATTCAAAAAACTTTTATAAATCCCTGCCCGCAACAGGCAGATAACATGGTGCAAAAGATTACCATCCAAACCCTTCAGGCTTCTTTTGTGCCAAAACCGTTAGCTGAAAATCAGATTAACGGAAGAAAAAGGGGATTTGTAAAATGCCAAGTGCATGGGTACATGCAGTAATAGATTTAATCGCTTATGGAAGACCTTATTTCGATCTTCATAAAGAAAAGGATAAACCCCATGAACTCTTGGGTTCAAATCATAGGATTGTAAACCATGATTGGTACCAAGCCTATGGGAGAGCTTGGAATTTCTGCGAGCCTTTTCCTTCTTGGATAAAAGAATCTATTCGAATATTAGGAAATGAAGAAGGGGCAGACAAAGCTGAGGAGCAAATGGTATGGATTGATCATGATTATATTGATAAAACATGGGATGCCCTTTCGGATCCGGATAGGAAATACTGGGAAGGATTTTTTGCCTGGGTGCTACTCAGCCCTAAAATTCTTAAAGATTGGGCAGGTGTAGATATTTTAAATGGTAAAATACAAACGATTATCAACAATCATGAAGTCTGGGAAAGTTGCCCTGAGCTAAAATCTGAATACAAAAGATTATACAATTATGTAAAAGCCGTAATAGATGATAAGATTTTGCAAGATATGTTAGAACGCTATGGACAGAAGAAATATATATCTGACTTCAGCTAACAACAGGCTAAAAGATAAAAAATTATAGGAAATGCTTCGCAACTTCGTTTAGCCAGCCCGTTAGGCGCAATGCCAAGCCTAAGAAAGAAATAGAGGAGAACAAAGATGAGCAACAAGATGACTTTAGAGCAACTGGAACAACAGGTGGCTCAACTGCCACCGCACGAACAACTCAAACTAGTGGCACATATCTCCGAGCAGTTGATTAATCTGGCTCTTGTTGCTACAACACAAGAAAACAATAAGGAAGGGGCGAAGTCACGGTTGGCGAAGGTAGATGCTTGGTTAGCCGAGTGTGATAAGGTGGCTGAACTATGGGAAGGAGAGTTTGACTCTGCCGCAGACTTACGCCGCATCCGTGACGAGGGGTAATCTGTGCCCAAACGTTGCATCGACGCCAAGTAATCGTTCACCCAGGGAAGTTTTATTAGCCACTAAGGCACCAAGACACCAAGGGTCAAATGTATGATGCAGAGCAAGCTCTGCCATTACAACCAAAAAATAATTTGTAGTGATCGAGCCTTCGGGCTGAGGCCCTCTAGGCCGAAGGCTTGCTCGCCTCTATCCAGGTCCTTTGCCATTCCTTAGTGACTTTGTGCCTTGGTGGCTGAATTATTACAATAAAAGATTGCCATGAAAGAGGGGTTTTCGACCCAGGATTTTTTGCAGGTTACTCGGGCTAAGTTCCAGCGAGAACTAGAATGCCTCAAACCATCCTTCGCCATCTTCCAGATTACTGCGGGCTGCAATTTACGCTGCAAATACTGCGGGGCCGATTCTACTGAACCAGCGGAAGATGAATTGACTACCGAAGAGATTTACGCCCTCGTTCGGAACCTCAAAAGGGCCGGCACCACCTATCTCTCTCTGGGTGGTGGCGAACCAACCCTACGGAAAGACCTGCTCGAAATCATTGCCTATACCTCCCCTATTCTGGGGGTAGGGATGGTTACTAATGGTATCCTAATTGATGAAGAGTATGCCTGTGGGCTAAAGTATGCCGGGCTTTCTGTAGTAGATATTAGTCTGGATGGTCCCAGCGCAGCAACCAATGACCCCCTTAGAGGTGAAGGCAGTTATGATAAAGGAATCCGAGCTATAGGGAATTGCAAAAAAGCCGGTATCCCGGTAATAGATATCCAGACCACTATCTCTCAAGGAAATTATAAGGAACTACCCCTAATAATCCGGTTGGCCCTGGATCTGGAGGTAAATATCGTAATAAATGAATTTATCCCTTTTGGCCGGGCACAAGGCAGAGTGGATTTGCAGTTGACCAACGAACAACGAAGAGATATGCAGCGCTATCTACTGGAACAGCAGGGGCTTTTTGGCAGGCAACAGATAAAGTTTGATGGTTACTATATTGTAGCAGAAAATCAAAAGGCCAAAAAAAGATATGCGGCCCCTGATAAGAAGGATTTTAATGTCGGGGACCCTTTTGGGATATATGGCTTTAACCTAACAGTTGATGGTAAAGTCGTGCCCACTATAGAGATCGAAGCAGGTGATTTGAGGAGCCAGGAGCTGCAAGATATTTGGGGTAGTGCCGAGATTCTTATTACTTTGAGAGACCGGGCGAGATTAAAAGGCAAGTGTGGCCGTTGCGAATATAGATATGTCTGTGGAGGAGACAGGCGGCGGACCCATGCCCTGACTGGCGACCCTATGGCCGAAGACCCCCTATGCTGGTATGAACCAGCACTAGCTTGAGAGAAAATTTGAACGATGCCTGTTATCCTTTACTTTTGTTGGGTGGGCTGGTATTATAGCGCCTGCTATGAGCCAGAGGAAAGTAATAGGATTGATGTCTGGTACGTCGGCAGATGGGATAGATGCTGCCCTGGTAGAGATTAACCACTATGGCCTGGATACCCGCATCAACCTGTTAGCCTTCCAGACAACACCTTACCCACCTAAGGTAAAAGAAGATATACTCCGGGCCTCCTCATCTCTTAACGGCACAGTGGATTTAATTTGCCATCTGAATTTCCTTCTGGGTGAGCTGTTCGCCCAGGCAGTGCACGAGCTCTGCCGTAAGAGCAACACCCGGATCGAGGAGATAGACCTAATAGGCTCGCATGGTCAGACCATTCATCACTTACCTCAATCCCGGTTAGATCATGGTTTTGAAGTCCGCTCCACCTTACAAATAGGAGAACCCGCAGTGATTGCCGAAAGGACCGGGGTAACCACCGTAGCAGATTTTCGTACCCGAGATATTGCGGCCGGTGGTATGGGTGCCCCTCTGACTCCATATATCCATTACCTACTATTTAAACATCCCCATAAGACGCGAGTAGTGCTGAATATCGGGGGTATCGCTAACATTACTCTGTTGCCTTCTGGTAGCAATCCCGACAAGGTTATTGCCTTCGATACCGGACCAGGCAATATGCTCCTGGATGCGGTTATTAGCCATTTAACCCAGGGAGAAAAGACTTTTGATATAGATGGAGAAGGGGCTTTTCAAGGGATAATTAGTGAGCCCTTGAGCCAACAACTCCTCTCCCATCCTTACCTCAAAAAAAACCCACCCAAATCTACTGGCCGGGAGGATTTTGGTCCTTTCTATTTAGAAGAGATAATGGGGTGGGCAAAACAAATCAGGGTGAAAGGGAATGACCTGATAGCTACGGTAGCTAATTTTACCGTAGATTCCATTTATCAGGGCTTTAAGGATTTTATCCTCCCCCATTTTTCCGTCGAGGAGTTTATTGTTTGTGGTGGTGGTGCTCAGAATCCTTTCCTGGTAAACAAGCTCCGGGAACGAATTTACCCCATTCCTTTAGTGTCTACAGATGAGTATGGCATCCCAGCAAAGGCATTAGAAGCTATTGCCTTTGCTATTCTCGCTAATGAGGCGGCATCGGGTGTGCCGGCCAATCTCGGTAATGTGACCGGTGCTAGCAAAAAGGTGATATTAGGGAAGATAGTGCCAGGGGATCGGGAGGGTAGATGGAGGGTAGATGGGTAGAGGAAAAAATTTAATAATAATCCTTTTTGTTTGCCTGGTTATTTTTGTCTGGCCAGTAATGGCAGACCCTGATCCACCAAAGGATTGGAAGGTTATCTTAGCACAGACACAAGCCCAGGATTACCAAAACACCATACCCAACCTTAAGAAACTGTTAGATTCCAATCCAGAACCTATTTGGCAGAAAAGAGCCCTGTTCCTTCTAGCTTATACCTATAAACAGCTTGGTAAGCTCCCGGAGGCGGAAGACTATTTTATCCGGGCCAGGAAAGACTATGACAAGTTGCGGGATTATATTGAGCTAGAACTGGGCAAAATATGGCTGGCACAGGGTAAGCCCCATAGAGCCTATGAGTTAATAAAATCATTTGGCGAGAAGTATCCTAAGAGCCTCTTAGTCTATGATGCCCAACTCCTGGAAGCTCATGCCTTGAAGGAGATGGGAGATTATGCTCAGGCCATCGCTAAATACCAGGGAGTTATAGAAGGGGAGGGGCTGGCTAATAGGAAAAAAGAGGCCGAAGCAATATTTGGCTGGGCAGAGTCTCTGGCAAAAACCGGTCAGTCATCCCCGGCCTGGGAGCTATACAGTAGGCTCTACTTTGATTATCCAGAACAGACCCTTGCAGATGCCAGTTGGCGAGAGATGAATATTTTAGATAAACATAAAGTATTGAACCTGGCCAAAAGCTCGCTGGTGCTCTATCTAAAAAGGGCAGAAAAATTGAGGGAACTGGGGCGTTATGCCTTGGCCTTAAAGGATTATGAGAATATTATATCTGTACAACCTTCTCAAGAATTTCGTGAGAATGCTGTATTAAAAAAGGCCTTCTGTCAAAGCATGCTCAGAGAAAGGACTGAAGCTAAATCTTTACTTGAACAATTTATAGCTAAATATCCTGGCAGCCATTATTTACCGGAAGGGCTATATTACCTCGCAAGGTTATATTGGACGACAAAAGACTATTATAGAGGTGAAGGAGCGATAAAGAGACTGATAAAGACTTTTCCTGCTGATGCGTGGACCGAGAAAGGGATGTTGGTCTTGGGGTTAATGAAGGAAGAGGAAGGGAGATGGCCCCAGGCCCGCAGGGTATATCAGGACATGGCAAGGCAGTTTCCGAAAGGAGAATTGCTCCCGGAGGTTTATTGGCGATGGGGTTGGACAGAGTATGCAACAGGCGAATATGCTAGAGCTGCTCAGGTGTTTAAGGATTTAACCCTCCTTTCTAAGGCTGACAAACTGAGAGACAAAGCCCTTTACTGGTATGCCAGGGCACTGGAAAAGGCCGGCCAGGAAGAAAAGGCTCAAGAATATTATGAAGAATTAGCCCGGAACTACCCTTATAGCTATTACGGCATTAAAGGAGAAGAACGATGGCGGAAAAGTCAGGAACCAAAGGGTCAGGGGTCAGGGGTCAGAGATCAGGGGTCAGAAGTGTCACTGATTCCCCGACCCCCGCCCCCTAAGGATATGTCATGGAGCGCCGAACAGAACTACTATCTGGAAAGGATTAGAGAATTAGCTGTGCTGGCCTTTTATGTAGAGGGTCAGCAGGAATTAAAATATTTAATGAAACTCGTCTCCCCGGATACTAACTGTCTATATCCCCTGGCTAAATTTTCTTGCCAAACTGGATTTTATCATGACGCAATAAAGATTTTGAGCCGGATTCTGCTTACTAAGCCAGTAAAGGACAGGAACCAGTTCCCGGCAGAGTTATGGCAGCTATTTTATCCCTTACCATATTGGGAGCAGGTAAATTCCCAGGCCAGGCAGTACCGCCAGGACCCTTACTTGATCATGGCTATTATCCGGCAGGAGAGCGCCTTCCAATCCGGGGCAATCTCTTCTGCTGGCGCTTGTGGGCTGATGCAGATCTTGCCTTCTACCGGAGAGTTCATTTCCCAATCATTGAGTAAAGATGGTTTTAAACAACACTACCTTTTCGATCCTGACTCTAACATATCGCTAGGGATATGGTATTTTAATTACTTGCAGAAGAGATTTGATCGGAATCTAATCCTGGCTCTAGCAGGTTATAATGCGGGGCCAGAAAAGGTCAAAGAATGGCTGAAAAGCTATGCGGTTAACGATCCGGAAGAATTCATTGAAAATATCCCTTATAACGAGACGCGCGATTATATAAAAAATATTCTCCGGAATCAAATCTTTTACCAGAAAATCTATGGCGCAAAGAGGATACAGTAAATGTTCACTGGGCTATTTACCGCAGAGACGCGGAGCAATTTCATGATCTGTGTCCGTCTTCTGGGTCCATTGATGGACGGACACGAGTTACGGACATGCCCCACGGTCTCCGCGCCTCTGTGCCTCTGCGGTGAACGTTTTCATATTTTTTTATCACTTTTTCGAATCAATTTATACAGAGCGACATAATTATTTGCGCATACCAACATTGCCTGTCATTCCGGGCTTGACCCGGAA
>MHDQ01000210.1:982-5533 GCA_001803565.1 Nitrospinae bacterium RIFCSPLOWO2_12_FULL_45_22 | reverse complement strand
CCAGCCATGAGGGCCCCTAATGCATATCCCCCATCTCTCCATAGCCGATAAACCCCTACGGCTGATGCCCTCCAGGAAGGGTTCGCTACATCACTTATCGCTGCCAGTAAAGTCGGATAGACCAGGGCGGTACCCAAGCCCAGGATAGCTGAGCCGCTCACCCAATACGGAAAGCTATGGGTGGCAGCAGTTAACCATATGCCCAGGGCCTGAACCCACATGCCAGTGAAGATCATCTTCTTCCGTCCCCAGCGGTCGCTGAGCATCCCGGTTACAAGCTGTAGGCTGCCCCAAACACCGGGATAAACTGCCGCAATAATCCCAATAGAATATATATCTAACCCAGCAGCGGCGAAAAACAACGGAAACAACCCCCAGGCCATGCCATCATTCAGGTTATTCACCATGCCTGCTTGACTGCAACTAAACAGGGCTTTATCCTTCCAACTGGTAATTAATAGTATCTCAGCCAGGGAAGGTCTTTGCTTGTTCTTTGGTCTGTCTCCGGATAGGGGCTCCTGCACGTTGGTATCCCAGGTGCTAGCTTCTGCCATAGCATATGCCCTGGTCTCTTTCACAAAGAAGATTGATAAGAATAAACCCAACAAGACAAAGGCTATACCCAGGTAAAAGGGGTATGGCCTCAAGCTATAAGAGGCGGCGATATAACCGGTGGCCAGGGCAGAGAGACTGACCGCTACATAACCAGCAAATTCGTTAATGCCCATAGCCAGGCCCCGCCTTGCTGGTCCTACTAAGTCAATCTTCTGGATGACGGTCATAGACCAACAAAACCCTTGATTCATTCCTAAAAGGATATTGGCAAAGACAACCCAACCCCAATCTGGAGCCCATATAATCAGAAAAGGGACCGGGACCCCGAGGTACCACCCTACTACCAGCAGCTTTTTTCGTCCCAGGGTATCGGCAAGACCACCGGCGAAGAAGTTGCTCAGGGCCTTTACCAGGCCAAAGCTTATGAGGAAGGATAAGACAACACTTTTAGAGGTGATACCGAACTCATTGGAAGCAATAAGGGGGAGGATGGTTCTCTCTAACCCCACCATGGCCCCTACGAAGCCATTTACTACTACCAGGAGGGAAAATTGCTTCCAGTTAGCCTTAAGTCCAAGGACTATATCTGGTGCAGAAAACTTATCGGTTACCATTACAACTTAGACCAAAATCTAGATTGATTTGTCGCTACCGCTCCTCGCAATGACATTAATAGGCTGGTCTGGTCATTGCGAGAGAAGCGAAGCAATCTCAAAGTGTCAAGCAACCGTCTCATAACCAGCCGTCTTCCAGGCCCCCATCCCACCGGTTACGTTACAGAGCTTTTTAAGGCCGGATTTCTCCAGGATACTAGCTGCAATACTGGAGCGATAGCCACTACCACAGATAACCGCAGTAGCCCTATCCCTCGCCATTTCCGGGTAACGTTCTTCTACCTCTTTCAGTGGTATATGAGCGGCATCTTTTATATGTCCGGCCCGCCATTCGGCATCAGACCTGACGTCTAATACCAGCATATCTTTCCTGGTCTTTAGCAGTTCCTTCAATTCAGAGACATTGATCTGGGGAAGGGACGAGACTGGTAAGCCGGCATCTTGCCAGGCTGTTATCCCGCCAGCGACAAATCCTAACAGGTTATCAAAACCTATCCGGGCTAGATGTAACCTGACTTCTTTCAGGTTCTCGTCTTTGCTCAATAAGAATAAGAGGGGTTTTTCTGGATCAATCACGGTCCCGACCCAGGTAGGGAACTGCGGGCTCAGCCCAATATTTAAAGACCCAGGGATATGGGCCTCGCCAAAGATAGCACCGGCACGGGTATCTATCAATATGATATTGTCCTTTTTCACCATCTCCTGGGTCTCCCGAGGGGAGATGCTCTTTGGCTCAGCTAAGGTCATTAATAGTTTAGGGCCCTTCCGGTTGAGCTCGGTATCAAATTTGAAATATGCCGGGGCCGAGGGCATATTGTGGATCAGCAATTCAATAAAATCGTCTTGGGAACGGGGCTGCAAGGCATAATTAAATAACCGCTCAAAACCGATAGTAGAACTTTGTTTGCTCCCGATGCTACGACCACAGAGAGACCCAGCACCATGAGCCGGATAGACCTCCACTGAATCGGGCAGCTTCAGCAATTTATTATGCAAGCTCTGATAGAGACTGGCCGCCAACTCCCGGGCCCTTTCCGGGCCAAACAGGTCTGGCCTCCCTACATCACCGACAAACAAAGTGTCCCCGGTAAAGATCACCCAGGGATCAACTGATCTAGTAGTGTCCGAGACTGCCAGACAAACACTTTCGGGTGTATGGCCCGGAGTCCCTATAATCCTGACCCTAAGCGTACCCAGGCTGATCTCGTCTCCCTCTCTGATGGGTACATGCTCATACCCTACCTGAGCGGCTGCCGGGACATAGACCCTGGCCCCGGTTTTATTGGCCAGTTCCAGGTGGCCGGAGACAAAGTCGGCATGCAAATGGGTCTCGAAGATATGGGTCAATTTCATACCTTCTTCCTGAGTCACCTCGAGATAATCCGCTACATCCCGCTTAGGATCAATCACAACACAAACCCCACTGGATACGCAACCAACCAGGTAAGAAGCATGGGCCAATCCCTTCACAAAAAACTGTCTAATAAACATCTTTTACCTCCTCCTCTCTATATGCCTACTGCCAAATTTCCATTATACTCAACCCAATAAATAATTTCTTTATTTTGAAAATAGTACTTTTACCCCTTAACAGGGATAAACAGGATAGTCAAGATAAATACTCATAGGACATCCTCCCCATCCTGTCTATCCCTGTTAGAATTTGCAACCATCTAGCCGCCAAGAAGTGCTAACTAAGTTGAGAATAGTCAACAAGCTCGACCACAAATTGCATTTTCATCCATCTTTGTGAGCTAAAGCTCCAGGGAGGTATCTTTCCCGTTGCCTTTTTCTAACTATAATTGTATATAGATGGTATAAAAAAGCCAATATTTGTTTAATTCAAGAGGGTTTAGCTATGGAAGTGATTATACTGGGCTCGGGTACCTGTATACCAACGCTGAAAAGGATCTCACCGGGCATGGCGATAAAGATTGGCCCGGACAACATCTTACTGGATGGTGGTACTGGAACTATCTACCAACTATTAAAGGCCGGGATAGACTATATGGGGCTCGACTATATCCTCTATACTCATCTACATTGCGACCACACAGCGGAATTGATACCGCTACTCTTTGCCATAAAATACTCATTGGACCGCCTGCGCAGAAAGGACTTGAGGATCTTTGGCCCACCGGGCTTCAAAGATTTCTATCAGGCCCTGATGTCTATCTATAGCAAGTGGACTGTTAGTGATTTCTATCGCATAATAACCCAGGAGGTCTCCTGTGAGCCGATAGAAGCGGAGGGGTGGCGCTGCCTGGCTAAACCCATGACCCATAGCACTCCGACGGTAGGGTATCGGTTTGAGGATCGTGCAGGGAAAACCGTGGTCTATTCTGGCGATACCGACTATTGCCCAGGGATAGTCGAGCTGGCCCAGGGGGCAAACCTTTTGATCCTGGAGTGTTCTTTCCCGGACGAGAAGAGGGTAGTGAGCCATTTAACCCCAGGGCTAGCCGGTAAGATTGCCCAAGAAGCGAAATGTCAGCGGCTGCTCCTGACACACCTATATCCCCTGTGTGATCAGTATGACATCCTGGGCCAATGCCGCAAGGCCTTTTCTGGCGACATACTATTAGCCCATGACCTCATGCGCCTAGCAGTGTAAAAATCAATCGTTAATATAGCGGTTATCCCTAGGTTCAATATTGATTCAAAAACCCCACAGGGAGAGGTTTTCCCTAGGAATAACTTTGACAAGCTGCAAAAATGAGTATAAATTTTTGACATCCATAGGTAACAGCTATCAAATGGAAAACAAGGCATATTTGACGTAAGACCATACATTAACAAAGTCATTTTTAAAGAATTAAAGGGCAACCGATAGCAGCCGCTGAGTTCTGTTGGTTGTGTGCAGCGAAAAAGGAGAATTATTGTGACCAAAAAAGAGTTCATGCATGCTGTGAGTAATGGGCGAGAGGACATTTTACAGCAGATGCTTGATTTGCTAAATGAGATGAAAATTGATTATTGTGTGATTGGAGGACTCGCTGTCAATGCCTATGTCGAGCCTGTAGTTAGTTTGGATTTAGATTTAGTCATTGTCGCAGAGGCAACAGAGAATTTGCTAAAGGCAGCCGAAAAGATCTTTAATATAGTAAAGCTCCCTCATAGTGTGAATCTCAGCAGTACAAAATCTGATTTACGAATCCAATTACAAACCGATCCCCGTTATCAGACTTTTATAGTTCGCTCTTCCATAAAAGAGGTCATGGGCTATGAGATGAAAGTTGCAGCGGTAGAGGATGTACTGCAGGGCAAAACATGGGCATATTGTGATGAGCAAAGACGCAAGAGCAAACGTCAGAAAGATTTAGCTGATATCTTTCGTATTATTGAAGAATATCCTCATTTGAAAGACTTATTACCAGAATCA
>MHDQ01000210.1:0-975 GCA_001803565.1 Nitrospinae bacterium RIFCSPLOWO2_12_FULL_45_22 | reverse complement strand
TGAAAGACTTATTACCAGAATCACTAAAAGCAGAGTTTTGAAATCAGGTTCGATGGATTCTAGAATCACTGCCAAAAGCTAGTCTTGACTCACCTATATCCCCTGTGTGATCAGTATGATATTTTGGGCCAATGCCGCCGGGCCTTTTCTGGCGAGATACTGCTAGCTCATGACCTCATGCGACTAGAAGTGTAAAGCTATGCTATTAATCATGTGGAACCCTAATTCCCTTGTAACTAATAGGAAAACCGTCAGGGTTACTCCCTAACGACTAGGGGGATTCTTTCCTTGAGAATTCTCAAAATAAATAGATTGCCTGCTTCTATCATTCGTGCTATCTCATTCCTTGTATAAGGGAAGATATCCACTGACAAAGGCACTTTAAGGAAGATATCCATATACTTAGGAATACGATCAAAGAACCTTTCCCACGGACTCTCACTCAAAGTAATAAGAATATCTGCATCACTTTTGATACCCCAATCCTGGCGAGAGAAAGACCCAAACAACCATACCTCCTCTACCTCGATAAAGGTTTTCAAAAGTTTACTGACGCCCTCTCTGAGGTACGCCAGGAGTTCTTCCTTTTTATGTAGATATCCACTTCTTGGAGAATTTAATGATCTCTTCGGCATATTGGATAGCATCCTCAGCATCTTTTTGAAAAAAGTAATCCCTTGGTGCACCCCTTTCAAATCCATTGGGGTAACGAGTTGGAATATAATACCTGTCAAGAGTACCGGCCTTTTCCAGGATATCTTCCGGGATTTTTACCAGGTCTGATAAAGACTCCATTACCTTTTTTAGTAACCGTTCAGCCCCCAAGGCACTAAGTCACCAAGAAGCTCAAAACTTAAAATGCAAAGTCTAAAATTAAGGTAACTGCCTATCTGCTTTACTCACGTAAAAATTTGATATAAAATCATTAGTATTGAGGAGGCTACATGTCTAATAAAAATTACCCAGAAAATCATC
>MHDQ01000209.1 GCA_001803565.1 Nitrospinae bacterium RIFCSPLOWO2_12_FULL_45_22 | reverse complement strand
TAATGCCCTCCTTTCATGAAAGGGCATTCTATATCAAAATAGGACATTCCTATCTTGGCTAAATAGGACATTATCATTTTGGGATGACAGTTTAGGCCAAAGCGAACTTTTTCTTACCCCAGGGTTTACCCAGTGATGAGCCGAGGAATAGATATAGCTTGAGTGACTCTCTCGCAACTATTATAATAAGGCTAAAGATGCTGGATCTTTTGACGCGAAAAGATGAGAGGGGAAAATATAATGAACGCGAGAGAAAGGTTTCGTAAGATCTGTAAGGATTATGCTATCTTGACAGCTTATATTTTTGGTTCCATGGCCAGGGATGGTGCTGCCATCCTTGACGGTAAGAAACACGGGAAGATCGACCCCCTTGCCGATATTGATATAGGAGTGGTGTTTCTTGAAAGACCATTAGACCCAAACGAGAGGATAAAGATCTATAGCAGACTTCATTCTACACTATCTGATATATTTTTACCCTTCACCTTAGACCTTATCCTGCTTCAAGAAACGGGGATCATCATCCAGTTCGAGGCAATAAATGGGATATTAATTTATAGCCATGACGAGGATAAGAGACTCGATTATGAAGAAAGGGTTATCAAATTCTATCAGGATTGGAAGCCAGACTACGACCAATATGCAAAAGAGGTCCTGGAGGCTATAAGTGGATGAAGTTTAATATGCCGATGCTGACGGGAAGGATAGGGGTCATAAGAACTGCCCTCTCCCGTCTACAAGATATAAGCAATATACCTCAGCCAGATTTTCTTAAAGACTATAAATACCCTGCTGCGGCTGAGACCTTTCTTCGACACTGTCTTGAGGCAATCTTTGATATTGGTCGACACATCCTGGCAAGGACTGGTAAGGTTAGATTAACCCACGAATATAAAGACATCGCCCAGGGGCTCGGTAAGAGTGGGATTATATCGAAACCACTTATGGATAAACTGATAGAGATGGCTGGTTACCGTAACAGGATTGTCCACTTTTACCATGAAATTACCGATGAAGAGATATACCAGATATTGCAGCACGACCTGGATGATATAAATCGCTTTCTCGAAGAGGTTGGTAAGTTTATAAAATGCAGCCAGGATGAGGAAGTCAGTAAGCCCTAAGTCTGGCTCCTTACGCCGTGTCTCGGTGAAGTCTTAAGTAGTATACACGTGTAGACTTGCGAATTAAACCAGCCTGATTTTCCAAATTATATTGACTTGAAAAGAGGGAGGATTCTCTTTTAGGGATTCAAGACTCAGCGGCGATCTCTACACCTTCTTCTAATGCTCTTTTAAGAAAGTGATTACCTTCAGTTACCAGAGACTCTAGCTCCTCTTTGGTATACGGAAACACCTCAACTCCAATACCACACTTTGATGGAATATAGCGAACGATCCTCTCAAGGAAAGTTAGTTTTGAGTCTTTTAAGATAATAAGTAAATCTATGTCACTCCCAGGGACTGCTTCGCCTCTAGCAAAAGAGCCAAAGAGTATCACTTGCTCAATTTCAGGATAGCGTTCTCGAAGTTCCTTAATAGATTTTCGTAAGGACTTCCAGATCTCGTCTTTATCAAGATATCTTATCTTCGCAGAAGGAGATGATCTGTGCCGCATGCTTAATGGCTGCTCATCTTATTGATTAAGTAATTGGCGCATCTTCAGTCGCAGGGCATTTATCTGAATAAAACCCTGGGCTTGTTTCTGATCATAAACCTGATCAGCTTCAAAAGTGGCATAGGAATCGCTATAGAGAGATTTTTCCGCCTTCCGGCCAACGACGGTACAGTTGCCTCGATACAATTTTAAGCGGGCTATGCCCGTAACATCCTTCTGGGCTTCGTCTATAGCCTTTTGCAGCATCTCCCGCTCCGGCGAAAACCAATAGCCGTAGTAGATCATCTGGGCATATTGGGGCATTAGAGAATCTCTCAGGTGCATTACTTCCCGATCCATAGTAATAGATTCCACTGCCCGGTGGGCAATATGGAGGATAGTACCACCGGGGGTCTCATATACCCCACGGGATTTGATGCCAACATAGCGATTCTCGACCATATCCACCCGGCCAATACCATGCTCTCCTCCTATCTTATTAAGTTCCTGGATAAGGGCAGCGGGGCTTTTCCTCTGACCATTTAATGCTACTGGGTCCCCTTTTTCGTACTGGACCTCTAAATATAGTTTCTGGTCCGGGGACTTTTCCGGTGATCGGGTCAAGAGGAACATCTCTTCATCGGGTTCGCGCCAGGGGTCTTCTAATATGCCACCTTCATAGCTGGTATGCAGGAGATTCCGGTCACAACTGTATGGTTTTTCTTTAGTTACCGGAACAGGGATATTATGCTTCTGGGCATACTCTACCAGGGCTTTACGGGAATTAAGCTCCCATTCCCTCCAGGGGGCAATTATCTTTAAATCAGGGCATAAGGCCATATAAGTCAGCTCAAACCGAACCTGGTCATTCCCCTTACCGGTAGCACCATGCGCCACTGCATCGGCCCCTGAAGCCCGGGCTATTTCTACCTGCTTTTTGGCTATTAAAGGTCGGGCTATAGAAGTACCGAGAAGATAGCCCCCCTCATAGATGGCATTGGCCCGGAGCATAGGAAAGATATAATCCCGGGCAAAGACCTCTTTCAAGTCTTCTATTATTATCTCATCGGCACCCGTGGCTTTTGCCCTCTGGCGAATCTCCTCCAGGTCTTCGGCCTGACCTAAATCGGCCAGGAAGGCAATAACCTGACAACTATAACGCTCCCTCAACCAGTAAAGAATAATCGAGGTATCTAAACCGCCTGAATAAGCCAATACCACTTTTCTGATCCTATCCGCCACAATCTTTCCCCCCTTACGAAAAGGTAAAGCGTAAAGCGAAAAACGCAAAATTAAGGAATTATTCCTTCGCTTTACCCTTTGCGCTTTACCCTTTTAGCTTCTTTTTAAGTTATCCATAAATCAAGGATAGCCTTATGTATATGGAGTCTATTCTCGGCCTGTTCGTAAACCAGAGAATTTTCTCCGTCTAAGACATCACTGGTAATCTCTTGCCCCCTGTGGGCTGGCAGGCAGTGCATAATGAATGTTTCCTTCTGGGTTGCTGCTACCAATTCCTTATTTACCTGGTAACCGGCAAAGGCTTTAAGCCTCTCTGCCTCTTCCTCTTCCCTACCCATGCTAGTCCAGACATCGGTATAGATAATATCTGCCCCTTGCACAGCCCGGTAAGGATCATGGATGATCTCTAGCTGGTTAGCCCCTTTTTGGGCTATTTGTTTGGTCCTGGCTATGATCTCTCCCGTGGGTTCATAGCCCGATGGTGAGGCAATGCTAAGGGTAATACCCAGCTTAGCAGCAGCAGCCAGCCAGGAGTTAGCTACATTGTTCCCATCACCTATATAGACTACTTTAATACCTTTATAGGAACTAAATTTTTCCTGAATAGTAAAGATATCTGCCAGAATCTGACAGGGGTGATAAAGGGCGGACAAGGCATTAATAACCGGGATAGTAGCATAAGCAGCTAATTCTTCTATATCTGATTGGTCAAAGGTGCGGATGATTATACCATTAAGATAGCGCGAAAGTACCCGGCCCATATCTTTAATAGCCTCACCACGGCCTATTTGCAGGTCCTGAGCCTTTAAGAAGATAGGATAACCACCTAGTTGATAGATAGCTACTTCAAAAGATACCCGGGTGCGGGTAGAGGGTTTATAAAAGATCAAGCCCAGGCTCTTACCCTTCAGGGGATAATATCCTTGAGGATTGCTCTTTTTAAAATAGGCTGCTCGCTCTAATATCCTTTGGATATCTCTTTCCTCTAATTCAAAGATACTAACCAAATCCCTTTTCATAATCGTAGATTTTATTCTGTGACATATCCCGCAGAGCAAGCTCTGCCACTACATATTGCTATAGCAATACTGTTTTCATGATGCCTGTACCTGTCTGCTGTAGCACAGGCAGGGTGGTCGAGCTTGCTCGACACCCCATTTTTCAGTGGGAACTAATTAGTCAATTCTTGGATTTATTCCGGATGACACTTATCGAAAATGGCTTCCAGGGCCTCCAGCAGTCTATCAATCTCTTCCTCGGATATTATTAGGGGCGGTAAGAAACGCAATACCTTGTCCATAGTACAGTTGATCAAGAATCCCTCTTCCCGACAGCGATCCACTATTTCGGCCCCCGGAAAGGTCAGTTCCATCCCTAACATAAGCCCTTTGCCCCGGACATTATTTATAAAGGGGAATTTTTGGGCTAACCCGATCAAACGATTCTTAAAATAGTCTCCTATCTTCTGACAATGATCCACGATACCTTCTTGCAGCAAGGTCTTTACTGCCGCTACACCAGCCGCACAGGCCAAAGGGTTACCACCAAAAGTCGAGGCATGACTACCGGGGATAAAAGTATTCATTACCTCCTCGGTAGCCAACATAGCCCCCATGGGCACCCCACCCGCTATGCCTTTAGCCAAAGCCATAATATCCGGTGGCGCATCATAATGTTCATAAGCAAAGAATTTACCGGTACGCCCCATCCCGGTTTGGATCTCATCATAAATAAGGAGTAGCTTATATTCCTGGCAGAGATCTCTCAGGCCGGGTAGGTAAGAATCATACGGGATATTCACCCCACCCTCACCCTGGATGGGCTCCACCAGAATAGCACAGGTCTTATCCGTAATAGCCCGCCTGATGGCATCTAAGTCGTTATAAGGAACAAAGGAGAAGCCAGGGAGCATAGGTTGGTAGCCTTCATGATACTTTGCTTGACCAGTTGCACTAAGAGCACCCATAGTACGGCCATGAAAAGAATGATCCATACAAATGATCTCGAAACGCTCCGGACCAAAGTGTGCAGACGAATACCGCCGGACCAGCTTTATCGCTGCCTCTATTGCCTCTGCACCACTGTTACAGAAGAAGGCCTTGTCAGCAAAGGAATTATTGACCAGTAGTTGAGCGAGTTCGATCTGGGGCTGAATATAATAGAGATTAGAGACATGGATAAGGCGGGCTGCTTGTTGTTGCAGGGCATCTACTACTCTGGGATGACAGTGGCCCAGATTATTGACTGCTATCCCGGCAACAAAATCCAGATACTCTTTGCCTTCTATATCCCATACCTTGCATCCCTGGCCCCTGACTACGAGCATAGGTGCCCGGCGATAACTATTAGCCAGATATCTCATACCGTCAGCAATAAATCCTGCTTCGTGCATGATCCTGCTCTAGTAATGGGTTAAACAGGTTGGCTCAATAAAACGATAAGCCAGACAAACGCATTAAGAATAGACTTATTTATATAGCTTATACGGGGTATTGTCAAGGAAGGCAATCAATCACTGGATTTCCCCCAACATTTTATCCCTAGATGCCAATTGCAAGAGCAGATTACAATTATTACGCACTTTGACGCAATTATTGCAGAAGGACCACTCATGGAACATTACAAGAGATGAGATAAGTTTCTCATGATAAATCAGGAGAAAAGATACCGGGTCTATTACCGGTGCTTATCAAACGGAACTTTGCAGCATGTTTGAATGTATTGGATCGTCAAAAGGTGCTACGGCTTATGGTTTCGGAACGACAGGTTCCCATGTTCCACACGAAAGCCTGAGTCAAGTTCACGCTGCCTCCATGCCGGATGCCGTTCAGTCGGTAAACAGGTTTCCTATGAACGTATCCCATTTTGCTCTTTAAGAGAGATAAAGCTCTTTGGCCTCGGGATTACGCCAGCACTTTGGGTCCGGGCCTTTGATATCCCCTAAGTACCAGTAAGCTGAAGAACGGCAACCATAGCAGATATCATTATTCTCACACGCGGCACACTGACCTTTGACCTTCATGTCGCGCAGGGCAATGGTATCTCTGTATTTCAGGAAGATATCCATCAGCCGCTCCTGATAGATATTCCCTACCGCAAAGCTGTCGGGCATCTGGGAGCAAGGCATCACATTCCCTTCTACGGTCAGATAGAAGTCGGTACGGCACTGGATCGTACTACATTCTGTGGAGCCTATCCGGTCCCAGTTGGGGCTGCCGAATTTCTTTGCCCGGTATTCATGCGTCTTCTTTATCAGGGAGAGGGGGGGTTCCAGTAACTTATTTAGCCCGCCCGCACCCATAGGCTTGAACATGGTGATCTCGACAAACCGGGCCCCCATTTCATCTATGTACCAATCAATAGTCTCTTCTATCTTCTCCGCTGCGGGTCTGGTCAGGGTAATACAGGGCATTATCCGCTTGGCCGGGAAGCCGGCCCCAATAAGATTTCTATAGCCCTGGATTCTGGCCGGAAGCTCCTGGGGATTATCGTGGAGCTTGAGGAAATTCTCCGGATCAATGGTATCTATATGGATGATAAATTCGTTCATCCACCTCTTCTCATAGGCCCGAGCCAGTCTCTCCGCTACCTTTTTGGTAATCGGTAGCCCACCTGAAACTATCCCACTCCTCAGCCCTTTTTCATAGGCATACTCGACAAACTCAAATATATTGGGGTGGAGGAGGGATTCCCCCCCTTCCCACATAATCTGTTTGAAGCCCAGCCCGGCTATATCATCAATGGCTTCTAATACCTTCTCCCGGGGCATCATCGGGCCGGTTCTGTAAGAGCCGGAGAAACAGATCTTACAGGTACAGGGGCAGGTCAGATTCAGTTCAAAATCGGCCTTATAGAGCATACCGCTTTGGGCGGCTTGCATCTTCGCCGGGCTAATATATTTATCGAAGATATCCTCAACCGGCCTTGTCTCCCTT
>MHDQ01000208.1:3590-5453 GCA_001803565.1 Nitrospinae bacterium RIFCSPLOWO2_12_FULL_45_22 | reverse complement strand
TAAGCCATATATCTCATTCTTTGATTTTTCTTCTTTTGTCGTTATGAAGGAGCTGGGTGTTTCACAGGTTCTAACCGCTGATAAACATTTTGAAGATGTAGGGCTTGGGTTTAAAAAATTGTTTTAAGCAGGGACTATTTTCTTAGCCTACATATCATGACACGCCAGGCACAAAGCACTGCGGTCGTTTGATATTCGGAGGAAGAGGGGGTTGATGCAGCTATGAGGGTCGTGACAGCTTGCACATTCCACTCTATCGTTGAAGAGTGGAACAGTTCCTGCCGTTGGGGTTGTACGTAGTTTTAATGTAGTGCTCACATTTTTTGCATCTGTATAACTTACAGAAAACGGGTGGTCAACTCCCTTCATATGTCCTATAGCGACACTGCCGGAGATACGCTCTGCAGCGCTTCCAAGGGTGGTATATGCGAAGGCGTCCACAGTTGTTCCGTCGTGACAACTCAGGCAATACGTACTGTCTGTATTAATAATAAAACCGGCCTCACCCTCGCTTTCCGCATTATGGCAATAGTAACATGCCGTGTATTCACCAGTAGAGAAATCATGCTTTGGACATATTTCTGAAGGGGTAACACTATTGGCAAGCTGCGGGTATAACACAATTGAGACTAATAATAGTGTTACTGAAATAAGGCTGAATAATAAGATATTTCTTTGAGTTATGCTCATATTAATGGTTAGTTTACATGAGACATATCGGCAAAGTCAAATTACCTCAAGAAAGGCACATTTGAGATACTCAGTCTCAGGGACTGATAACAGGATGGGGTGATCTTTGGACTGGTAGCGGTACTCTATCAGTCTGGCAGTTTTACCTGCATCCTTTGCTGCATCCCGCAGTATCTCAAGAAACATAGAGCGGTCAATGTGGTGAGAGCAGGAAGATGTTGCAAGTATGCCTCCTTTTCTGATTAACATCATTGCCATTGAGTTAATCTCCCTGTAACCCCTGATGGCTTCCTTAATCTTTGTCCTGCTTTTAACAAATGCAGGGGGATCAAGCACTATGAAATCACAGGTGTTTCCAGCTTCCACACCTTCACTCAGAAAATTAAACACGTCTTTTTTCACGAATCCGCACCTTGCCTCAAGATTATTCAACTTCACATTCTTTCCTGCTGTTGACAGGGCAGTTTCGGATTCATCTATAAATGTTACATACGCCCCTTTCTTAGCCAACTGCAATCCCCATGCACCTGAATAGCAAAACAGGTCAAGCCCTTTTCCTCCATTGATATACCTGCTTAGCGCAATCCTGCTTTCCCTTTGGTCAAGGAAGAAACCTGTTTTTTGACCCCTCATCGGGTCTACTTCAATAGTGATCTCTTCTTCATTTATCACAGGCAGTGGGTCAACTGACCCCTTTGCAATCTTCTTTTCAAGCGGTATTCCTTCAAGTGTCCTGCTCTGGCTGTCGTTTCTGAGTACAATCACCGATGGGGATAAAATCTCATCAATCAGATTTAAGATCATAACCCCTATGTTATCAATACCGAGAGTCAGAAACTGTACGACTATACAGTCAGCATATTTATCAACTATCAGTCCCGGTAAAAAATCCCCTTCGCTGAAGATAATCCTGCAGGAATTATTGTCTACGCAAACCCTTTTCCTGTAATCAATAGCATCAAGTATGCGCTTTTTGAAGAAGTCAGCATCTATCTTTTCCTTTTTTCGTGTCAGGAGTCTGATGGATATAAGTGAGTTGGGGTTTATGTAGCCTATACCCAGGAAATTATTCTGTCTGTCATATACCTCAACGAACGAACCAGGTTCATAATTTTTGGGACTCTCCGATAGTTCATTAGAAAATATCCAGAGATGTCCTGCGAGTATCCTGCT
>MHDQ01000208.1:3401-3520 GCA_001803565.1 Nitrospinae bacterium RIFCSPLOWO2_12_FULL_45_22 | reverse complement strand
TGATAATGTATGGAGTGTCGTGCTACTTATCAGGAAATATGGTAGGCACGGGGGGGATTGAACCCCCGACCTCTTCCGTGTCAAGGAAGCGCTCTCCCACTGAGCTACGCGCCTGCTGA
>MHDQ01000208.1:0-3395 GCA_001803565.1 Nitrospinae bacterium RIFCSPLOWO2_12_FULL_45_22 | reverse complement strand
ACAGATATATTAACATGTCTTCACAAAGGAGTGCAAGGGGAATATGCGTTTTATTGCTGACCTGCATATACACTCACCATACTCGCGTGCAACGAGTAAGGACATGGAGATTGAAAGCCTGTGCAAGTGGGCTCAGTTAAAGGGCCTCACTGTTATTGGTACAGGGGATTTTACCCACCCAAAGTGGTTTTCCAATCTTAAAGATAAACTGGAAGAGGCCGAGCCAGGCCTGTTTAAACTTAAGACTGCATATCTTTCTGAGATAAACAATAAAGTCCCGCAGTCCTGCCGCAGAGATGTGCGCTTTATCCTCTCTGCTGAAATAAGTTGTATATACAGCAAAAATGGAAAGACCCGCAAGGTGCATAATCTCCTCATTGCCCCTTCATTTGAAGCAGTACAGCGCATTAATGATGCGTTGTCAAAGATCGGTAATCTCAAGTCCGATGGGAGACCGATACTTGGGCTTGACAGCAAGGTATTGTTAAAGATTGCACTTGATGTATCTCCTGATGTCATGTTTATCCCGGCCCATGCATGGACGCCGCATTTCTCTGTATTCGGTTCAAACTCAGGGTTTGATACAATGGAAGAGTGTTTTGAAGATCTTACACCGAATGTATTTGCGATTGAGACCGGACTGTCATCCGATCCGCAAATGAACAGGAGATTATCCTCTCTCGACAGGATTACACTCATCTCAAATTCCGATGCCCACTCCCCGAAGAAACTTGCACGGGAGGCAAATATATTTAATACCGGACTATCTTATAATGGAATATATGACGCCATCAAAGAAAAAGATACGACTAAGTTTATAGGCACGATAGAGTTTTTTCCTGAAGAGGGCAAGTATCACTATGATGGCCACAGGTCTTGTAAACAGAGGATGACCCCTTCAGAGACCAGGCAGAACAATGGGCTCTGTCCAAAGTGTGGTGATAAGGTGACGGTTGGAGTCCTGAGTCGTGTAGCTGCCCTTGCAGACAGGAATGAAGATTATATACACCCCAATCCTGTTCCTTACAAAAGCCTTATACCCCTGCATGAGATAATCTCAGAGGTATCCGGTGTGGGTGTGAACAGTAAGACTGTTGAAAACATTTATAATAAACTAATCAATTCACTGGGAAGTGAACTCTCCATATTATCAGACATTCCTATACATGAAATTGAATCTGCCGATACTCCTCTTGTGGCTGAAGCGATAAGGCGTGTACGAAGTGGTGAAGTACATATTGAAGCAGGATATGATGGAGAGTTCGGAGTTGTCAGGATTTTTGACAATATTGAAAAGATAAGGCGAGGTGTAGTCTGATGAACCAACCATCACTACCAAAAAAAAGACTCGGAGACCTGCTATATCAGGCAGGTCTGATAACCGAGACCGATCTGAAGAAGGCTCTCGAAGAGCAGAAGAAGAGCGGTAAGAAGATGGGAGAGACCCTCATCAATATGAGGGTAGCTA
This sequence comes from Nitrospinae bacterium RIFCSPLOWO2_12_FULL_45_22, assembly GCA_001803565.1. Lineage (GTDB taxonomy): Bacteria > 2-12-FULL-45-22 > 2-12-FULL-45-22 > 2-12-FULL-45-22 > 2-12-FULL-45-22 > 2-12-FULL-45-22. Next base: position 1,927 of record MHDQ01000208.1, on the reverse strand, counting down.
CTGAGTTTGATATAGCGAAGGTGCTTGCCAGCCAGCTCGGAATTCAATATGTGTCACTTGACTCCATGCCCATTGAACCGGATGCAGTCTCTTTGATTCCTGAGGCCCTCTCCAGGAAATACATCTGCATCCCAATCTATTTTGACCGTAAATACATGACTGTAGCCATGGTAGACCCTCTTGACTACGAATCTATAAAAGATATTGGTTTTCATAGTGGACTTGAAGTAAAACCGCTTATATCCACGAGGAAAGAGATAATTGATGCCATTGAACAGCATTATAAACTTGATGCCTCTGTAGAGGGTATTCTTGCAGAGACGACGGACATGATAAAAGAAGCAAACCTGGAGATTATGCCTACTATCTCTGCCAGCGATGCGGCGCCGGTAGCCTATCTCGAAAAGAAGAGCCAGATGGCACCTATAGTCAAGCTTGTTAATCTGATTTTGCTGAAGGCCATTAGCGAGCGTGCCAGTGACATACATATAGAACCTCTTAGAAATAATTTGTCTGTGAGGATAAGAGTGGATGGGATACTCAGGGAAGAGATGAAGCTTCCCAAGTGGGTTCAGGGTGCCCTTGTTTCAAGGATAAAGATACTCTCAGCGCTTGATATTGCAGAACGCCGCCTGCCTCAGGACGGGGCTATCAGGGTAAAACTTGAAAACAAGGACATAGACCTCAGGATATCTACTATTCCTACACACCTTGGGGAAAAGGTGGTTATCAGGATCCTGGACCAGTCCAATATTGCAGTGGATCTTGAAGTGCTTGGTTTTATGAAGAAGGACTTGCAGCATGTTGTACATCTTTCTCAGAAGAGAAAGGGGATAGTGCTTGTTACAGGACCAACAGGGAGCGGCAAGACGACGACTCTATATGCCATTATTAACAGGCTCCGGTCAGAGACCATAAACATTACGACAGTAGAAGACCCTATTGAGTATAATTTAGAAGGAATAAACCAGATACAGGTGAAGCCTGAAATAGGGTTGACGTTTGCCAACTGCCTTCGTTCTATACTCAGGCAGGACCCGAACGTAATACTTGTAGGAGAGATAAGAGACCTTGAGACAGCAGAGATCGCATTCAGGGCGGCTATGACCGGCCACCTTGTTATCAGTACTCTCCACACAAATGATGCATTCTCAACTATTACACGTCTCATTGACATGGGAATACCAAGGTATATGGTATCATCTACCGTGATAGGGATCATTGCCCAGCGGCTCGTCCGTCAGATATGTCCCAAATGTAAGATAAGTGTCACACCGACTGAAGAAAACCTGAAGAAGTTGAATATAAACCTTGCATCTATAGATACTTTGAACTTCTATCGTGGAGCAGGGTGCAGTTATTGCAAGAATACAGGATTCTACGGACGTCTTGGCATATTTGAGGTACTTCCATTCAGGGCAAAAATTAAAGAGATAATAGCAACAGGAGGTTCAGAGGCAGAGGTCAGGGTTTTTGCGCAGAACCAGAACATTTCGAGCATGGGTGATGACGGTATAAACAAGGTGAAGGCAGGAGTTACCACGATTGAAGAGGTACTTAGGGTTATTGAGTTAGAGGAAGATATCAGGATCCTGTGTCCCCAATGCGAAAAACCCCTTCATCTGGACTTTGTCATATGTCCATACTGCAGATATGAGGTACAGACAAGCTGTCCCACCTGTAATAAACTGGTCCAGGCGGACTGGACTATCTGCCCGTATTGTAAAAGGGATTTGATGCACAGTTGATGGAGGATTTTCGGGACGAACCGTTATGAGCCGGGGCTCACAAAGGGGAATGAAAATTAACCGCAGAGACCGCAGAGGGCACAGAGAATAAAAATAAATTTAAGATTCTAATAATAATTATTCTCTGCGTTCTCCGTGTTCTCCGCGGTTAAAATGGGGATTTTCGAGTGAACTTTATG
>MHDQ01000207.1 GCA_001803565.1 Nitrospinae bacterium RIFCSPLOWO2_12_FULL_45_22 | reverse complement strand
GGGCCAGAAACTTCTTTCCCGACAATTGAAAGACTTCTCCTTCACCATCCTTAATCAGGTAAAGGCGAAGGTAGGGCTCGATAGCTTCCCGAAAGAACCCCCGGCGTTAAAATCTAACAACAAAAAGTCCACCAGCCCGCAAGACGGCTCAGAAGAAGAAATGGTTCAAGAATTGAGCCAGCAGTTCGGTCTCTCTTATCTCTCGATCCTCCAGTACCCAGAAACTCCTTATCGGTGCGACCGTCTATCCTATAAATTCTTAAAACAAAATAAGGTTTTTCCCCTAACCCTGAGGGATAATCTCTTAACTATCGCAGTAACTGACCCGCGAGACGTATCCACCTTAGATGCTATCCGGCTAGCAACGGGTTATCAATTAGACCTATGTCTCAGTACAGAGAGAGATATTCTAGAATCTCTAGAAAAGTTTTATGGGGCTGGGACCGATACTATGGATGAAATAATAGAAGATATCGAAACCACTGATCTAGATACCATATCAGAAGAGGAAGATGTAGATCATTTACGGGATATGGCTTCAGAGGCACCGGTTATCCGGCTGGTGAACATGATTATTACCCGTGCTATCGAGAGCCGAGCCAGTGACATCCATATTGAGCCTTTCGAACGGGATCTCAAAGTCAGGTATCGGATAGATGGTATGTTGCATGATGTAGAGTCGCCCCCCAGGCGACTCAAAGCGGCTATAACCTCGCGGGTCAAGATTATGGCTAAGCTCAATATAGCCGAAAGGAGGCTCCCGCAGGATGGCCGATTGAAGCTGCGGGTAGCAGGCAAAGAGATAGATTTTCGGGTATCTACTATCCCCACGCTATTTGGTGAAAGTATTGTTATGCGCCTATTAAGCAGGGAGAGTCTGATCCTTAATCTAGAAGAATTAGGATTTCCGCCTAAGCCCCTGGCTACCTTTGAGAACCTGATAAAAAGGCCTTATGGCATGATCCTGGTTACTGGCCCCACCGGTAGTGGTAAAACCACTACTCTCTATGCTGCCCTGGATAAGATAAATTGCCCGGATAAGAAGATTATAACGGTAGAAGACCCGGTAGAATACCAACTACACGGTGTGAATCAGATACAGGTCAAGCCCCAAATCGGCCTTACTTTTGCCAGTGGACTTCGCTCTATCGTCCGGCAAGACCCGGATATCATATTGATAGGTGAGATAAGGGATGCCGAGACCGCTGAGATAGCTATCCAATCGGCTTTGACAGGCCACCTGGTCTTTAGTACCCTCCATACTAACGATGCTTCAGGGGCTATTACCCGATTATTAGAGATGGGAGTAGAAGACTATCTCCTGGCTTCATCTCTGATAGGGGTCTTAGGGCAGAGGCTGGTGCGGGTTATTTGCCCCTACTGTAAAGAACCATTACCCGTACAGGAAACCATAAAGGAAGGAATCCCCGGGGTATTATCGGATAAACCCGCCATCTATCAAGGCAAAGGTTGCGAGCATTGTACCTATACCGGCTATCTAGGCAGGAGCGGAATCTTTGAGATTCTGCCCATCACGGACGAAATAAAAAACCTTATCCTGAAAAGGGCCGACGCCACCACTATTAAAGACCTTGCCCTGAAGCAGGGGATGATAACCCTGAGGGATGATGGCTGGCGTAAAGCCAGAGAAGGGATTACCACGGTAGCAGAAGTATTGCGGGTAACCCAGGAGGAATAAAATAGTTGTCAGGGCTCAGGGGTCAGCCGATCCCCGATCCCTGCCCCCCGAACTCTGTTATATGGCGAGATATATTTATAAGGCTGCTGATCAAGAAGGTAAAATTATTGAAGGCTTTATGGAAGCCAAAGGAGAAAAGATAGTAGTAGAACGGCTGCAAAGCCTGGGCTATGTCCCTATCAAGGTCAGTATGCCAAAAGATGCGCGGCCTACCCTGGGACTAAACTGGCCCCTCTTTACCCAACGGGTCACGGAAAAAGACCTGCTGATCTTCACCCAACAACTGACTACCCTGATAAAAGCAGGGCTTCAAGTAGATAAGAGCCTGGAGATACTGCAGGATCTAACGGAAAATAAGAAACTCCGCTCTATCATAGCTAATGTGTTGAAAGACGTCCGGGGTGGTAAATCCTTAGCCGATGCCTTGGGGGGCTATCCCCAGGTCTTCCCAAAGATCTATATTAATATGATCAAAGCCGGAGAGGCTGGGGGTATAATGGATCTGGTATTGATGCGCCTGAGTGATTTTTTGGAGCGCTCCAAAGAATTGAAAGATTATATCTTTTCCGCTATGTTGTATCCGGCCTTACTATTCTTAGTAAGTCTAGGCTCTTTGATGGTCCTATTGGGGTTTGTGGTACCCAAACTAGCCCGGATATTTTCTGACATGGGCCAAAACCTACCTTTTATGACTCAACTTCTCCTCTCTATAAGCTATCTTATCCGGGGGTATTGGTGGCTCTTTTTGGCTCTGTTAGGGGCGGGTTATTACCTGGGCCGGAGGTATTTAAAGACACCGGAAGGAAGACTCCGGTGGGATCGGCTAAAGTTGAGGATAGGGATAGTGGGCCGCTTGATCCAGAAGGCCGAGATAGCTGGTTTTGCCAGGACCTTAGGCACCATGATTGCCAGTGGCGTCCCCATCCTTACCGGCTTAAATATTGCCAAAGATGTCAGTGGGAATGAGATAATAGCTAGATCCATTACCCGGATCCGGAGTCGGTTAAAAGAGGGGGAAAGGATAGGGAACCTATTGCAGGAAGGGGGTTTTTTCCCTCCCTTAGCGGTTCATATGATCACTATTGGGGATGAGACCGGCAGACTGGAAGAGATGCTGATAAAATTGGCTGAGATATATGAGGGCGAAGTAAAGAACGCTATCAAGAGGTTGGTAACCCTGCTGGAGCCAATTATGATCCTGGTTATGGGCCTGATAGTAGGCACTATTGTAGTTTCTATGCTGTTGGCTATATTCAGCATTAGTGAACTCCCCTTCTGATTCGGGAATTGTTTAACTTAGCCACAGATGAACACGGATAGACACAGATAGACAAAAACCCCTTTCAATGTAAAAGGCAAAATTAGCAATTAGCATTTCAAAATCAAAGGACTGAGACTAAGTGCTCTAATCCATAATTACGGTGACGTATTTGAGAGAAAGTGCTTATGATAAGGAAACCAGGAATACAGGAGAGGTTAATTTCCTGGCCTCTTGGCTTCCTAATAAAAAAGAAGGCAAAAAATAGGCATAATACGTAACTGTATTTCTGAAATGAAGCACTAAGAGATTTATAGAGACTGGGAGACTAAATATCTAATCTCTATTAGTCTCCTAATCTCCTAGTCCCTCTAATTGTGAATTGCTAATTCTTCATGGTTAATTTTGCCATGAGTGCAAAAACGTTTAGGGAGTAGGGGTTTTATGAGAAAGGGACGGGAAGAAGGTTTCACCTTAATAGAACTACTTATTGTAATGATTATATTGGGGCTATTGGCTGCATTGGTAGGCCCACGCCTCTTTAGTAAAGTAGGGAAATCTAAGCAGCAAGCTGCCCAGGCCCAGATAGAACTGTTTGCTACTGCACTGGATACCTTCAGGCTGGATGTAGGCCGCTACCCTACCACTGAAGAAGGACTAGCCGCCCTCCGGGTTAAGTCTTCTGGGGTAGAGCGATGGGATGGCCCTTATCTGCCCAAAGAAATCCCTAATGACCCCTGGGGTGGGCCTTATGAATACAAATGCCCCGGGGATAATGGTGAGTATGACATAATCTCTTATGGGCTTGATGGCGTTCCAGGGGGAGAGGGAGAAAACCAGGATATTGTTAGTTGGAAAGGACTCGAGCAAAAACAGGTAACTAATTGACCTAATAACCCAATGACCTAGTAACCTAATGACCTAAATTCCATGCGATATCAAAAAGGGTTTACCTTAGTAGAGTTGTTAGTCGTACTTCTGCTGCTGGGGCTAATGCTGGCCTTAGCCGGGCCCCGGATAACTAGTGGCTTGGGGAGCGCAAGTCTTAAGTCTACAGCCAGGAAAATAGCTACTACCCTGAGATATGCCCGGGGTCAGGCAGTGGCCAAAAAGACCCCTCATGAGGTCTTTTTTGATAATGAGGCAGGGGTCTATGGCATTGAGGAAGTGGCTTCTCGCCAAGACTTGACCTCCCCCTCGGATAGTGCTGGGTCTCCTAACCCAGCAGAAAAAACGGGAAATTTGCAGACATTTAAGCTACCAGAAGAGATAAAACTAAAAGAGAATAACTCCATAACCTTTTACCCCAATGGTAGCTCTAGTGGGGGGGATGTTATTCTAAGCAATCAAAAAGGTAAGGGCTATCTTATCGAGGTTGACATTATTACTGGTTTAGTGAGAATTTCCAGGGATGAAGGTACAGAGGGATAATGAAGGGGAGGGTGGCTTTACCCTCCTGGAGATAATGGTAGCTATGGCTATCCTGGCTATTGCCTTAACCCTGGTGATAGAGATATTTGCCGGGGGGGTGCGTGCAGCCTGGTTATCCCGGGAATATACCAAAGCTGTCTTCCTCGCCCAGGAAAAGATGGAGGAGCTTAGGCTGAGGGATACCTTTTCACCAGGCATAGAGTCTGGCGAGCTTGAAGGGGGTTATACCTGGAAGGCCGAGATAAAGCCTTTTCCGATCTATTCTGAGCAAGAGATTAATGAAACGGAGTCAGAATTGCCCATTGAACCATATGAACTCAAATTAGAGCTATTTCTGCCTGCAAAAGAGAAGAACAAATCAGTCAAATTAGCCACCCTCTTGCTCCGAGGGAAGAATATTCAACAACAGGTCACAGTAACTCATGAAGAAGAGACTGATTCAGAGATGGATTAAGCGCTTACAGCGTGAGTTTCACCCCCTCCCTAACCCTCCCCCATCAAGGGGGAGGATAGGGGCTGGGGGGTTTACCTTGATGGAGTTGCTGGTAGCTATGAGTCTCCTGGGTTTGGTTTTTGCCATAGTATTTCAGGCCTTCAGCATTGGTATAAAAACCTGGGAAAAAGGTGAAGCTACCCAGGCCGAGTACCAGAGGCTCCGGGCAGCACTAAGCCTTATAGCTGATCAGATAAGCTCTGCCTATCCTTTAGGGTCTAAGGGTGAAGCCGGTGAAGGGCCGCAAATAGCCTTTGAAGGAAAAGAGACCTCGCTGGGCTTTGTCACCTCCTTACCCTTGTCACCCAAATTCAAGGGTGGTCTATCCTTTACTACCTATTATTTGAAAGCCGATCCTACCACAGGCAATAAAGCCCTGAGAGCCTTAGAAAAAAGCGTCTTAACCAAGGGATTCTTTGAAGAGAAAAAACGAAAGGACATTAAAGACGATGAAGCCCTCGAGCTACTCTCAGGCATCACCGAATTCAGTTTTGAGTATTATAGCACTAAAGATTCGGATCAGGAGTGGAAAAAGGAATGGGAAGGGACGAAAGAAGGAGGACTACCTCGGGCTGTGAGGATAAAAATGAAACTTGATCATGATTTAACCAGGTTTCCCAATAACTCCATAGTTATCCCTATTGAAGTTAATAGTAAATTACCAATAGCGGCCAGGGGAGTAGCGACCGAGGAGGGATCTAGTGTTACCCAGTGACCATTCTTCGCACCATAAGGCTTGGGCTGCCCAAAATGGTATTGCCCTTATACTGGTTCTGTGGGTTCTTACCCTCTTAACTATGATAGCGCTAGAGTTTTCTTATGCCATGCGTACCGAACTGACCCTTACCCGTAATCTCCTGGATGAGACCAAGGTTTATTATCTTGCCCGGGCGGGCCTCAATAAGACCGTAATAGAATTGATAAAATATAACCGGATGCGGCTTTACCGCAGGGGCATACCTGTTGTAAACGAGGATAGGAAAGGCGCAGGAATAGAAGATGAAGATAAAGGGCACTGGGGCTGGATAAAAACCCAGGAGCCTTATGAGGTCCCATGGGAAGATGGTAAGGCCTGGGTCCAGGTTAGGGATGAGGATGGGAAAATAAATATTAACCGGGCCCGGCAAGCGGAGTTGGTGAAGTTAGTCACTAATTCTGGCGTTACTGGCACTGAACGGGATATTATTGTAGATTCTATATTGGATTGGCGAGATACCAATAATGCCCACCGGCTTAATGGTGCTGAGGAAGACTATTATCAGGCATTGAGCCCTCCATATGACTGTAAGGACGGGCAGTTCGATACGATCGAGGAACTATTGTTTGTCCGGGGAGTGACACCAGGGGTCTTTTATGGTTCTGACTATTATCGTAGGAAAAAAATAGAGAAAGGAGAGGAGGAAGACGCTTACAAAGGGCTTGCTCACTTAATAACCATATATTCCTCGTCTGACAAGATCAATTTGAACACGGCCCCGCAAGAAGTCTTAGAAACCATTACTGGTATAACTCCAGAGCTGGCGCAATTGATCATGGCATATCGGAAAGAAAAAGAATTTATCCACTTAACAGAGGTTAGGGACTTGGTGGGGGAGCGAAATTATTCCCTGATGGTACAGCAGATAAGCGTAGACCCCCCTACGGTTTATTCTTTAGAATCCACAGGCCAACTGGATAACAGCCCGGTACAACGAACCATCAGGAGCGTTATACGCTTAAATCCATTCGCTCAAAACCCAGTGAATTATCTTTATTGGAAAGACTCGGTATGGGCAGGGTAAATCTAAAAGATTTTTATGGCCAGGGGTGTATTGGTATCCAATTTACCTCCCAATATCTCCTCCTGGCTAACCTACAAAAGGGCTTGAGGGAGGTAGTGTTAAAAGATTATCAAATTGTACCCTTAGAGGGACTTAAAGGCGACAAAAAGACTGTGGCCATGGAGATTAAGGGTTTTGTGGGGCGAAACAGGTTCTTGTCTGATAATTATGTCCTGGGGGTACCAGGGGAAAAGACCATAGTCAGGTATATAGACCTACCAATAGCAGTAGAAGAAAACCTAGCTCAAGTTATCAGCTATGAGTTAGAAAGATATATACCCTTTACCGCAGAAGAGGTATATTTTGACTATCAGGTAATCCAACGGAATGCTGAAGAAAATCTGCTCCGGATATTTTTAGTGGCTATGAAAAAGGATTCCCTGGAATATTATCTGGATATCCTTAAAGAAGCCCAGATCGAGCCTACCATAGTGGAAACCTCTTCGACTGCTTTATTGAATACCATCTTATTTAACTACTATAGGCTGGATAAAGACTTACGGGCTATAATCCATCTAGAAGATTCCTCTTTAGAATTCCTCTTACTTCAAGACAAGGCATTAAAATATTCTAGGGTATTGACTTTAAATGGAGACGTATCTTGCCCCCTAAAGAGAGAATTGGAATACGCCCTCTGGGAAGAAGGCCGGCATGGGTATAACAGTACAATAAAAGAGTTAATAATCAACGATGCCCGGGTTGAAGTCGCCAATACCCTTTTACCAACCCTTAAGGAAGCGACTGGTATTGAGGCCTTGGCGTCTGACCCTTTTAAAAAGATAAAAGTCCTAACTGATCCCCACTCGGCTCTCCCCGCCAATCTTGCTTATCCCATTGGGTTAGGCCTGAGAGGAGTAGATAGGAGTTGGGGCAAAATAAACCTCCTCCCCATAGAGTTGCGCAAGAAAAGGAAAAGGGGGGGTCTCTTGACTACCCTGGTCTTGATCGGCCTGGTCTTTTTGTTAGGCATTACAAGTCTATCTACCCACCTTATTAAAGAACGGAGGGACTTAAACAGGCTAGAGCACAGCATTGCCCAGATCAAAACCCAGGTATCTATGGTTGAGCAACAGCAAAAAGAGGCCGATGAGATAACAAAAGAGATTAGATTCTTTGATGCCATCAAAAACAGCCAACCCAGCAAGTTAGAAATATTGAAGGAATTGACCAGTATCCTACCGGATGATGCCTGGTTAACTAACCTTACTTTTGACGAAAGTAAGGTGGTAATTGACGGGTTTGCCTCATCCGCCTCTAATTTAATACCCCTTTTAGATAGGTCCCCTTTATTCCAGAATGTGGAATTTGCTTCTCCTATCACGAAAGGAATGGAGTCGTCAGAGCGGTTTAAGATCAAGCTAGAAATTGAGTCAGGACAAGAAAAATGAAGGTATCTGAGCGAGAAAAGCGCTATCTATCGGTAACCCTTATCTCAGCCCTATTATTCTTGGTCTATAAACTTATATTGGGGCCGGTCATTACCAGCGAGGGAAAAATCAAGGAAGAGTTGGTAGCAAAAGAAAAACTCCTGGATAAATATCACCACTTCCTGGACGAGAAAGGGCAGGCCGAAGAGCAATTAAAGCTACTGAGAGGGGCCCTAAAATCTTTAGAACCCCGGCTCTTCACGGGAAAGACTACCTCCCTGGCCGCAGCAGACCTACAAAATTTGTTGAAAACCCTCTCTACGAAGAATAATATAGATATAAAGAGTACTAAGGTACTGGATACAGAAAAGGTAGAGAGGTACGAAAAGATACCCGTTCAAATAATAACTGAGAGTTATGTTACTCATCTGGTGGATTTCTTATATGCCGTGGAAAACCAGGATAAGATTTTAGTAATACCAGAACTAAACATAGATATCACTAACTACCGGTACCCGGATAAAGTAAGGGCCACGTTGGTAGTAGCGGGTTTTCGTCGGCCAGGATAAAGTTCCCATGTTAAATCGGTTCACCTTCATAAATATTATCTTAGTGGTTGTCCTTCTCTTGTTAGCCTGGCAGACAGTGCAACTCTGGTACCAAGCCCCGAAAGAGGTAGGCAGTTCTCCTACCAGAAAAACCCCAGGAAAAATTGGCCAACTACCTTTAGCACGAAGGAGTAGCCCACCCAAAGACTCTTTCCGGACTATCTCGGATAAGAACCTTTTTCATCCGCAACGAAAATGGGGCGAAGGGATAAAGAAGGAAGAACAAAGACAAGGTTTATTCCCCGAGGAAATAGTACCTAAAGAAATAACCCTCTATGGTATATTGATCTATGGGGACCAGAGGATGGCAGTATTAGGAGAGAGTAACATCCCCAGGCAGGACAAAGGGATAAGAAAAGTAAGCGTAGGGGATAGCTTTGCCGGTTACAAGGTAGTAGAGATCTCGGCCGACACGGTAATCTTAAAGAACGAGGGCCAGACAAAAACCCTGGTGTTGTATAAGACCAAGACCGATAGGAGAATCATTCCTAGCCCCCCCGTTGGCATGCCTGGTAGCCCATCTCTTAATCCACCTCTCGGCCCCGGTAGGCCAGGACAACCTCCAAATATACCTCTGCCCGAAATATTTAGAGGGGCCTTGCAGAAACAATGAAGGATGCTGGACCAGAGACTAATAAAATCCCTGGATTTGAGCTTGACATCAAGAAGGGTTTTTGTAAAATAGCCCCAGTTATCAATAATATTGTAACAGTTCACGGGGTTCAGTTGGTAGGATTCAGGAAAAGACTTTAAATTTTGCATGGTCATAAATATTTGGAGATTGAGCGAAAGATGTCTTTGAGGAGAATCTTGCCTGACAACTGATCCCTGACCCCTGTGAACTGTTACATAATATTTATCCTAACAATATTTTCTCAGTTTTGTATAAATCACCTTTGGTACCAGGGAAAAGTATAGTCTAAAAAATATGGAGGAGGGGTAAGGAGATGGAAAAAGAGCGAGAGAGGAAATTCTTTACCTTATGCGATAGAGAGATAAAGAGCGTATATACCCCTGCGGATATCCAGGGGATGGATTACGAGCGGGATTCAGGTATGCCAGGGGAATACCCTTTTACCCGGGGGATACATAGTAATATGTACCGCGGCAGGCTCTGGACTATCCGGCAAATAGCTGGCTACGGTTCTCCTGAGGCCACTAATCAGCGCTATAAATATTTACTGAAAATGGGCCAGACCGGCATTAACTATATCGAGGATCAACCTACCAAGATGGGGTTTGACTCTGATCATCTCATGGCCGAGGGAGAGATAGGCCGCGAAGGGGTCCCGATAGACTCCCTGGAGGATATGGAGATAGCCTTTGATGGTATCCCACTAGATAAAATAGGAGTAACGCTAGTAACTAACCACCATGCCATATTTGCCATGTACCTGGTAGCTGCTCAGAAGATGGGGTTTAACCTAAATGACTTACGGGGCACCATCCGGAATGATCCCTTCACTTGCCTCAATGGCACTAAGACCTCTTCCTATCCCCCAGAAGCGGCTGTGAGGTTATCTGTAGATATAATTGAGTATTGTTTAGAGAATGTACCTAAGTTTAATTCTACTAGTATAACTGGACAGCATTATAGAGAGGCGGGTTGTACCGCTACCCAGGAGATAGCCTTTGCCTTTTCATCGGCTATGGCCCTTACTGAGGCAGTAATAGATCGGGGGATAGACGTAGATAGGTTTGCCCCAACCCTTAGCTTCTTTTTTGATGTGCAGATGGATTTCTTTGAGGAGATTGCCAAGTTCCGGGCAGGCCGAAGACTCTGGGCCAGGACTATGCGGGAGCGGTTTAAGGCGAAAAATCCTAATTCCTGGAAGTTCCGTTTTGCAGGCCAAACGGCCGGGAGCAGCCTAACGGCTCAGCAACCCGAAAACAATGTGGTACGGACCACTATTCAGGCCCTGGCGTCAGTCCTAGCCGGTATCCAATCCCTCCATACTACCTCATCCGATGAAGTATATGCCTTACCTACGGAAAAAGCAGTCAGGACTGCTGTGAGGACCCAGCAGATAATTGCCTATGAAACCGGTGTGATTAATGCAGTAGATCCACTGGGTGGTTCTTATTTTGTAGAGAAATTAACTAATGATATGGAAAAAGAGATGGAAGAATACCTAAGAAAGATAGAAGGTATGGGCAATGGCAGTATTCTAAAAGGGATGATCCGGGCTACAGAAGAAGGCTACTTCCAGCGAGAATTTTACCGCTCGGCCTTAGAGTATCAAAGGGCCGTCGAAAAAGGAGAGAAGACCATTGTCAGCGTGAACAAATTTGTGGTAGAGGAAGAGCCTGAGCTAGAGATATTGAAGATCTCATTGGCTTTCCAGGAGGAGAAGATAAGGCGGCTGCAAGAACTGAGGGCCCGGCGGGACAATGTTCAATTACAGAAGGTATTGGGTACCCTCAAGGAAGCCGCGGCCACCAAAAAGAATATTATGCCCTATGTCATAGAAGCCGTTAGTTTATATGCCACTGAGGGAGAGATTATAATGGCATTACAAGAAGTATTAGGGAGTTGGAAAGAAACACCCATTCTTTGCTAAGAAGTCATTGGTCATTAGTCACTGGTCATTGGAATATGGAGGTGGAATGGCCTAAAATGACTAATGACCATTAACCAATATCGGGGAGAAGATAGGTGATGGAGAAGGGAAAAAGGATAAAGGTTTTGGTGGCCAAGCCGGGGTTGGATGGTCATGATCGGGGTGCTAGAGTAGTAGCCATGTCCTTACGGGATGCTGGTATGGAGGTCATATATAGCGGGTTGCATCAGACCAGTGAACAGATTATAGCAACCGCCATCCAGGAAGATGTAGATGTAATAGGGTTGAGTATGCTCTCTGGTGCCCATGATGTCATTGTACCCAAATTTATGGAGCTACTAAAAAAGAGTAAAAAAGACAATGTTGTGGTAGTAGTAGGTGGTACGATCCCTCCCATTGACATCCCGGCCCTAAAGTCGCTGGGATTAAAAGAGATATTTGGACCTGGGACTCCCACAGGAAAGATTATTGAGTTTATCAAAGAAAATGTAGCTTGACATTGTCACAGTTACTGAATACCAAGACAACTGAACAAATTCTAAATCCTGAACACTAAATCCTAAACAATATCAAAATCCCAAGGCCAAATCTCAAAACTATTTTATCTGTTTTGAATTTAGGTCATTTGAATTTGTTTAGGATTTTAGGATTTCGAGTTTAGAATTTATCTAATTTGACAAAGTCATATTAGTAGAAAGCTAAAAGGAGAGGGGTTATTTATGGACTTTACGCTGAGTGATGAACACCAGATGTTTCAGCGGGCTATCAGGGACTTTGCCGAGAAAGAGATTGACCCTCAAGTAGAAGAGGCAGAGGAGAAAGAAGAATTCCCGGTGGAGCTCTTCCCCAAGATGGGTAAACTGGGTTACCTGGGTATAAGGTACCCAGAGAAATATGGTGGCCCAGGGTTTGATAAGATATCTGAATGTATCTATATAGAAGAACTGAATAGGGTTTGTGCTGGTATAGCCTCCGGTCTGATGGTCCAGTCCGGGTTAGCTACTGAAGCCATCTTTTATCATGGTACAGAAGAACAGAAACAGCGGCTTTTAGTGCCGGCCATTAAAGGAGAAAAGATCGCAGCATTAGGATTAACCGAGCCCAATGCCGGTTCAGATATATCTAGCATTCAAACAACGGCCCGTAAAGATGGTGACAGCTATATCGTTAATGGCAGCAAAATCTTTATTACCAATGGTACTATTGCCGACTTTGTATTGGTAGCAGCTTATACTGACAAGAGCCGGGGGACTAAAGGTATCAGTCTATTAGTGCTAGAAAGGGGCACACCGGGGTTTACTATAGCCCGCAAGTTGAAAAAGCTGGGGAACCGTTCTTCTGATACCGGGGAGCTGGTCTTCGAGGACTGCCGGATACCTAAAGAGAACCTGATCGGGGAAGAGAATAGAGGGTTTGGTTATATTGTAGGGGCCTTAAAAAGTGGCCGGATAATCTATGGTGCCCGGTCAGTAGGGGTAGCGCAAGCAGCCTTCGAAGCCGCCTTGCAATATGCTAAAGAGCGGGTCCAATTCGGTCAACCTATTGGCAAGTTTCAAGCCAACCAGTTCAAATTGGCTAAAATGGCCACCGCCATTGAAGCAGCCCGTACTTTTACCTTTAGAGCCGCCTGGATGCTAGATCAAGGAATAGAATGCATGAAAGAAGCCTCTATGGTAAAGCTTTTTGCTACAGAGATGGTGCAGTGGGTAACAGCCGAGGCAGTACAACTACATGGGGGTTATGGCTATATGATGGAATATCCCGTGCAACGCTATTTCCGTGATGCCAAGATGTTTACTATTACCGAGGGCACCTCTGAAATCCAGCAGGTGGTAATCGCAAGGGAACTGGGCCTTTAATTTCTTCGTGTCCGTGCCCCTGGGGCGTGACCGCATAAAACGGACACGGAACACGGACACGGTTTATTTGGTTTCTGGTCTATCTACCCATTCTATAAGAGCCATAGGGGCACAGTCACCGTGGCGAGGGGGAAGTTGATATATCCGGGTATAACCCCCATTCCTCGTGCCGTAACGCTGCCCCAAAATATCAAATAACTTCTTGACGGCTTTTTTATCCCTAACTACTTGCACGGCCTGGCGGCGAGCATGTAAATCCCCTTGCTTGGCCAAAGTTATCATCTTATCAGCTATTGGCTTCAGGACTTTGGCCTTAACCTGAGTAGTCCTTATCCGTTCATGGGTTATCAAGGCGGCTAGGAGGTTTGCTATAAGGGCTACCCGGTGGCTAGCGTTACGGCCTAACTTCCCTCTCGCCTTTCGGTGGCGCATTAAAATTCCTCCCTACTCTTCTTCTGGGCATATTGCTCTTCTATGGCCGCTATCTCTTCTGAACTCATACCTAGAGACAGGCCCAGCCCAGTTAAAACCTCTTTTATCTCATTAAGAGATTTCCGGCCAAAATTTCTGGTTTTGAGGATATCTTGCTCGTTTTTTTGAATTAGCTCTCTGATAGTAGTAATATTAGAATTTATTAAGCAGTTATAGGATCTTACAGATAGCTCTAACTCATCTATATTCTTATCCAAATTGGCTACCATCCTGGCCTGGGTCTCATCAACCTCTCGCTTCTCCGGTTCTGGTTTCTCTTTAAAACTGGTAAATACCTCTAGCTGGTCTTTTACGATAGAAGCCGCATAGATAATGGCATCTTCTGGAGACATACTGCCATTAGTAGTCACTTCTAAAATTAGCCTATCATAATCCGTAGACTGACCTACCCGGGTATTTTCTACCGTAAAATTAGCCTTTCTGACCGGAGAAAATACCGCATCTAGTGGAATCCAATAACCATTTTGGTTTTGATCTTGGGCCAGGGCGTCTTCTTCCTGATTCATTTCAGCCACGACATAACTCCTCCCTGGCTTAACCATCAACTCCATCTCCAACTTAGCCTCTCGGTTAAGGGTAGCAATATGGAGGTTAGGATTAAGGATTTCCACATCTTCATCAGGCATTATATCTTTTGCTGTAACTTCCTTTGCCCCCTTTGCTTTTAAGTATAAGGTTTTAGGGGATTCAACCTTTAATTTAACTAACAGTTGCTTCATATTAAGGATCATCTCAGTCACATCCTCTAATACTCCGGGAACGGTAGAGAATTCGTGATACACCTCTTTAATCTTTACTCTAGTAACCGCTGCACCAGGTAAGGAAGAGAGGAGGACCCTCCGGAATAAATTGCCTAGTGTCACTCCAAAGCCCCGTTCCAGAGGCTCAACAATAAATCTGCCATAAGTATCCGTTGAGGTATTCTGATCACATTCCAATCTCTTGGGTTTTAATAGACCTTTTATCATATATTATTCTTTCCCCCTTCTTATTTAGAATATAGCCCTACGATCAATTGCTCGTTGATATTTATGGGTATATGTCCTTTGTTAGGCTTATCTTGAATTATTACTTCTAGCCTATCTTTATCGAGGCTTAACCATTCTGGGATACCCCGTTGGTCAGCCCTTCGGGGGGCCTCTTTTATATATTCATTTTCCTTACTGGACTCCTTTACCCGGATAATATCTCCTATTTTTACTAAATAAGAAGGTATATCAACTTTTTTGTTATTTACCATAAAATGATTCTGGCAAACAAATTGCCGGGCCAATTTCCTGGAAGGTAGGAGACCAGCCCGGTACACGACATTATCTAACCGTCTTTCTAAAAGGGAGAGGAGTTCCTCGCCCGTAATGCCCCTTTGCCTTTCTGCTTGGTAAAAGGAGTTCTTGAACTGTCTCTCTAGCAGCCCATAATACCTCTTTACCTTCTGCTTTTCTCTCAGTTGCAAGCCGTATTCTGATAGCTTTGGTCTCCTCTGGCCGTGCTGACCAGGGGGATAATTTCTTCGGTCTATAGCACATTTATCCGCCAAACAACGCTCCCCTTTAAGGAAGAGCTTCATCCCTTCTCGCCGACAGAAGCGGCAAACGGATTCTCTATATCTAGCCACTAGACCCTCCTCCGCTTGGGGGGACGGCAGCCATTATGGGGTATAGGGGTTACGTCCCTAATAAGATTTACTTCTAACCCCGCGGCCTGGAGAGATCTGATGGCTGATTCTCTTCCTGAACCCGGCCCTTTAACGTATATATTGATCTTCTTTACTCCAAGGTCAATGGCTTTTTTAGCGGCACTTTCTGCCGCCACCTGTGCGGCAAAAGGAGTACTCTTTCTCGACCCTTTAAAGCCCTGGGTACCAGCACTTGCCCAAGCTACTACGTTGCCTCCCATATCAGTGATAGTAATAATGGTATTATTAAAAGTAGATTGGATATGGGCAATACCTTCACCGATTACTCTTTTTTCTTTTTTCTTCTTGGTTCCCTTACGCTTATCCCCTTCTGCCATCCAATACCTCCCTTATTTCTTCTTCTTGGCCCCAACGGTCCTCCTGGGTCCCTTCCTTGTTCGGGCATTGGTACTAGTCCGTTGCCCCCTAACCGGTAACCCTTTACGATGCCGGATACCGCGATAAGAACCAATATCCATTAGCCGCTTAATGTCGAAAGATACTGACCTCCTTAAATCTCCTTCAACAACATAATTCCTTTCTATAAGATCTCTTAATTTGGTAATTTCTTGTTCCTCCAGGTCTTTTACCCGGGTATCAGGGTTTATAGCAGTCTCTTTCAGTATTTTTTTCGCTGAGCTTAAGCCTATACCATAGATATAGGTAAGGGCTATTTCTACTCTTTTCTGTTTTGGTATATCTACCCCTGCAATTCGTGCCAATTTACACCCCTCTTCTAAGCTCAAAGCGTAAAGTACCAGGGGTAAAACTAAGGGAATTATTCCTTAGCTTTACGTTTTACGCTTTATTATTCTCTATCCCTGTCTTTGTTTATGCTTGGGTTTTTGGCAAATTATGCGTACTACCCCATTTCGCCTAATTACTTTACACCTATTACAAATAGGTTTTACTGATGCTTTTACTTTCATGGCTGATTACTTGTACCTATAGGTTATTCGGCCCCGGGAAAGGTCATATGGAGACAATTCTACCTTGACTTTATCTCCAGGAAGTATCCTAATGAAATGCATCCTCATCTTTCCTGATATATGGGCCAACACCCGGTGGCCATTACCTAGCTCCACCCGGAACATAGCATTAGGTAAAGGTTCGATCACCGTCCCCTCCACCTCAATGGCTTCCTCTTTTTCCATAACAGATTTTTTACTCGTAGAGTCCCTTTTTTTCATTCTCTCGAGTCTTCATGGAGTCTTGTCAAAACCTCTGCCCCATTATGGGTTATAGCTACAGTATGTTCAAAATGGGCTGATAAAGAACGATCTGCAGTAACAACGGTCCAGTTATCTGATAGAATATTTACCTCGCTACCCCCGATATTTACCATTGGCTCGATACAAAATACCATCCCTACTCTTAACCTTGGCCCTCGACCGGGGGTGCCAAAATTTGGCACCTGCGGGTCTTCATGCAGGGATGTGCCGATGCCGTGACCTACAAACGCCCTCACTACAGAAAACCCAAAACTCTCTACGTAGCTCTGAATGGCATGAGAAATATCGGAAAGATAATTCCCTTCCCGGCTCTCTGCAATCCCGATATATAAGGCCTGCTCTGTTACCTCCAGAAGTTTTTTCGCCTCGGGGGATATCTCACCTATCCCTACTGTTAGGGCTGCATCACCATAATACCCCTGGTATATCGCTCCCAGGTCCAGGCTAACAATATCTCCTTCTTTTAGTTTCCGGTTAGATGGAATCCCATGAACAACTTCTTCATTAAGCGATGTACATAGGGTCATAGGAAAGCCCCGGTAGCCCTTGAAGGCAGGTATAGCATCTCTGGCCCTGAGGAGGGAATCAGCTAAGTCATTCAATTCCTTAGTAGTTATCCCCACCCTAATAGCGTTTTTTACCTCGTTTAAGACCTCCGCTACCAATCTATTACTTGCTCTCAGCTTTGCAATCTCCCTTTCTGATCGTAGGATAATCATTGGTTTCAAGGTATAAAGGAACTATCCCCCTGACCTCAGGCTTACAAAGCAGTACAAAGGTTTTTAATAATTAGAGACCATTCTCTTCTAGAATCTGGTATATCTTTTGGGAAACAGAAGGAATATCCCCCTGGCCGGCTGCCGTTTTTAGCTTATTTTCTTTCTGGTAATAACCCAGTAAAGGTTCGGTCTGCTCTTTATAAACCCTGAGCCTATTCTCAATAGTAGCCTCTTGATCATCGTCCCGTTGGATTAATCCCGACCCGCATTTATCGCAAATATTATCCTGGGAAGGCTTTTTATAATAAATATTGAATTCCTCTCCACACTTGCAGCATACCCTTCGGCCAGTTAATCTTTTCCATAATTCTTCATGATCTATATTGATATTAATAACACAATCTAAATCTCTCCTCAATCGCTTCAGGGCCAGGGAAAGGGCCTCTGCCTGGGCTATAGTCCTGGGAAAACCATCCAGTATAAATCCTTTAGCACAATCTCTATCCTGGAGCCTCTCTTCAATAATCCCTATCACGACTCGGTCGGGCACTAATGCCCCCCTATCCATATAGCCCTTTGCCTCTAACCCCAATGGAGTACCTTTTTTTATCGCTTCGCGTAAAATATCACCCGTAGAGACCTGGGGTATGCCATATCGCTGGCCCAGGAGTTTTGCCTGGGTACCTTTACCAGCACCAGGTGGCCCGAATAAGATTAAGCGCATCGTCTCTCCCTTGCAGCACCCAGGGGGTACCCGGATCTGCCACTACGCTTTAGTTTTCTCCATGGCCAATGACTAATGACCAGTGGCCAATTATTATCCTCGCCTACCCCGCAATCGCCCCTTGTTAATAAACCCTTCGTAATGACGCATCACTAAGTGGGACTCGATCTGCTGCATGGTATCCATAGCCACTCCAACAACAATCAATAAAGAAGTCCCACCATAATAAAAAGGTATATTAGGATTAAACTTAAACAAGAAATCGGGTAGGACACATATGGCTGATAAGTAAACTGCGCCGCCAAAAGTTATTCTGGCCAGGGTCTTATCTATAAATTCTGCCGTAGATTTCCCGGGCCTCTTCCCCGGGATAAAGCCCCCGTATTTCTTTATATTGTCTGCTACATCTACGGGGTTAAATATTATGGCAGTATAGAAATAACAGAAGAAAAAGATAGCTCCTACAAAGAGAATGGTATATACCCAGGTGCCAGGCAATAAATAACTCGATATTGTATTCATCCAGGGTAAGCCACTAAACTGGGCTATAGTGGCAGGGAACATGATTACCGATGAGGCAAAGATAGGGGGGATGACCCCTGAGGTGTTTACCTTTAATGGAAGGTGGGTACTCTGGCCTCCATACATGCGCCGTCCTACTACCCGCTTGGCATATTGTATCGGGATCTTACGATGGCCCGCCTCCATAAAGACTATAACCCCCACAACCACTACCATCAGGATTAATAGCCCCAGGAGCCAAAAAATACTCATTTCACCAGTCCGTAGTAGCCGGATAGTATTAATAGCAGCCGACGGCATATCTGTAACTATACCAGAAAAGATTATCAACGACATACCATTACCTATACCCCGCTCAGTAATTTGCTCTCCCAGCCACATAATAAAGATAGTACCAGCCGTCAGGGTCAAAGCAGTAGTAAAGCGGAATGACCATCCGGGTAACATAACTATGGGTGCCCCATCGGGGCTGGTCATATTTTCTAAGCCGATACTGATGCCGAAGGCCTGGATGGCACTGATCAGTACCGTACTGTAGCGGGTATACTGGGTTAGCTTTTTCCTGCCTTGTTCCCCTTCTTTCTTAAGTTTCTCTAAGAAAGGAAAGACCACAGTAAGTAAGTCCAGGATAATTGAGGCACTGATATAAGGCATGATCCCTAAGGCAAAGATGGTTAAACGGCCCAAAGCCCCCCCGGAAAACATATCCATAAAGCTCAGGATAGTCCCTTGTGCCCGGGAAAAGAAGGCACTCAAGGCCTGACCATCTATACCTGGGGTAGGGATATGAGCTCCTATCCGGTAAACCACCAATAGGGCCAGGGTAAAAAAGACCCTTTTTTGCAAATCGGGGATCTTAAATATATTGCGAAAACTCTCAATCACCTCAGATTACCTTCGCCGTCCCACCCACCGCCATTATCTTTTCTGTGGCAGATTTACTGAACTTATGGGCTTCTATAACCAGGGGCTTCTCCAATTTTCCTTCCCCCAGCACCTTTACCCCATCTCTTATCTTCTTTACCAGGCCCTGCTGGCGCAACTTTTCGATAGTTATTACTTCGTCCCCCGAAAAAATATTCAAATCTTTAAGATTAATGATGGTGTATTCCTTTTTAAATATGTTTCTGAATCCTCTCTTAGGGATGCGGCGTTGAAGGGGCATTTGTCCCCCTTCAAACCAAGGGGCTATCTTCCCTCCTGAACGGGATTTCTGTCCCTTGTTGCCCCGGCAACTGGTCTTCCCATGGCCGGAGCCAGAGCCCCGCCCTACACGCTTTTTCCTCTTTTTGGCCCCTTGGGGGGGATTTAAGTTGCTTAAATCCATTCTTCTAATTCCCTATTTCCTTAACCTCTAACAAATGGGAGACCTTTTGTACCATCCCCCGTACACTAAGGGTGTCTCCTAGTCTAACAGTTTTGTTTAATTTTGTTAGCCCCAGGCTCTTCAATATCACCTTATGCTTCCAGGGTCTACCTATGCCACTACGCTTTAATGTTATTTCCAAATACTTTGCCATAGCTGACTAATTATCCCCTGATTTCGGCTAGACTCTTTCCCCGCAACCGGGCTATCTCTTCCGGGCTCCTCAGACTATGTAAGCCATGGAGGGTGGCTTTGACAACATTATGGGGGCTCTTTCCCCCTATAGATTTACTCAAGATATTTCTCACCCCTGCCACTTCAAGAACGGCCCTGACAGCCCCACCGGCAATTAAGCCGGTCCCTTTAGTAGCCGGTTTTAAGACAACTTTGCTGGCACCAAAATGACCTATTACCTCATGTGGTATAGTATCTTCCTCCAGTGGTATTTGGATCATACCTTTTTTGGCTTTTTCAATACCTTTCCTTATGGCCTCAGGCACTTCATTAGCTTTACCTAATCCAACTCCTACCCTCCCTTGTCTATCACCCACTACTACAAGGGCACTAAAACTGAAGCGGCGTCCTCCCTTTACTACCTTTGCTACTCTACTAATATGGACAATCTTATCTATCAATTCCACTGGGCCAGCGTCACTAATCTGCAGATTCAAAAACTCCTCCTTTATATTGGTTATCTTTTACGAAAAAATGGCCCTTTCAGAGCCATAGTCGCAGTAAGCCTCTTAAAAACTTATCCCCTTTTGTCTTACTGCCTCTGCTAGGGCTTTGACCCGGCCATGGTAGAGAAACCCGTTCCTATCAAAGACTACCCGCTCAATATTTTCCTTTAGGGCCTTAGAGGCTATGAGATTTCCAACTATTTCAGCTCCTCCTATATTACTTCCCTTCTTATTTTGCTCTTTAAATTCTTTACCTAAGCTAGAAGCCGCCACCAAGGTATGCCCCCTCTGATCGTCAATTATCTGGGCATAGATATGTTTGTTACTTTTATAAACGGTAAGCCTGGGTCTAGCCGAAGTACCAAAAAGCTTTTTCCGAATTCTCTTTTTCCGAGCGTTTCTAGGATTTTTTAAAGCGCTTTTTCTATCCATGATTATTCATTAAGCTTTTGTTTTACCAGCCTTGCGTCTAATTTGTTCACCGAGATATTTGATACCTTTTCCTTTATATGGGTCCGGTTTTCTAAAAGCCCTTATTTGAGCCGCTACCTGCCCTACCAATTGCTTATCAATCCCACTGACTGCTATTATATTTTTTTGACTAATCTGAAAATCTATGCCTTCAGGGGCTTTGTAGTTGATAGGATGAGAATAACCGATTTGTAAAGTCAAAGTTTTCCCTTGTAAAGCCGCTCGATAACCAACCCCTACAATATCTAAGCTCTTTTGAAAACCTTGAGTAACGCCAATAATCATATTATTAATAAGGGTCCTGGTTAACCCATGGAGGGCTTTAACCTTTTTATCAGCCGAATTTCTCTCTATTATAATCTTTTGATTATCAATCCTCAGGGATAAACGGGGATTGAGCGGTTGAGAGAGAATCCCTTTCGGTCCCTTTACTTGCACGAGTCCATTATTAAGTTCTACGGTAACACCCGGCGGTATATCTATAGCTTTTCGGCCTATCCTAGACATACCCTATCCTCCCAAATCCAGCTACCAGATGTAACATAATACCTCTCCCCCCACTCCTAACTCTCGGCAAGCCCGGTCTGTCAATATGCCTTTTGGAGTAGTAAGGATAACGATCCCCAAGCCATTAACTACCTTAGGGATATTTTTTGCCCTGACATAGATCCGACGGCCGGGTTTGCTTATGCGCCTCAGCCCCTGGATTACACTTCCACCCTTTTCTTCGTACTTGAGAGAAACCTTTAAAATCCCCTGCTTCTTGTCCTCTATTAAATGATAGTTTTTAATATAACCCTCTTCTTTCAAGATGGCCGCTATTTCTGTCTTCATCTTGGAAGAGGGAATTTCGACTTCTTCATGCTTAGCCCTAAGGGCATTCCTCAGCCGGGTAAGCATATCGGCTATTGGATCAGTCATCATATCCTCTGAGCCCCTCCTTTACCAACTAGCCTTTATCACCCCAGGTATTTCACCGCGCAACGCAAGGGTACGGAAACATATACGACATAACTCAAATTTCCGTAAATATCCCCTTGGCCGGCCACATAACCGGCAGCGATTATAAGCCCGTACCTTGAATTTGGGTTTTCTCCTGGCCTTAGCTACTAAAGACTTTTTAGCCAACCTATCCTCGCTTATTCTTTAAATTAACGCAGGCTAAAGCCTGCGACTACCACAAAACCGCATTATTAAAATGAAAATTCCTATGCAATTTAATTAATTCCTGAAAGGTATACCCAAGAGCCTTAAAAGTTCCTTCCCTTCTTCGTCAGTTTTAGCGGTGGTACACACAACTATACCCATTCCTTTGATCTTATCTATCTTCTCATAATCAATCTCTGGGAATACTATCTGTTCCGTAATACCGAGGGAATAGTTGCCCCGGCCATCAAAAGCCTTGCCAGATACTCCTTTGAAGTCTCTTACCCTGGGTAAAGCAACGCTTACCAACCGCTCAAAAAACTCATACATCCTGTATTGCCTAATAGTTACCGCACAGCCTATAGGCATTCCAGCCCGCAACTTAAAATTTGAGATAGATTTTTTTGCCCTGGTAATAACCGGTCTTTGCCCAGCAATCCTGCCCAACTCATTCAAGGCAGAATCAATTATCTTGGGGTTATGAGTAGCCTCACCCAAGCCCATATTTATCACAATCTTTTCTAATTTAGGGACTTCCATCTTGTTCTTATAAGCAAATCTCTTTATTAAGGCTGGAATAACCTCTTTTTCATATCTATCTTTTAATCGGGACATCTCAAAACCTTCCCCCTGGGACAAAGCCTAGAGCGTAAAGTGTAAGGCTTAAAGCTAAGGGAACTTATTCCTTAGTTTCGCATTTTGCGCTTTAAGCTTTACACTAAATTTTAAACCCTATCTATGGATTCTCCACACCCTTTACAAGTCCTCACCTTATCCCCCTCGGGCAACTTTTGAATACCAATCCTTACTGGTTTATCGCAGCGGGTACAGATAAGCATTGTATTCGAGACATGAATCTTGCCCTCTCTTTCAATAATACCGCTAGGCTCACCTACTTTTCTAGGCTTGGTATGTCGCTTAACCATATTTACCTTTTCTACTATAACCCGTTGTTCGGCGGGAAATACTTTGAGCACTTTACCCCTCTTCCCTCGATCCTTCCCGCTAATAATGCCTACAAAGTCATCCTTCTTTATCTTCAATTTTACCCCACCCATCTCTTCACAATACCTCAGGAGATAAAGAAACAATCTTCATAAATTTCTTCCGCCGGAGTTCACGGGCTACTGGACCAAAAATCCTAGTCCCAATGGGCTCCTTCTGCTCATTTATTAATACTGCAGCATTATCATCAAACCTGATATAGGAGCCATCTTCTCGCCTGACTTCCTTTTTTGTCCGTACTATCACCGCCCGCCGTACTTCCCCCTTCTTCACAGACCCTACTGGTAATGCCTCTTTGATGCTGACGCTGATTATGTCTCCCACCGTCCCATACCGTTTATAGCTTCCGCTTAATACCTTTATACACATAGCCTTTTTAGCGCCAGAGTTATCTGCAATCTGAAGTATAGTTCGAGGTTGTATCATATTTCTACTCCCTAAAGCCTTATTGAGCTTTCTCTATTATCTCAAGTACCCGCCATCTTTTTCGTTTACTTAGGGGTCTAGTCTCAATAATCTTCACTTTATCTCCTACCCCACACTCCTCTCTTTCATCATGGGCTAAGTATTTCTTAGTTTGCTTAACTACTCGCTGATAGAGGGGGTGAGGGGTACGGCGTTCTACATTCACTACCACGGTTTTTTGCATCTTGTTATTAACTATCTTTCCTATCCTGACCTTCTTTTTCCCACTAACCTGCACTTATTTATCTCCTCAGGGTGTTTTTTCGCGTAAAAAGGTTAATACCCTAGCAATATCTCTGCGCACCAACCTTACCCTTATAGGGTTTTCTATCTGACCGGTAGCCAGTTGAAATTTAAGATTAAATAACTCTCCTCTCAACTCCTCCACCTTATCTTTTAACTCTTCAACAGAAAGGTCTCTCAACTCTCCGGTTTTCATAATTTAATCTCCCTCTTCCCCTGGCCGGGTCATGAGGTCTTGGTAACAATTCTGGTAGCAATCGGCAGCTTCCGGGCTGCCAATCTCATGGCTTCACGAGCGACAGGTTCCGGGATCCCTTCCATCTCATATAATATTCTCCCGGGTTTAACTACAGCTACCCAGGACTCTGGGGAGCCTTTCCCTTTGCCCATACGGGTCTCTGCCGGTTTCTTTGTAATCGGTTTGTCAGGGAAGACCTTTACCCAGATTTTCCCTCCCCTCTTCGCATGTCTGGTCATAGCTACCCGTGCGGCTTCTATCTGTCTGTCTGTTAACCAACAAGCCTCTAACGCCTGTAACCCAAAGTCGCCGAAGGCTAGCTCAGAGCCTCGAAATGCTATTCCTCTTCGACGACCTTTTTGCTGTTTCCTATGTTTAACTTTCCTGGGCGATAACATAATATACTTTACTCTATCCTAGTAACTGAGTAGCCTCACGCTCTCCTTTGGTAAGGATGTCCCCTTTATAAATCCACACTTTTACCCCGATCATCCCATAAGTAGTATTTGCCTCGGCAAAACCATAATCCACATCTGCCCTGATGGTATGAAGAGGCACCTGACCTTCCCGGTACCACTCGGTTCTAGCCATCTCTGCACCAGCTAAGCGACCGGCACAATAGACCTTCACTCCTTTAGCACCAAAGCGTAACGCTGATGTCACACTCTTCTTCATTGCCCGTCGGAAAGAGACCCGGCGCTCTAACTGTAAAGCTATATTTTCTGCGACCAACTGGGCATCTATCTCGGGCCTCCGAATTTCTTTGATATTTATAAAGACCTGCCTGTTATTATTGGCCATACTCTGTAGTTCTTCCTTCAATTTATCTATCTCAACGCCTCTTCTCCCAATAATGATTCCAGGCCGGGCAGTGTAGATATTTATTTTTAAACGGTTCCCTGGCCTTTCTATCTCTATTTTGGATATGCCAGCATGGGAAAGTTCTTTTTTGATATAATTTCGCAACTTGATATCTTCGTGCAATAGTTCCGCATAATTCTTTTTGGCATACCAGTTGGAGGACCAGGTTTTGTTTATCCCGAGTCGAAATCCGATAGGGTGGACCTTTTGCCCCATAAATCTTCCTACTCTCCTTGTAAAATAAGGGTTATATGACTGGTTCTTTTCCGGATAGGTGTAGCCCTTCCTCTGGCTCTGGGCATAAATCGCTTAAGGGTAGGCCCTTGGTCTGCTTTCGCTAAAGATATAGTTAAAGAGTCTATCCCCCTTATATGATGAACGTTTTCTGCATTAGATAAAGCCGACTTGAGTAACTTTTCCACTTTCCTGGCTGCGGACTTATGGGTAAGAGAGAGGATACTAAAGGCAGCCTCCACCTTTTTTCCCCGTATTAAATCCAATACTTGCCGGGCCTTTCGGGGTGAGGTATGAATAAATCTCGCTTTAGCTTTTACCTGCATAATGCTTCCCATTGTAGGTTATTGGGTCATTAGGTTATTAAGTCATTAGAATATTACTCAGTCATAACTATCCCTTTAAGCCAATGACCTAGTAACCTAATAACCCAATTATTTCAATGAAGTTACTCGTTTAGTATGGCCACTGTGGGTTTTAAAAATCCTGGTCGGAGCAAACTCCCCTAGCTTATGCCCTACCATGTTCTCGGTTACATATACCGGTATAAATTTCTTGCCGTTATGCACAGCCAGGGTATGACCTATCAGAAGGGGGGTAATAGTAGAGCGCCGGGACCAAGTCTTAAGGACTCTTTTCTCGCCCCTACTACTCATCTCTTCCACTTTTTTTAAAAGCCCATGATCTATATAAGGCCCTTTATTAACCGAGCGTCCCATAGAACTTAGCTACTTTCTCCCTTTCAGGATATATTTGTTAGAATAAGCCCTTTTCTTTCTGGTTTTATACCCCTTAGTAGGTTTACCCCAAGGGGTACAAGGGTGCCGACCACCGGAGGTCTTCCCTTCCCCCCCACCATGGGGATGGTCTATGGGGTTCATTGCCACGCCTCTAACTCGGGGACGCTGCCCTAACCAGCGGGATCGGCCTGCCTTGCCAATACTGATATTTTCATGATCTATATTGCTTACCTGGCCAATAGTAGCCATACAATCCAGGGGTATCATCCTTACTTCACTCGAGGCCAATTTTATCTGGGCATATCCATTCTCCTTAGCCATGAGTCGGGCCAGTGCTCCAGCGCTTCTCACCAATTGCCCTCCCTTAGCTCTTTTCATTTCGATATTATGAATAACGGTGCCTAGAGGTATATTCTTTAAAGGTAGGGCATTGCCGGGCTTAATATCAACCCCAGTACCTGCCATCACTCGCTCGCCTACCTGGAGCCCAAGCGGGGCAATAATGTACCTCTTTTCTCCATCAATATAATGCAATAAGGCAATATAGGCCGAGCGATTAGGGTCATATTCTATAGAAGCTACCTTGGCCGGAATATCCCATTTATCTCGTTTAAAATCAATAATTCGGTACTTTCTCTTATGCCCACCACCGCGGTGGCGGCTGGTAATTCTTCCCCAATTATTCCTTCCACCGGTCTTTTTCAGCGGCTTTACCAGAGACCGTTCTGGATAATCCCTGGTTATTTCTTCAAAGGTAGAAGCGGTCTGAAAACGCCGCACAGGTGTGGTAGGCCTATAACTTTTAATCCCCACAAGCTATACCCCTTCAAAAAATTCTATCTTGTCCCCTTCTTTTAAAGTCACAAAGGCCTTTTTCCAATCCGGCCTTTTCCCCTTTCGCATCCGAAGCCCTTTCACCTTCCCCCGAACCTTTAAGGTATTTACCCCCAAAACCGTAACGCCAAAAAGCTTCTCTATGGCCTGTTTGATCTCTTTCTTATTAGCGTGGGTAGCTACCTGAAAGAGTACTTTATTCTGGGCTTCTTTCA
Organism: Nitrospinae bacterium RIFCSPLOWO2_12_FULL_45_22; assembly: GCA_001803565.1. GTDB lineage: Bacteria > 2-12-FULL-45-22 > 2-12-FULL-45-22 > 2-12-FULL-45-22 > 2-12-FULL-45-22 > 2-12-FULL-45-22. The sequence continues at coordinate 36,871 of MHDQ01000207.1, read as the reverse complement.
ACAAAGTGCTCTTCTCAGTAATTATTGGTTTTTTTATAATCGAGTAAGGGTCTTTCACGGCTTAAAAGTTTCCTCAATTTTATTAATAGCATCTCTAGTAGCAATAACGGTGTCGTAGTAAAGGAGGTCGTAAACATTTACCGCCCTTGCCTGGGCGACTTTCACTCCAGGGATGTTTCTAGCAGAGAGGAGAAAATTCTTGTCTATCTCCAGCAGCAAAAATAATGCCCTCTTTGGACTACCCAGATTGCTTAGTAATGAGACAATTTCTTTAGTCTTTGGCTGAGCTAACTCTATCATTTTATCCAGAACCAAGAATTTGTTCTGTTGGATTTTTAGGCTTAAAGCAGACCTAATAGCGACCTGTCTGACCTTTTTGGGTATTTGGTAGGAATAATCTCTAGGTTTTGGCCCAAAAACTATACCCCCCCCTCGCCACAAGGGAGACCTTTTATGCCCAGCCCGCGCCCGGCCTGTGCCTTTCTGCCGCCAGGGTTTAGCAGTACTCCCACTAACATCCGCGATGGTCTTAGTAGACGCTGTACCTCTCCGCCGATTAGCCAGTTGCATAACTACGGCTTCATGCAAAAGGTGTTTTTTTACCTCTACCCCAAATATATCGGGTTTGAGTTCTAGCTCCCCAACCTTTTCTCGTTTAATATTTATTAAATCAATTACTGGCACAATTATCCCTCGTTGGCTTGCCTAGCCCTTTCCCGGGCCTCCACTTTTTTGCTCTTTCTAATTAAAAGTAACCCACCATTCGGCCCTGGCACTGCTCCTTTTAACACTAAGGTATTGTGCTCTTTTATAACCTTAATAATCTCCAGGTTCTGCACGGTTACCCGAGATCCCCCCATCCTACCCGGTAATTTTTTCCCTTTAAACACCCGCCCCGGATAGGCGGCAGAACCGATAGAGCCTGGGCCCCTAAAGGACTCATGAGTACCATGGCCACCGGGAGCCCCAGCAAAGCCATGTCGCTTCATAACCCCGGCAAACCCCCTCCCTTTAGAGGTACCCGTTACATCCACCATCGCGCCTTGACTAAATATCTCCACTCCTATGTTTTGCCCCAATGCCAACTCCTGGAAGTTTTCAGATGGTACTTCCCTAAGAAATCTCACTGGTTTTACTCCAGCCTTTTTGAGCTGCCCCTGCAAGGGTTTGGTGGTTCTTTTAGCTTTTCGAGGCAGATAGCCTATTTGGGCCGCTTCGTAGCCATCCTTTTCCGGTGTCTTTTTTTGTATCACCCAGCAAGGACCAACCTCTACTATGGTAACAGGCAATACCTCGCCATTTTTGGTAAACCACTGGGTCATACCCAGCTTCTTTCCTAACAGGCCCTTTATCATGCCTAGCTCCAATGAATTAAAGCTTGATTTCGATATCTACGCCAGCCGATAGGTCAAGCTTCATCAGTTCATCAATAGTCTCAGGGGTAGGGTCCAGGATATCAAGCAAACGCTTATGGGTTCTGATTTCAAATTGTTCTCGGGACTTCTTATCAACATGGGGTGATCTCAGCACTGTAAACCTATTCTTGGTTATGGGCAGTGGTATAGGCCCCACTACCCTAGCGCCCGTCCTTTTAGCAGTACCTACTATCTCGCCCACGGACTGATCTAGAACCCTATGGTCAAAGGCATTTAAGCGAATCCGGATCTTCTGATTAGCCATCATAGCACCAATATCTTTTATTCGATTATGTCGCTGATAACACCAGCACCTACAGTCCGGCCCCCCTCGCGGATAGCAAAGCGTAACTCTTTCTCCATGGCAATGGGGGTTATTAGTTCGATTCGTAAATTGACATTGTCACCGGGCATGACCATTTCTACCCCTTCAGGTAGTTGCACTACCCCAGTAACATCGGTCGTCCGGAAATAGAATTGGGGCCGGTAGCCAGAGAAGAATGGAGTATGTCTACCCCCTTCCTCTTTTGCCAAGATATAAGTCTCAGCTTTAAATTTAGTATGAGGGGTTATACTACCGGGTTTGGCGAGAACCTGGCCACGTTCTATATCTTCCCGTTTGACTCCCCTCAGGAGAACCCCAATATTATCCCCTGCTTGTCCTTGATCCAGTATCTTCCTGAACATCTCTACCCCGGTAGCAACGGTCTTCTCCGTCTCCTTAAAACCTACTACTTCTACCTCGTCCCCTACTTTTACTATCCCACGCTCTATCCTGCCAGTAGCTACTGTACCTCGGCCAGAAATAGTAAACACATCCTCTACCGGCATAAGGAAAGGTTTATCAATCTCTCTCACCGGGGTAGGTATATAGCTGTCTATTGCGGCCATAAGATCAAATATTGGTTTACACTTGGGACAATCATCCTTTGCACAGGCACAATTAAGGGCTGATAGGGCAGAGCCCTGGATAATCGGGATCTCATCGCCTGGGAATTGATAGTCATTCAAGAGCTCCCGCATTTCTAATTCTACCAGCTCTATTAACTCATTATCATCCACTAAATCCACCTTATTGAGGAATACTACCAGGTAAGGGACATTCACCTGTCTGGCCAAGAGTATATGCTCCCTGGTCTGGGGCATTGGGCCATCATCCGCTCCTACTACTACAATAGCACCATCCATCTGGGCTGCCCCCGTAATCATGTTCTTGATATAGTCGGCGTGACCCGGGCAATCCACATGGGCATAATGCCTATTTGCGGTCTGATATTCTATATGAGCTAAGGCAATGGTGATGCCTCTTTCTTTCTCTTCGGGGGCCTTATCAATTTCTTCAAAGGGGACATATTTGGCTGTTCCCTTCTTTTCCAAGAGTTTAGTAATGGCAGAAGTCAAGGTAGTTTTACCATGGTCAATATGACCAATGGTGCCAATATTTACATGGGGCTTAGTCCTGGCAAATTTTTCTTTAGCCATCGTAATCTTTCCCTCCTTTTAAAACATTTTGCTCATCTTGTATAAAGCTATAAATTATACCACATTTTTTTCTGCCCATTATTTAAAACCTCACTTTTTTTACCAGAGGCAACCTAAAAAACACAAAATATACCTGACCTGGCAAAGTATCCCTCTAATTATGCCACTGTTTTTTTCTTCCTATAAAGGGCATTGGTCCCCAGGATAAGCTGCTCAGCTATATGGATCGGTACTTCTCCATAGTGGGAGAATTGCATAGAAAAATTGGCCCTTCCCTGCGTAGTAGAGCGTAGGCTCGTAGCATAACCAAACATTTCTGCTAAAGGGATAACAGCATTTATCACCCGCGCCCCTGCCCTGAAATCCATACCAGTAACCTTGCCCCGGCGGCTACTAAAATCTGCCATTACCTCACCCACAAACTCCCCCGGTACCACAGCCTCTACTTGCATAATGGGTTCTAATAATAAGGGGTTAGCCTTTTTCACGGCCTCTTTCAAGGCCATAGAGGCAGCTATCTTAAAGGCTAGCTCCGAAGAATCTACTTCGTGAAAAGCGCCATCTAGCAAACTAACCTTAAGATCTACCAGGGGATATCCGGCCAAAATCCCGCTTTCTATAGCTTCTCTAACCCCTTTTTCCACTGCAGGAATATACTCCCTAGGAATGGTGCCTCCTACTATCTGATTCTCAAAAATAAAACCTTCACCCCGGCACAAAGGAGCTATTTTCAGCGAAACGCAGCCAAATTGCCCCCGACCACCAGTCTGGCGAATAAATCGCCCCTCTCCCCGGGTTTGTTGACTGATAGTTTCTTTATAAGCTACCTGGGGATTAGATATATTAGCCATGACATTAAATTCCCTAGAAACTCTCTCGGTTATAACCTCCAAATGCAGCTCCCCCATACCGGAGATAATGGTCTGACCCGAGTCTTTATCAACCTTTACCACAAAGGTTGGATCTTCCTGAGAAAGTTTATTCAATGCGAGGATGAGCTTTTCTTGATCGCTCTGGGTCTTAGGCTCTATAGCCACAGAGATTACTGGGCCCGGAAATTTAATGGCCTCGAATATTATCTGGTTCTCCTTAACACATAAGGTATCGCCCGTGAGGGTTTTTTTTAAACCAATTACCGCCGCAATATCCCCGGCCCGTACCTCGGTTGCTTCCTCCCTTTTGTTGGCATGCATATTCAAGAGTCGCCCCACCCTTTCTTTTGTCTCCCGGCTGGAGTTAAATATACTAGAACCCGCAGATAAAGTCCCAGAATATACCCTAATAAAATGGAGATGTCCAACATGAGGATCATTCATTATCTTAAAGGCCAGGGCAGAAAAAGGGCTCTCTGCATTAGCCTCCCGCTTTTCCTGTTCCTGGGTATAGGGATTGACTCCTGTTATAGCAGGGATATCCAAGGGAGAAGGCAGGTATTTAACAATGGCCTCCAGGAGGGGTTGAACACCCTTGTTTCTAAAAGAGGCCCCACAAAAAACAGGGAGTATTTTATTATTTATAGTCCCCCGCCTGATAGTCTTTTCTAGCTCGATTACGGATAGCTCCTGGCCACTCAAATATTTCTCCATCAGTTCATCATCTAGCTCGGCCACAGCCTCTAGTAGGGCCGTCCGGTATGTCTCTACCTCCGGGGAAAATTCCTTAGGAATATCTCGCTCAAAGAATTTTGCCCCCAGGCTTTCTTCTTCATATATAATGGCTTTTAACTTTAAAAGATCTATTATGCCCTGGAATTTATTTTCACTGCCCAAGGGGAGTTGCATCAGTACCGGGTAGCCCCCCAGACGCTCTTTTATCATTTTTACACAGCTAAAAAAATCTGCTCCCATCCGATCCATTTTATTTATATAAGCTATCCTAGGGATATGGTATTTTTCTGCCTGGCGCCAAACAGTTTCTGACTGCGGTTCCACACCCCCTACCGCACAAAAAATCCCTATAGCACCATCAAGCACCCGCAGTGCCCGCTCAACCTCCACGGTAAAATCCACATGCCCGGGGGTATCAATAATATTGATGCGATGACCGAGCCAAAAACAAGTAGTTGCGGCTGAAGTAATAGTTATACCTCGTTCCTGCTCTTGTTCCATCCAATCCATGACCGCAGATCCTGCGTCTACTTCGCCCATTTTATAAGACTTCCCGGTATAGTACAAAATCCTTTCAGTAGTAGTAGTCTTACCTGCATCTATATGGGCAATTATACCTATATTTCTTATTTTATCTAATGGGGCTATCTGAGTCATTTTCACCAGCGATAATGGGCAAAGGCCTTATTGGCCTCGGCCATCCTATGGGTATCATCCTTCTTCTTTATGGCAGTCCCAGTATTTTTATAGGCATCTATTAATTCAGCCGCTAGGCATTCTTGCATAGTCTTTTCGCTTCTTTTCCGAGCGGCATCAATGATCCAACGAAGACTGACGGTGATCCTCCTATCAGACCTGACTTCCACCGGAATCTGGTAAGTAGCACCCCCTACTCTCCTAGATTTTACCTCTAAAACTGGCTTAACATTTTCTATCGCTTTCTTAAAGACCTTTAAAGGGTCGTCGCCGGTCTTCTTTTCTGCGATCTCTAGAGCCCGATACAAGATTGTTTCTGCCAGGCTCTTCTTTCCCTTCTTCATTATGGCATTTATGCATTTAGCTACCAAAACATCATGATATTTCGGGTCTGGTAAAACAATCCTTTTCCCTGCTACTCGTCGCCTAGCCATACGATTGAATCCTTTTTATTGATTTATTTAGGTCTTTTAGCGCCATATTTTGACCTACTCTTCTTCCTATTTTGCACCCCCATACTATCCAGGGTACCTCTAATAACATGGTAACGTACCCCAGGTAGATCCTTAACCCGCCCACCTCTTATCAGTATAATGGCATGTTCTTGCAAATTATGCCCAATGCCTGGAATATAAGTGGTTACTTCCATCCTATTAGTTAGTCTTACCCGCGCCACTTTTCGGAGGGCAGAGTTAGGTTTTTTTGGGGTAGAAGTATAAACCCTGACACAAACTCCCCTTTTCTGTGGACACCCTTTTAATGCTGGACTACTAGTCCTACTCCTGGTTTTCTCTCTCCCTTTTCTAACTAGTTGACTAACAGTAGGCAATGGTTATCTCCTATTCTCGAACGGCTGATGTCATTAAGTCCTGCTCCACTTCTTCCTTGGAGCTTATCTCTTCTTGCGCTCTTAGGCGGATATTCTGGTAGAATCGGGCTCCAGTTCCAGCCGGGATCAAACGGCCCATAATAACATTCTCTTTAAGGCCCCTTAAGCGGTCCACTTTCCCACTCACAGCAGCTTGAGTAAGGACCCGTGTGGTTTCCTGGAACGAGGCAGCGGAAATAAAGCTATCTGTACTTAAAGAAGCCCGAGTAATACCCAACAGCAGAGGTCGGCCCTTGGCAGGATTACCACCCTCGGCTATAATTTCCTCATTCCTTCTCTTGAATAACTCCTTCTCTACCTGTTCTCCCACCAAAAAATCGGTATCTCCCGGCTCCTCAATGACTACCCGCCGGAGCATCTGACGTACAATAACCTCTATATGCTTATCATTTATACTTACACCCTGGAGGCGATAAACCTCCTGGACCTCATTTACTAAATATTTTTGTAATTCTTTTTCCCCTAAGACATTCAAGATATCATGGGGATTTACTGCTCCATCCATCAGAGGTTCTCCAGCCTTCACTTTTTCTCCTTCATGGAGGCTCACATGCTTCCCTCTGGGGATGAGGTATTCACGTTCATCCCCATTCTCGTTAGCAATAATGATTTTTCGCATACCTTTGGCGAATCCACCGAACTTTATCGTCCCGTCAATTTCTGCGATAGTAGCCTGCTCTTTGGGCTTTCTGGCTTCAAACAGCTCTGCTACCCGGGGTAAACCACCAGTAATATCCTTGGTCTTGGTAGTTTCTCGGGGGATCTTAGTAATTATATCTCCCGCATATACTATGTCTCCCTCAGAGACGGCAAGATGCGCCCCGGCAGGCAAGAGATATCGACCAATAGTTTTATTATTTTGATCTTTAATATTTACCCTGGGTTGTCTTTTTTCTTCTTGATGTTCAACAATAACCTTCTGGGAGAAGCCGGTCACCTCATCCAGTTCTTCCTTCATAGTAACCCCTTCAATAATATCCCCAAAGGCTACCTTACCACTAACTTCGGTCAAGATAAAGGTGGTATAGGGATTCCATTCTACCAATCTTTGCCCTTCGGAGACCATCTGGCCGTCTTTGGCCTTTAACCTGGCGCCATAAACGACTGGGTAACGCTCTCTTTCTCTGCCTTCTTCATCCTGGACAGCTACCCAACCATTCCGATTCATTACTACTATATCACCATCTTTATTGGTCACGGTCTTTAGATTAATATATTTGAATATGCCGGTTTTTTTAGCCTCCAGAGTAGTCTGTTCAACGGTTCGGCTGGCAGCACCACCTATATGGAAAGTCCGCATGGTCAACTGAGTCCCAGGCTCTCCGATAGACTGGGCCGCAATAACACCTACCGCCTCCCCAATTTCCACCAATTCGCCGGTAGCAAGATTTTGTCCATAGCACATACGGCAAATGCCTTCTTTAGACTCGCAGGTCAGGACCGACCGGATCTTAACCTTATCAATGGAGGTATTTTCTATCTTTTCTATGGATGTCTCATCAATCATCTCATTAGCTTTAATAATGACCTCTTCAGAAAAAGGGTCTAATATATCTTCTAGGGCAATCTTCCCCATAATCCTTTCTGATAGGGGCTCAATGATCTCGCCGCTCTCTACTAACGCAGAAGCATCAATCCCATTGGGAGTATGGCAATCTTCCTCGGTTACGATAACATCTTGGGATACATCGACCAACCTCCGGGTTAAATAGCCGGAGTTGGCGGTTTTTAAGGCAGTATCCGCCAAGCCTTTGCGTGCTCCGTGGGTAGAGATGAAGTATTGAAGTACCGTAAGCCCTTCACGGAAATTGGCAGTAATAGGGGTTTCAATGATCTCCCCTGAAGGCTTGGCCATAAGGCCCCGCATACCAGCCAATTGTCGAATCTGTTGGGCACTACCCCGGGCCCCCGCATCAGCCATAATAAATATAGGATTAAAATCCCTCTTCTCGCCCTCTAACCCTTTTACTACTGCCTCATCTTCTGCTTCTAGCTCCTTAAACATCGCGTTTGAGACCTGTTCAGTTACCTGAGCCCAGATATCAATAATCTTGTTATAACGCTCTCCATTAGTGATTAATCCATCACGGTATTGTTTCTCCACCTCTACAATATCACTCCTGGCCTTTTCTACTAAGATTTCTTTATTAGCAGGGATACGCATATTCTTCATGGAAATGGATATACCGGATTTAGTAGCATATTTAAACCCTATCTCTTTCAGTTTATCCAGAAAAATAACGGTCTCTTCCCGGCCCATTATTTTATAGCATTCTGCTACCAGTTCCGTGAGCTCTTTCTTATTCATCTGTTTGTTGACACTGGGAAAAGTTATTCCTTTCGGCAGGGTTTCGTATAACAATATCCTACCAACGGTAGTAGTAACCAATTCATTATCCACCCTCACTTTTATCTTGGCCTGCAACCCTACCTGCTGGGTATCATAAGCAATCCTTACTTCTTCAAAATTAGAGAATATCTTCCCTTCTCCCTTAGAGCCACCCCGTACCTTAGTCAGGTAATAGCAGCCCAGGATAATGTCCTGGCTAGGGACAGCAATAGGCTTGCCATTGGCAGGAGAGAGGATATTATTAGCAGAGGACATAAGCACTTTAGCCTCTAGCTGGGCATCAGTAGAAAGGGGTATATGAACTGCCATCTGATCGCCATCAAAGTCGGCATTAAAAGCCGTACAAACTAATGGATGGATCCTGATGGCCTTGCCTTCGATCAAGACCGGTTCAAAGGCCTGGATCCCGAGGCGATGTAAAGTGGGGGCACGGTTTAGCAAGACGTAATGGTCCTTTATTACTTCATCTAACACATCCCATACCTCGGGTCTCTCTTTCTCTACCATCTTCTTTGCCCCTTTGATAGTAGTAACATAACCCTTCTCTTCCAGTTTATGGTAAATGAAGGGTTTAAATAGCTCTATGGCCATTTTCTTGGGTAAACCGCATTGGTTTAATTTCAATTCTGGGCCTACTACAATTACCGAACGGCCCGAATAATCCACCCTTTTGCCCAGTAGGTTTTGCCTGAATCTACCTTGCTTTCCTTTGAGCATGTCGCTAAGGGATTTTAGGGGACGCTTATTAGCTCCTCGTATGATCCGCCCGCGGCGGCCATTATCAAAAAGGGCATCTACTGCCTCTTGCAGCATCCTCTTTTCGTTACGAATAATTATCTCTGGTGCCTTAAGCTCTTGGAGTTTCTGTAGGCGATTATTTCGATTAATAACCCGCCGATACAAATCATTCAAGTCAGAAGTAGCAAAGCGACCTCCCCCATCTAATGGGACTAAGGGCCGCAGTTCTGGCGGGATAACCGGTATCACCTCTAAAATCATCCATTCTGGCCTGTTACCTGATTTACGAAAGGCCTCCACGATTTTAAGCCTCTTTATAAGCTTCTTTTTCCGCTGGATAGAAGTAGCCCCTTGTATCCCGGCCTTTAACTCCTCGGCTAATTTATCTAGATTGAAAGATGCTAAAAGCTGCCTTATCGCCTCGGCACCCATCCCGGCCTTAAACTTATCACCAAATCTATTTAGCAAATCCCGATATCTTTCTTCTGTCAAGAGCTCGCATGGCTTCAATGGAGTATCCCCTGGAGCTATAACCACATAGTTTTCAAAATATAACACCCTCTCTAGCTCTTTGAGAGACATATCCAGGAGATTGCCTATCCTGCTGGGAATCCCTTTAAAAAACCATACATGCGATACCGGGCTAACCAGTTCGATATGGCCTAACCTTTCCCTCCTTACCTTGGACTGAATAACCTCAACACCGCATTTTTCACAGACGAGTCCCCGGTGTTTCATCCTTTTATATTTGCCACAAAGACACTCCCAGTCCTTCACAGGACCAAAGATCTTAGCGCAAAATAGTCCATCCCTTTCCGGCTTAAAACTCCGATAATTGATCGTTTCAGGCTTTTTTACTTCACCTGATGACCATGATCTAATCTTTGTAGGAGAGGCTATCCTGATCCGTATAGCATCAAACCGTAGAGAATCTTTTGGTTTTTCAAATAGATTAAAAATACCTTCCAAAGATATCCCCCCTTTTTAAAAGGTAAAGATTAAAGCGAAAATCGCAAAACTAAGGGATTATTCCTTAGTTTTACATTTTACGTCTTGCACTTTTAGCTTCCTTTATTCCTCCTGCAGCAATTCTACATCCAAGGCCAAGCTCTGAAGCTCTTTGATTAATACATTAAAAGATTCCGGTAGGCCAGGAACGGCGGTATTTTCACCTTTTACAATGGCTTCATACATCCTGTTTCTTCCTGATATATCATCAGATTTTATCGTAAGCACCTCTTGTAAACTATTAGCGGCCCCGTAAGCTTCGAACGCCCAAACCTCCATCTCACCTAAGCGCTGACCACCAAATTGGGCCTTCCCGCTCAAGGGCTGCTGGGTAATCAAAGAGTATGGGCCGGTGGATCTAGCATGGATTTTGTCATCCACTAAATGGTGAAGTTTCATCATGTAAATATAACCTGCTAATACCTTCTGATCGAAGGGCTCACCCGTCTTACCGTCACAAAGGACCGTCTCACCAGTAATAGGTAATCCTGCCTTAGTTAACAAATCTTTGAAATCTTCTTTCCGTGCCCCATCAAATACTGGCGAGGCTACCAGCATATTTAGGGTCTTGGCAGCCCAGCCTAAATTAGTCTCCAATAGCTGACCCACATTCATACGGGAAGGAACCCCCAGGGGATTCAAGATCAATTCCACTGGTGTGCCATCAGGCAGGTAAGGCATATCCTCTTCCGGGACAATCTTAGAAATTACCCCCTTATTACCATGTCTCCCTGCCATCTTGTCCCCCACGGAGAGTTTCCTCTTCATAGCTACATATACTTTCACTAATTTAATTACTCCCGGTGGTAAGTCATCACCTTTTCTCACTTTAGATACTCTATCATTGAAGATAGTCTCGATAATATGAATTTGATCTTTAGCCCACCCATTAAGCTGGTCAATCTTCCCTTTAATAACCTTTTTTTCATCCCCTTCTAGTTTAATCTGTGATAGCTCTGGTCCAGATAGTTTTTCCAGGATTCCCTTAGTGAGTTTAGTTTTTTTAGGCACAATCACCTTTGCCCCCTCTTTTATATCACTAAGGGTCACCTTACCCAATAATAATTGACGTATTTTCTTGTCTTGCTCTTGCTGGACAAGATTGATTTCATTATGATAGTCTTTCTCTATCCAGGCGATTTCTTGCTCTTCTAGGGATAAGGCTCGTAGGTCCTTCTCTATACCCCGCCGGGAAAATACTTTGACATCTATTACTACCCCTTCTATTCCCGGCGGAACTACTAAGGAAGTATCTTTAAACTCTCCCGCCTTTTCTCCAAAAATAGCCTTTAATAGTTTCTCTTCCGGACTTAATTGGGTCTCCCCTTTAGGGGTTACTTTCCCTACAAGGATATCACCTGGTTTGACTCTTGCACCACTCCGGATAATGCCACTTTCATCGAGGTTTTTGAGGGCTTCTTCGCTTACATTAGGGATATCTTTAGTGATCTCCTCTTTACCCTGCTTGGTGTCTCTCGCTTCTATTTCTAACTCCTCAATATGGATAGAGGTAAAGAGGTCCTCTTTGACTATTTTTTCACTAACTATTACTGCATCCTCAAAATTGTATCCCTCCCATGCCATAAAGGCTACCAGAACATTTCTCCCTAAGGCCAACTCCCCTCCTTTTGTAGCTGGGCCATCAGCAATAATATCACCCTTCTCTATCCGCTCTCCTTCCTGGGGCAAGGATTTTTGATTTATGCAAGTATTCTGGTTAGAGCGTTGGTATTTTGTCAGGTAATAAGGTTCTATTCTGGAAATAGAAGCCTCTTTTCCTTCATCGGTCTTTACTACAATCTTACTGGCATCAACAGAGATTACGGTCCCAGAAGATTTCGCCACTACTACTGCCCCTGAGTCGCGGGCAGCAATATATTCCATTCCCGTACCTACTAAAGGGGCTTCAGTAGCCAGCAATGGAACCGCCTGGCGTTGCATATTGGATCCCATCAGAGCCCGGTTCGCATCATCATTCTCCAGGAAAGGGATCAAAGCGGCTGCAATACTCACCAGTTGTTTAGGAGATACATCCATATAATCTACTTTGTCTGGCGAAACTATAACGAATTCGTTGCCGCTCCTGGCCGAGACAAGGTCGGAGGTAAAATATCCTTTATCTTTAACCGGGGCATTAGCTTGTGCAATAACATATTTATCTTCTTCCCAGGCAGAAAGATACTCTACTTTATCCGTCACCCTACCTTTTTCCACTCTCCGATAGGGTGTTTCAATAAAGCCATATTCATTAACGCAGGCATAGGTACTCAAAGAAGCTATTAGGCCAATATTTGGTCCCTCAGGGGTTTCTATGGGGCAGATTCTACCATAATGGGTGGGATGCACATCCCTCACCTCAAAACCAGCCCTCTCTCTAGTTAACCCCCCTGGCCCCAAGGCACTGAGGCGTCGTTTGTGGGTTAGTTCTGAGAGGGGATTAGTCTGATCCATAAACTGGGAGAGCTGACTACTACCAAAAAATTCTCTTATAGCAGCTATGACTGGTTTAGCATTTATCAGGTCATGGGGCATAGCTCCTTCTAGCTCTTGTATACTCATTCTTTCTCTAGTAGCGCGCTCCATCCTGACGATGCCAATCCGGAACTGATTCTCTACTAGCTCCCCTACCGAGCGGACCCGGCGATTACCCAGATGGTCTATATCATCTACCGAACCTATGCCATGGCGGAGTTCGATAAGGCATTTGATTATTCCTATCATGTCGTCAGTAGTCAAAGTCCGTTGGTCTAAAGGGAGGTTCAGGTTAAGCTTACTATTGAGTTTTACCCTGCCAATCCTCGATAAATCATACCTTTTGGGGTTAAAAAATATGTTGTTAAAGAGATTGACCGCTGTCTCTTTATTAGGTGGGTCTCCTGGCCTCAGTCTTTTATATATCTCTAATAAGGCTTCTTGGGGGGTGTTTATTTTATCCATAGCCAGAGTATCTCTAATAGTAGAGTCATAGCGGAAGTTATCCATGTATAAGATTTTGAAGCCTCTCACAGCACAATCTTGGACTTTCTGTAATAATTCCTCGGTAAGAGGTTGATTAACTTTTAAGAGAAGTTCCCCGGTCTCTTCATCTATAATATCTTGGGCGCTGATCTTTCCAATTAACTCATCAACCGGTACCGTTATCAGATCTATGCCCAGCGCCTTCATCCTACGCAAAGCCCCTTTGGATATCCGTCTATCGGCCTTAGTGATAACTTCTCTCGTTTCAGGGTCTGCGATATCCTCACCAATTTTTTGGCCGAGTAAGAAATCGCTAACTCTCTTGTAAAACACCCCTTTTTTGGGGTTATAGAAGACTTCCTCTGTTTTATAAAAGAGGTTTAATAACTCTTCAGTAGTAAGCCCTAATGCCCGCAGGAGGATAGTCGCTGGAAGCTTTCTCCGCCGATCCAGCCTGACGTGAAGCAAATCTCGGCTATCAAATTCAAAATCTATCCAAGAACCCCGGTAGGGAATTATCCGGGCAGAATAAAGGGGTTTCCCACTAGCACGGGTTTTTCCTTTGTCATAGGCAAAGATAACCCCCGGTGCCCGATGCAGTTGGCTAACTACTACCCGCTCCGTACCATTAACGATGAAGGTGCCCCTTTCAGTCATTAAGGGGATCTCACCAAGATAGACTTTTTGTTGTTTAACATCTATCGGGGTTAATGCTCCGGTTTCTTCGTCCTTTTCATTCAGTACTAAACGTACCATAATACGCAATGGTTCTGCATAAGTCATACTCCGCTGCCGGCATTCATTGGTATCGTATTTAGGTTTATGTACCACCGTTTGATTACAGCGGGAGCAGACAACCCGAGGGCTGCCCAATTCTTTATATTCACCGCATTGACACTCCCAACTGCCGATCTCGTAGCCGACATATTCCAGAAAATTGGTTTCCCTAAAATCGCTTATAGGAAAGGTACTTCTAAATACTGACTCCAGCCCAATATCGTCTCTTTCTTCAGGATTTTTGTCTAATTGCAAAAACCGACCATAGGACTCTTGTTGGATCTCAATCAGATTTGGCAAATCAATAATATCAGGAATACGGCCAAAGCTCTTTCTTTGCATTCTTCCATTATTAAAAATAAGTCTTTCTGGAGACATAATTTTTCTCATCTCCTTATTAAATTTATTTAATCTCTATTTCTGCCCCGGCCTCTAGTAGCCGTTTCTTAATATCTTCGGCCTCCTCTTTGGCTATCCCTTCTTTCACTGGTTTGGGGGCTTCATCCACCAGGGCCTTAGCTTCTTTCAAGCCCAGATTAGTTATTTCCCGGACAACTTTTATTACCTGGATTTTCTTATCCCCTGCACCCTTCAATATTACAGAAAAGTCGGTTTTTTCTTCCTCTTCTGCTTTCTCGGCTGGCCCTGCAGCGGTTGGCGCTACCGCTACCATGGGAGCAGATGTCACTCCAAAGCGGTCTTCTAATTCCTTGATAAATTTAGATAATTCCAGTACCGTCATATTCTCAATAAAACTTACCACATCCTCTTTAGTAATCTCGGGCATATCTCCCTCCGATAATTAGATAATTTAGGTTGTTTCTCTACTTTCCTGTCCCTTCTTTTCTCCTAAGGCATTTAACACCCCTAATAAATTGACTATAAGGGCATGGAGAATCTGGACAAAGTTAGCAAGAGGAGCTTTTAAACTCCTTAGCATCTGGCTCAACAATATCTCCTCTGGTGGTAGTTCTGCTAGGAGCTTGACCTCTATTGGGTCTAAAGCCTTGCCCTCTAAAATACCCCCTTTAATAACCAGATTGGGTTCCTTTTGGGTCAAGGCTGAAAGGATCTTCGCTGGGATAAGCGCATCTTGGTAACTAAAGGCAATCGAAGTAGGGCCTCGAAATAAGGGTGTTATAGTCTCAAACTGAGTTCCACGAGAAGCTATACGGGCAAGGGTATTTTTCACTACCATATATTCTATGGCCGCACCTCGGAGCTGCTTACGTAAGTCGTTAATCTTCTGGACATTTAACCCTTTAAAATCTATAAGAACAGCAGCTTTTGTCTGATTAAATTTATCCTGTAAGGCTTCTACTGTATCGATCTTGCCTTTATCTACCAATTCCCTTTTCTCACCTCCTTAAATTGACTTTTAACAAAATCAATAAACCTCGTGCGGCAGACAAGTTCTGCAACTACCTACTGTGAAGGGCTAAGAAAGCATAGAGGTTACCTCTGCTATATTGACCTTTATACCTGGCCCCATAGTAGAAGATAAGGTTAAACCCCGGAAATATTGACCCTTACTGGAGGCTGGTTTCAATTTTGCCAATGCCTCTATGAGGGCAATCGCATTCTCTTTCAGTCCTTCTATATCAAAGCTAACTTTGCCGATAGGAGTATGTATAATCCCTGCCTTATCCACCCGAAAATCAACCCTCCCTGCCTTCAAATCAGTGATAGCCTTCGCTAAATCAAAGGTTACGGTACCAGTTTTTGGGTTTGGCATGAGACCCCTGGGCCCTAAAATCTTCCCTAATTTGCTTACGGAACTCATCACATCGGGAGTAGCAACAGCTTTGTCGAAATCTAACCAGCCACCCACTATCTTTTCTATCAAATCATCCGAACCGACAAAATCCGCCCCAGCACTCAGGGCCTCTTTTTCTTTCTCACCTTTAGCAAATACCAAAACCTTGACTTTACGACCCAACCCTTTCGGTAAAACTACACTGCCACGGACTATTTGATCGGCGTGCTTGGGATTTACCCCTAGCTTTATTGCTACCTCTACTGTTTCATCAAATTTGGCATAGGCGGTCTCTTTCACTAGTTGGAGGGCTTCGTCCAAAGCGAATCCATTCTGCTTATCCAGTTTAGCGACAGCTTCTTGATATTTCTTCCCACTCTTTGCCACAAGACCTCCTTCTAGTCAGAAACTATCTCTATCCCCATACTCCTAGCCGTACCTTCAATAGTCTTAGTTGCCCCTTCTAAATCTTTAGCATTGAGGTCTGCCATCTTTTGCAATGCGATTTCTCGGACCTGGCTCTTAGTGACTTTACCCACTTTTTCTTTTTTTGGATTAGAAGACCCCTTCGCTATGGCAGCAGCTTGTTTTAAGAATACAGCAGCGGGTGAAGATTTAGTTATGAAAGTAAAGGTTCTGTCAGAGTAAATAGTAACTACTACAGGTATTATTATTCCTTCCTTATCTTTGGTCTGGGCATTAAAATTCTTACAAAATTCCATTATATTAACCCCATGTTGTCCCAATGCCGGTCCAACTGGAGGAGCAGGGTTGGCTTGTCCTCCCGGTACTTGAAGCTTAACCATTGTCATTACTTCTTTTTTAGCCATTTTAGAGCCTCTACTTAAAGCCTTTCTACCTGGGTAAACTCAACTTCTAAAGGAGTACCCCTACCGAAGATGGATACCATTACCTTCATCTTACCCCTCTCTTGATTCACCTCATCTACTACCCCAGTAAAATTTGCGAAAGGCCCTTGTACAACCCTCACTACCTCTCCTTTCTCAAACTCTACCTTAGGCCTTAGCCTAGTAGCTCTGCCTTCTATTTGCTGTAATAGTCGCTCTACCTCTTCATCCATGAGGGGGGTAGGGTCTTTAAGTCCCCCCAAAAAACCTGTTACCTTAGGAGTGTTTTTGATCACATACCAAACATCATCATTCATCTCCATCTGAATAATGACGTAGCCAGGGAAAAACTTTCTTGGGGAAATCTTCTTCTTCCCTTTTTTTACTTCCACTACTTCTTCAATAGGAACCAATATCTGAGAAACAAATTCCTCTAACCCAGCATTCTTTACCCTCTCCTGAAGACCAGCTTTCACTTGGGTTTCAAAACCAGAATAAGTGTGAATAACATACCATTTTTTCGCCATGTTTTCTGCAAATCACCTTTACTGGCCTAACCTCAATAACCCTCCAATTATTTTTGAAAGGCCCAGATCAATCAGCCCTAAGAATATAGCTATAAAGAAAACAGTAATTAAGACCACCGAGGTAGAGTTGATAGTATCTTTCCTTGTGGGCCAGGATACTTTCTTCATCTCGGTTCTTACATCTCTCAAAAATTGCTGAGATTCTTTCCACATAATATTACAATGAAGAATGAGGAGTAAGCCGTGAGCAGGCCAGGAGGGATTTGAACCCCCACCCCCCGGATTTGGAGTCCGGTGCTCTAGCCGTTCGAGCTACTGGCCTCTACATCTCTACTATTCTCCCACCTGATTATTCTACTCTCCCTTATTTCGTTTCTCGATGGGGAGTGTGCCTCCGGCAAAAAGGACAATATTTCTTTAATTCTAATCGCTCAGGGGTCTTCTTTCGGTTCTTAGTAGAGGTATAATTTCTCTCCTTACATTCGGTACAGGCTAAAGTTATTATCTCTCTCATACAACCAACTCTATCCTTTATAGAGCCCACGACCGGGATTGAACCGGTGGCCTCTTCCTTACCAAGGAAGTGCTCCACCCCTGAGCTACGTGGGCTTCTCTATTAAAAGACATTTTAGACCCTACGAACCAATAGTAAACATTAGATTTAGCTATGGTAAGTAAGGTGTTCCTCCAGGCAAAAAACTACCCGATTGCTGAAAAATCGAAAGAAAATGGAATCTAGAAGACGATATCTCTAGAGCGGGAAACGGGGTTCGAACCCGCGACCCTCAGCTTGGAAGGCTGATGCTCTACCAACTGAGCTATTCCCGCTTTGCTGGAGCTATGCAATAATAAGGACCATCTCCTTTACCGAGGTCTTTTATCTTTATATGATCCTATGTAGCCCCTTTATTTGGTAACATTACTCTTTAATAATATTGCCCCATCTAGTGGGGAGGGGAGGATTCGAACCTCCGAAGGCTAGCGCCGACAGATTTACAGTCTGTTCCCTTTGGCCACTCGGGAACCTCCCCTTTTTCACACTTAGTTCCCGTTGAGATATAAAATAATAAATTCTTCCTCTTTTCGCCAACCTGGAGCTGGCGAAGGGATTTGAACCCCTGACCGACTGATTACAAATCAGTTGCTCTACCCCTGAGCTACGCCAGCTTATCCCTAAGGGTAAAGTTTTATATAATAGCTAAATAAATTTCATTTGTCAACCGGAATTTATCCAAAAGTATCTCTTTTCCAAACTTCACCACAGAAAACTCTTCTTGTCTCCCATTTACCTGTCTAGTAGACCGATTGTTAATTAATGTTGCCGTGTTGTCATTTCGAGCGAAGCGAGAAATCTTTTTAAAACCAAAGGGTTATTAATATCCCTCCTTTCGGTCGAGATGCCATGCTATTTAAGAAACGCTCTACTAGTAGAGCCCCTTAACGGATGAGAGGTTGCACAAATTTTTTCATGAATCCTCTAAATCCTCTGAGCAATTGACAGGGGTTAAATAGCGCAGCAACTTAACCGGTGCTCATTTAGGGTAAGAACACATCTTGATATTATAGTAGGGTTTGCTAATTTACCTCTATAATGTTGGGATCTTTTTTTATTCTGATACGGGTCCCTTTGGGGGTGTCCTCGAGGAGCAAACCTTTTTCTTTCAACTCTGCTCTAATTTTATCGGCCTTGTTCCAATCATTATTCTTTCTGGCCTTTTCCCTTTCCTTCACCTGGGATTTTAACCACTCGGGGTCTAAACGCTCCTTAAGACCACAAATATCATTATTTTCCACGGCTGCTATAAAGGCACTCAGGTCTTCATAAGCCTCAGTTTCTACTAGAAGAAAATAGTTTTCCGGTTTTTCTTGCAATATACCTAAAACCTGAGCTGTATCTAGCAATCCTTCTCTAGCCCTGTGCAGTAGGAACAAAAGTTTCTCTCCCGGTTCTTTTTCCGGGCCTAATTTTTCCAAGTGGCTATTTATCATTTTACTAATCTGGATGATATAGCCCAGGGCTTGAGCGGTGTTAAAGTCGTTATCCATAGCCTTAAGGAATCTATCTTTCAGCCCAAAAATAGCATGATAAATACGAGCTTCTTCACCGCTAAAATCCTCTTCCTTAAAGCCTCTGCCTGGCTTCTTCTCGGCAGTCCATTCCTGGATATTTTTTAGGCTAAGGTACAGATTGCTCATAATTTTTTTGCTCTCAGCTAGATGGCCCAGCGTGAAATCTATAGGACTGCGGTAATGCCTGGATAAAAGGAAACAGCGGATTATCTCGGCATGGTACTGGTTTAAAAGTTGTTTTATAGTGAGGATATTACCGAGCGACTTGGACATCTTTTCTTGATTTATATTTATGAAGCCATTATGGAGCCAATAATTAACAAAGGGCTTTCCGGTAGCAGCCTCTGACTGGGCAATCTCATTCTCGTGGTGAGGGAAGATCAAATCCATACCACCGCCATGGAGATCAAAGTTTTCTCCTAAATATTTCATGCTCATAACAGAGCACTCTATATGCCAACCCGGTCTACCCTTCCCCCAAGGACTATCCCAGGCAGGCTCGTCCGGTTTGCTGGCCTTCCAAAGGGCGAAATCCATAGGATTTTCTTTTCTCTCATCTACCTCTATCCGGGCTCCTGCCATCAGCTCAGTAATATTCTTTCCTGATAACTTGCCATAAACAGAGAATTTACTAACCGAATAAAAGACATTGCCCTCTACTTCATAGGCATAGCCCTTGGCTACCAGTTTTCCTATTATTTCAATGATTTCAGGGATATGATGAGTAACCCGGGGCTCAACCTGGGGTTTAAGGGTCTTCAGGGCTTGCATATCGCTATTAAACTCATCAATATATCGCTCAGCAACCTCTTGATAACTCAATCCTTCCTTTTGCGCCCGGGCAATGATCTTGTCATCCACATCGGTATAATTTCTCACATACTTAACTTCATATCCTTTATATCTCAAGTAACGATAGATAGCATCAAAGACTACCATAGCCCGGGCATGGCCTATATGGCAAAGGTCATAAACCGTTACCCCGCAGACATACATCCCTACTTGATTATCTTTAATAGGTTTAAATAGTTCCTTATGTCTGGTTAAGGTATTATAGAGATTGAGAGGCATTTTTTCTCATCAGGATAACCACAGCATAGGCGGCTATCCCTTCTCCATGGCCGATAGGACCTAGACCTTCAGGGGTTTTAGCTTTTATATTCGCTCTGTCCAGGGCTAGCTCCATGATAGGCGCCAGGGTTTGCTTCATAGCCTCAAAATAGGGACTTATTTGGGGTTTCTGAGCCACTATGGTTGAATCTAAATTACCTACCACGAATCCCTTCTCCTTTACCCATCTAATTACCTTTTCTAAAAGTTTTAAACTGGATATATCCTTATATTCTGGTGAGGTAGGGGGAAAGTGTAAACCTATATCTCCCTGACCAATGGCCCCTAGTAGTGCATCGCAGATAGCATGCACCAAAACATCGGCATCGGAATGGCCAGCAAGTCCTTTCTGGAAAGGGATTTCGATACCGCCTAAAATTAACTTCCTCCCCGCTTCCAAGGGATGGATATCATAACCATAACCTATCCGAAACAATGCGCACTCTTCCTCTCGCCGAAGCGTAAAGCGTAGAGTATAGGGCTTAAAGCTGAGGTAATTTATTCCTTAGTTTGAGACTTTGCGCTTTAAGCTTTATGTTCTCTGTAGCGTGCAAGGGTTGCCAAGAGGGCTTCTCCTATTACCAGATCAGGGGGAGAAGTAATTTTTATGTTATAAGGAAATCCTTTGACCACTTTGACGGGGTAACCGGTCCTCTCTACTAAGGAAGCCTCATCAGTAGCATAATACCCTTCCTCCCTGGCCTTTTCCAATGCCTCTTTTAATATCTGGTAATTAAAGGCTTGGGGAGTATGGATCTGCCACAGGAAATGGCGGGGCAAAGTCTGTTGAACAGTTCCTTGAGTATCTACTTGCTTTATAGTATCAAAACAAGGAATTCCACTTACACAAGCCCCATGCTCTTCAGATCCCTTTATTACTTCTTCTAATAAGCGGGTATCTATGAAGGGCCTTACCCCGTCATGGATCAAGACGATATCAGCTCCTTTTTTAATACTAATGAAACCGAGATAGACAGAGTCTTGTCTCTCCTCTCCCCCTTTTACCACCTCAACCACTTTATCTAATTGGTATCTAAACACTATCTCCTGTTGGCAATATTCAATTTTGCTAGCCGGGACTATCAGATAAATATCCTTAATAAGAGGGCAGGCCTGGAGTTTTAGCAGGGTATGGGCCAACAGTGGCTTATCACCCAGCGTGAGGAACTGCTTATATTCTGTCCCCCCCATTCTCTTACTTATACCAGCCGCCGGCACTAGTGCTGTAGCCCCTGGCATTATATCGCCTCTCCTGCTTTTGGATTGGAAGGGATTTTCAAGAATATCGGCCTTCCTCACTTCTATCGGCTTCATCTTTTAGTCGAGCAAAAATCATGCGACCAGCCGTTGTTTGTAACACACTGGTTACTGAAACCTCAATATTTTTTCCTATATATCTCCTGGCATTATCAATAACAACCATAGTACCGTCATCCAAATAGGCCACCCCTTGACCATATTCTTTACCTTCTTTTAAGACAAAGACATTCATCACCTCCCCAGGCAAGACTACGGGTTTAACGGCATTAGCCAGTTGGTTAATATTTAACACTGGTACTCCTTGTAGTTCAGCGATTTTGTTTAGGTTAAAATCATTCGTTAATATCTTACCCCCCATCACCTTTCCTAATGCCACCAGCTTAGCATCAACCTCTTTAATCCGAGAAAAATCCTGGTCTATTATCTGAACATTTATGTCCACATTTTTCTGTATCTTGTGAAGGATATCCAACCCCCTCCGACCCCTATTTCGCCGCAAGGTATCCGACGAATCGGCAATATGCTGCAACTCTTTTAAAACAAATTGGGGGACAACTAATTCTCCTTCTATAAACCCCGTCTCACAAATATCCGCTATCCGCCCATCAATTATAACACTGGTATCCAGTATCTTGACATTATTGTTGGATGGGCCTTTTTGAAGATTGTTAGCGTAGCCTTCGATGGCTAACTCTTTCCCTTTCTTCATTCCCACAATTGCACCCATATACCCCAAAAATATGGTGAGTAAAACCTTGGTTATACTAGAAATAGGAGAATTCTTTGCTGCTAAAAACAAAGAATAGGTTAGCAAGTTGGCAAGTATAAGACCCAATACTAATCCTCCACCTCCATAAAGGATGCTTCCGAGCGGAACTTTTTCTAAACCCCTTTCTAAATATATCATGAGGCCCGCCACTACAGCTCCTATTACGGCTCCCCACAACCCTAAAGTCATATCGCCCGTCTGGGACAGTAACAGATAATAACCCACTCCCGAAGTAAAGATAACAAGTAATCCACCGCGTACATATGTTCTTATTTTCATCCATTTTCACCTCCTTATTCCATCATTACATTATCGCCATCACCTCGCTTATAACTTCTATAAAGTTTCTTTTATCTGGTTTAAGGCATTATCTACGCTCTTACTCATAAGCTAATATATATAAAAGGTATCGTCAAGGCAAGGAGTGTCGCCTCCAGGCACGCTTGACAAAGGTAGTGGCATTTGTTAATTATAATTTCATAAATTTATTGCATAGGAATTTTCATTTTAATAATGCGGTTTTATGGTAGTCGCAGGCTTTAGCCGGCGTTAATTTAAAAGGATATGATGACAAGTGATTATTGGCGTTCCTAAAGAGATCAAAGAACACGAATATAGGGTAGCCATTGTTCCCGCTGGGGTAAGGGCTTTACTACAAGCAGGACATAAAGTCTATATAGAAAGTGAGGCAGGAAAAGGTAGTGGTATCCCTGATACAGAATTTCAAAAGGCTGGGGCAACTATCCTGTCAAGCAAAGAGGAAATTTTCTCTCAAGCTGAATTAATAATTAAGGTTAAAGAACCTCTTCCAGAAGAATACCCCCTCCTAAAAAAGAATCAGATTATATATGCCTTCCTTCATTTAGCTGCCTCTCTTGAATTAACCAAGGCCCTGATCGAGAGAGAGGTAATAGCTATAGCCTATGAGACGGTCCAGTTAGATGATGGGTTTTTGCCCTTACTAACTCCTATGAGTGAAATAGCGGGGCGGTTATCAGTACAGAAAGGGGCCAGGTATTTAGAAAAAGAAGAGGGAGGTAGAGGAGTATTACTGGGTGGAGTACCAGGTGTCGAACCGGGCAAAGTGCTAATAATAGGTGGTGGGGTGGTAGGGACTAACGCCGCCAAGATTGCTATAGGACACGGGGCAGATACCACCCTTTTAGAGCTCGACTTAGAAAGGATGGCTTATTTGGATGATCTGTTCGGTAACCGGATAAAAACCCTTATGTCTAACCATGACAACCTTATTGCCCACCTGGGAGAAGCAGACTTAATTATCGGGGCAGTTTTAATACCCGGGGCTAAAGCACCTCAGCTAATCACTCGAGAGATGCTTTTTTTGATGAGGAAGGGATCAGTCTTTGTGGATGTAGCTATTGACCAGGGAGGATGTGCGGAAAGTTCCAGGCCCACTTCCTTTAAAAACCCGGTCTATACTTGTGAAGGTATTATACATTATTGCGTGACCAATATGCCCAGTGCGGTAGCCCGCACTTCTACCTATGCCTTAACCAATGCAACTCTACCCTATGCTCTTCAGATCGCTAATAAAGGAGTAAAAAAGGCCCTAGCAGAGAATCAGGTACTGGTTAGAGGGCTTAATGTAATGGGGGGGAAAGTTACCCATCAAGCCATTGCCCAGGACTTAGGTTATAAATATTATCCCCCTTCGTCAGTCCTAACCTAAGCCACACTCCCGTGGATCCCCCTGAAGTTTTTCTATGGCATGAGGAAGGGCGGGCAGGATGGGGACTAAGGTTTCCCGCACAGCTTTAGGGCTTCCCGGCAAGTTAATAATAAGAGTCTTTTTCCTGATGCCTGCCACGGCCCGGGATAACATAGCATGAGGGGTTATCTTCAGGCTCTCTAAGCGCATAGCTTCGGCAATACCAGGAACCTCTTTATCAACAACAGCTCGGGTGGCCTCTGGCGTCACATCTCTCGGGCTCAAACCCGTCCCACCAGTAGTCAGGATAAGGTCTACTCTTTCTTCATCAGCCAGATTTTTGATAGTAGAGGAGATTAGTTCCTTTTCATCGGGCAAAACCTGATAATAGACTAACTCAAAGGGAGATGGTTGAATTATCTCCTTTATGGCCTCGCCACTAATATCTTCCCGTTCCCCCTGGTACCCTTTGTCGCTTATAGTAAGCAGTGCCAGCCTTATCATATCCAAATCATATGGTACGTCATTGGTCACTGGTCATTAGTCACCAGTTTAAAGCCTTATAGCCCGCATTGGCCAATGACTGATAACGTTAGTTATAATTAGTGGCAGGTGCTGCAACTGGTAGCAGTGCAGCCACCACAGCCACTACTGCCGATAGAGCTGGAGAAGGCAGTACCACTCTTGATAGCAAAAGTAGAAAATTTCTTCTCTACCTCCATAGTTTCACAGTCTGGACAGGTAATCCGGGAATTGGTACCCATAACCAGCTTCTCAAAGTCTTTATCACACTTGAAACAATGATATTCAAAGATAGGCATGGAATACGCCTCCTTTTAAAACTATTTAGGTACCTTTTTCCAATCAGCCAGGAACCGCTCTATCCCGATATCGGTTAGGGGATGTTTTACGATCTGTTCAATAACCTTGAAGGGGATAGTAGCAATATGGGCACCCATAAGGGCTGCTTCTACTACATGGAGGGGGTGACGGACACTGGCCACTATCACTTCAGTAGGGAAATCGTAATTACTATAGATAGCAATAATCTTCTCCACCACCTCCATGCCTACATGGCTGATATCATCTAGCCTCCCTACAAAAGGGCTAATATAGCTGGCTCCGGCTTTAGCAGCCACCAGGGCTTGGGTAGGAGAAAATGCCAAAGTCATATTGGTTGCTATATTATCTTGCTTCAGCCGCTTGGTAGCCTTTAGACCTTCTATAGTCATAGGTACTTTTATCACAACATTTCGACTGATCTCGGCTAGGGCCCGGGCCTCCTTAACTATCCCCTCGACCTCCATACTTATTGCTTCTACACTGATAGGGCCATCAACAATAGAACAAATCTCCTGTACCAGTTCCTGGAACTCCCGACCCTCTTTGGCTATTAAGCTAGGATTAGTAGTTACCCCATCAATAACGCCCCAGCTATAAGCCTCTCTTATTTCATTAACATTAGCTGTATCAATAAAGAATTTCATAATCCCCTCCTCGTAAGATTTGAAGAACTCAGGAAGACACTTCTTCTTTTTTAATTTTATAGCCTCCCTCAACAAAATTCAACTGAATTATACCTGGAACTCACCCAAAATTGTAATCTGAGCCTGTTCAATAATCCTGATTCATAACCGCAAAGACGCGGAGAACGCAAAGATATGCATGTCGTAAGGAGTGAGCAGTAAGTAGTTAACTCCTCACTCCTTACTGAACTTGGCGCTCTTTGCGCCTTTGCGGTGCATAATTTTGGTAATTGCTTAATTTAACTTTGCCAGATTAAAGTATCTACGTTAAAATAGACTCCCAAAGACGTCACCTGGGCAGAAGTTTCAGAGAACATTAGAGAAGATAGGAGGATATGAGGAATGTCTAAGGAGATATTGGATACTCTGATAACACCAAGTGATACAAAGATCATATTTTTTATTATTGACGGTTTAGGTGGGCTACCTATGGAAGGCAGGGGGGGGAGTGAGCTGGAAGTGGCTAACTTACCTAATCTGGATCAGTTAGCTGCCCAATCAGCTTGTGGCCTACTAGAGCCGGTTGGGGCTGGTATTAGCCCAGGGAGTGGCCCAGCTCACCTGGCCCTTTTCGGCTACGATCCCATTAAATATTCCATTGGCCGCGGGGTCCTTTCTGCGCTTGGGATAGATTTTGAACTGAAGCCAGGTGATGTGGCTGCAAGGGCAAATTTTGCTACTATGGATAGAGAAGGAAGGGTAATTGATCGCAGGGCGGGTAGGATCAGCGACACCACTAATCAGCAGCTCTGTCAGCGGTTAAAAAAAGAGGTTTTTTTAGGGCCTGATATCCAATGGTTTTTTGAGCCCGAGAAGGAGCACCGAGCAGCCTTTGTGTTGCGTGGGGAGGGGCTATCCAGCGAGATTAGCGATACTGATCCGCAAAAGACCCCTTTTCCTCCTAAAGAGCCTAAGGCCCTGGAGTCCAACGCAGATAAAGCCGCCCGGTTGGTAAAAGAATTTTTGGCCCAGGCCCAAAAGACCTTACAGGATGAAGAAAAGGCCAATATGATCCTGCTACGGGGTTTTGCGCAATACCATCCCATTCCCAGTATGTCAGAGCGGTTCGGGTTAAAGGCAGTAGCTATCGCTAATTACCCCATGTACCGTGGCTTAGCCCGGCTGGTAGGGATGGATATTTTACCCCCTTGTCCTGATATAGCAGGTGAGATAGCTGCCCTGGCCCAAAACTATGAGAAGAGCTATAACTTCTTTTTTATCCACATTAAAGAAGCCGATACGAAGGGAGAGGATGGCAATTTTGCTGGTAAGATTAAGGTATTGGAGGATGTTGACCGGTTTATCCCGCAGGTATTGGCCCTCCGGCCCGATGTCCTGGTGGTTACTGGCGACCACTCCACGCCATCGGTCTTGGCCTCGCATAGCTGGCATCCCGTGCCAGTAATACTCCATTCCAAATATGCCCGGGTGGATAAGGTAGATAAGTTTGATGAGATAAGCTGTTTGGCGGGCAGCCTCGGGCAACAACCAATGGTCAATTTACTCCCGTTGGCCCTGGCCCATAGCCTAAAATTGATCAAATATGGTGCCTAAAACTTTATTGACCAAATAGGTGTATTGGTGTATAAGGAGGGTTATGATAATAGACCTGCATGTCCATACCAATAAGTATTCTAAATGTAGTTCTCTGGCCCCGGACGAGGCTATCCTCCGGGCAAAAGAGCGTGGATTAGATGGTATCTGCCTGGTGGAGCATAATGCCATCTGGAGCAAAGAAGAGATTGAGCAACTGTCCGCAAGGCATAAGTATCTAGTTTTGCGCGGAATGGAGGTAGATACCGGCTACGGCCATATCCTGGTATTTGGCCTGGATAGTTATAGTAAAGAGATGAGAGATATAGAGCGGCTGCGGACAATAGTGGAGAAAAAAGGAGGTCTGATGATCGCTGCCCACCCCTTCCGAACCCCCATCTATCCCCAGGGGGGATACGGTGATTGGCAGTTGAGCCTGCCCGTTGAGCAAGGAGTTAGGAGACGGGTATTTAGTCTGGTAGATGGTATAGAGGTTTTTAATAGCCGGAGCAAGCCAAATGAGGGGCTATTGGCATTAAAGATCAGTCAGTTCCTCCAGCTTAAGACCGTTGCTGGTAGTGATGCTCATAAGGTGCCAGAAGTGGGTGCCAGCGCTACAGTTTTCACTGATACTATTAAGGACGAGGAAGAGTTCGTAATGGCCTTGAATAATGACAACTACTACGGGATTAATCTAGGATCGTGACTGAGAGAGGAGTAGAGGATGAGCAATATTGTTGCTCCGCGTAAACCCAAAATGATACCCTGCCCTAATTGTAAGGCACCATTAAGAATCTTTGCCAACTACTGTTTTAATTGTGGTTCAGAAGCCAACCGAGCAGAAAATAAAGGCCACTCAGTACGTTTGATTGAACCTAATGGGGTGTATTGCCCAATATGTGGCCAATATAACGACTTTCAGGATACCTTCCATTGCAAAAGTTGCTGGGAGTCAGCTATTTGTAAAACCCACATGACTGACACCACCTATCTCTGCCCCACCTGTTACCGGGCCAGGGCAAACCAGGAGATTACCGAGGCGATGCAGGAAGTCGCCTTCTTACAGGGAGAAGAAGTCCTTGTCGGAGATGGATCGGTAAATGATACCGAGCCTGCTCCAGAAAATATGGTGTTGGTACCCGCCGGCACCTTTTTAATGAGAGATGATCGCCGGGAAGTCTATCTCCCTTCTTTCTATATTGATATCTATCAAGTGACCAATAGGGCGTTTAAAGAATTTTTACCCAGCCATACCTTCCCACCAGAAATGGCCGACTGCCCGGTAGTACGGGTGAGCTGGTATGAAGCCCGGGACTATGCCCTGTGGTGCGGCAAGCGGCTCCCTACGGATGAAGAATGGGAAAAGGCTGCCCGTGGTACTGCGGGGCAGATACTTCCCTGGGGTAATGAATTTGATCCCAAGAAGTGCAATACCGCCGAGGGTGGGAGAGAAATGCTAACCCCGGTATACGAATATCCAGAGGGCCGCAGCCCTTATGGTTGCTACGATATGGCCGGTAATTGTGTAGAATGGACCGCCAGTTGGTATGATGAGGGCCGTAATTATAAGGCTATACGTAGTTGTTGCTACATAGATTATGATTTCATGGCCCGGTGTGCTAATCGAACTGGCTTCGAACCACCGCACCGTTTTGGCCTCATTGGCTTCCGCTGTGCTAAATAAAAAAGTGTTGTATTTCATATCAAGGTTAGTAGGGATTTCTGTCATACACACCAGGAGACCAGAGAGGAACAGTCTGTAAGCCACACCAGAAGCTATCTCCCCAACACCTTTGATTAATACCATAATCTCTTCCTTAAACATCTTCTTTACCGTATGCATAATGGGAAATTATATCGTTAATTGCGTGATGAGCAAACCCAATAGGTCAGATATTTACTTGACAGCCCGGTTATAGTTTGATAAATAGGAGTTGAGAGGCACGGGGTGTCGTGTAAATACCCCCCTTTATGGTGCATTCAGTTTAAGGTTAAAAAAGAGGAACATGATAAAAAAATTAAAGATTTTATTTGTCTCGCCCGAGGCAACCCCTTATGCTAAGACGGGCGGGTTAGCTGATGTAGCTGGAACCTTGCCCATGGCCTTGGCCTCATTAGGCCATGATGTCCGAATAGTGCTACCCCTTTACCAGGCCGTAAAGCGGGGGGAATTTATTTACCAGGAACTAATACCCCGCTTATCTGTGCCATTACCCTGGGATGCTGGCCCAGCGACAGTCTTTACCTTGCAGGCACCTGAGGATATCCGGGTCTATTTGTTGCAGAACGATCGCTATTATGATCGCGAATATCTCTATAGCACTCCGCAGGGTGATTACCCGGACAATGCCCAGCGATTTATATTTTTTTGCCGTGCTGTTCCAGAACTCTTAAAGGCAATAGACTTTCAACCGCATGTGATCCATTGCCATGATTGGCAGACCGCTTTAATACCCGTATATCTCAAGACTATTTTCAGACAAGACCCTTTCTTTCGTCATATCCTGTCTTTTTATACCATCCATAATCTGGCTTATCAAGGGATATTCCCGGCTGAGAACTTCTCGCTCACAGGGTTACCATCAGAGCTATTTTCTATCCAGGGGTTAGAATATTGGGGTAATATTAATCTCATGAAGGGGGGCATCCTCTTCTCGGATATCATTAGCACCGTCAGCTCCAAATATAGCCAGGAGATCCGAACACCAGAATATGGCTATGGCCTGGAAGGGGTACTACAGGACCGCAGCAAAGACCTTTATGGCATCATTAATGGTGTGGACTATGATGAGTGGAACCCAGCTAGAGACCGATTCATTGTAGCCAATTATGACCGGCGGCGTATTTCGGGTAAGAAAAAGTGTAAAGATGACCTTATCGCCATATCCGGTCTGAAGATCAACAAGAATTCCCCCATCCTGGCTATGATTTCTCGGCTGGCTGACCAGAAAGGGTTCGATCTCCTGACCCAGGCTATGGATCAGATAATGGTATTGGACGTAGGTTTTGTGCTCCTCGGTACGGGTGAAGAAAGATACCATACCCTATTCCAGGCAATAGGGAGGCGTTTTCCTGGTAAGGCCATTATAAAGCTAGAATTTAATAATGCCCTTGCCCATAAGATTGAAGCTGGGGCCGATTTTTTCCTTATGCCCTCCCGCTATGAGCCGTGTGGACTTAATCAAATATATAGTATGAAATATGGCACCATACCCATTGCAAGGGCCACCGGTGGGTTAGACGATACTGTAGAGGATTTTGATCCAGTAACTGGTCGTGGTACCGGCTTTAAATTTGCTCAATACGCCGTTGAACCCCTGGTAACCAAGATTAGAGAGGCTATATCTATATACCAGGATAAGAAACTCTGGAGAAAGCTGCTGGCTAATACTATGGCCCAGGATTTTTCCTGGAAAAACTCAGCAAAACGATATCAAGAATTATATCTTGAGGGCCTGGAGCGGTTTTCTTAAAGATGGGAGAAAGGGGAGCGGGGGTTATTGCCATAGATTGCGGCGCTACCAACCTTAAGGCCGCAGTGGTAAACCATCAAGGAGTTCTTTTACATCGGCAATGGAAGCCTACGGAAGCCCACCTGGGTATGCCCCTGGTAGTAAAAAACCTGGCTGGTCTGGTGAAAGAGTTATCAGAAGGCTATGACATTGCAGCGGTGGCCTTAGGTATTGCTGGGGTCATCAATGCCCACGACGGGATCATCACTCAAGCCCCTAATTTCCCTGGCTGCATAGATTTTCCTATCAGAGAAGAGTTAAAGCAGGCCTTCTATCCTCTAAATATCCCTATCTTAGTAGAGAACGATGCCAATGCCTATGCCTTAGGGGAGATGTGGTTAGGGGCAGGAAGGGAGATCAATTCATTTATCTGCCTTACTATTGGTACTGGCTTAGGTGGTGGAATAATCTTTAATAGAGAGCTATGGCGGGGAGAGGATGGTACTGCAGCCGAGATTGGTCATATGGTTATATATCCTGATGGAGAGAGATGCCTCTGTGGCAACCAGGGATGTCTGGAGGCATATGTCTCTGCCGTAGCCCTTAGTAGGATAGCAAGAGAGGCTTTTGAGCAAAGGATAGAAACCAGGCTGTGGGAGCTAGTAGGCTCAAAGCCAGAAAAAGTAACCCCGGAACTGCTCTATCAGACAGCCTTGCAAGGAGACCATTTTTCCAGGCAAATATGGGCAGAGTTAGGCAGAGTATTAGGGATAGGACTCTCTAATTTAATAAATATCTTTAACCCGGAAGCTATTATCCTGGGTGGTGGGATTGCCCAGGCCTGGTCCTTGTTTATGCCCGAGGCGAAAAAGGAAGTTGAAACGAGGGCTTTACGTCTGCCTACCCAGAGGGTAAAGCTCCTTCAAGCAACCCTGGGAGATGAGGCGGCTATTTTAGGCGCCGCATATCTAGCTTTGTCATAAAGCTGGAGATAGCCATATCCTAATTAACTAGAGGTTTCAAGGAATATGGATCCGGTGAAAAAGCCCCAGGACATATCAAGAATAATCGTTTTGGGCGGAGGGCCAGCCGGTAGTTTCTTTGCCATCTTTATTTTACAGATGGCGAAGGCAACGGGTAACCCCCTGGAAGTGATAATCTTTGACCATAAGAATTTTCGCTTTGCTGGACCGAAAGGGTGCAATATGTGTGCCGGTACTATAGGGAACCGCTTAGCAAATCGCCTTAGAGATTTGGGTGTACCACTGACATCCCAGGTTATCCGGCATGATATCCAGGGTTTTACCTTCCATGCCCAAGATGATTGGGTGGATCTAAAAGGTGGAGGAGAAGCCAAGATTTATGGGGTATTTCGGGGGGGTGGTCCGAGGCAGGGCCAGGAAGCCGGCGAAGATCAAGATATCAGCTTTGATCAATTCATCCTGGACTATGCCTTGAAGCAAGGGGCTAAATTTCAGGAAGGGGAGGTTGTCAATATCCAATTGACCGATGATCAGAAACCCAGGGTATGGTTCAGGCTAAAGGGTTCTGGCTCAGCGCAAATATACGAGGCAGACTTATTAGCCGGGGCCTTCGGGGTTAATTCTGCCTTGCTGAATAAATTTACTTTTGGTTACCAACCCCCTATGACCTGGCATACCTGTCAGAGTGAGATAAGACTGGGTAAGGATTATATCAAAGAAAGATTCCGAGATATGATTCATATTTTCCCTATCTATTCTAATAATACTCATTACCTAGCTGTTACCCCAAAAGGGGAATATATTACCGTATCGGCCATTGGCCCTTATATAAAGATCAGGACTTTAGAAGATATCTTAAGAAACTCAAAGATAAGCCCATTCTTACCCCCATCCTGGGAAACTACTTGCCACTGCCACCCACAGATACCTATCACCCCGGCTAAGAGACCTTTTACTAACCAACTTGTTATCCTGGGCGATGCTAGTTATTCCCGGTATTTAAAGAACGGCATCGAGTCAGCCTTTGACACGGCTTATTTTGCCGCTGAAACAGCCCTGCATAGGGGGATTTCCGCAAAGGCATTCCATAAAGGGTTTGATAAGAGGAGCAGGCAAAAATTTGTTTGGGATAATATGTATGGAAAATTTCTTTTTAAGATGTTTGAATATGTCTTTACCAGAAAAGTCTTCACTCACCCCCTTATGGCCTTGCTTAAAGAAGAGCAAGAAGAAAAAATGGCGGGAGAGAAACCATTATCTGAAATACTCTGGGAGATGTTTACTGGTGAAGTCCCCTATTGGCAGACTACCCGCAAGGCCCTCAGTCCGCCTTTGCTAACTAAGCTATGCTATTCTACGCAAAAGTACTGGTGGGTACAAAGACGAGCTACTTGAAAAACAGTTCCTGGTTAGCATACAAGATAACTAATAATTGATTATTCCCATTAGGGCTCACCCTTCACTGTTTATCCTCTGCCAGTTGTTGCCGGTACCCTTCTCGCGCCTGATTAAAGAATTCGATACTTTGAGGCTGGCGATAATCCGGATAAGTCCACTCCAGCTCCCGAAAAGAGCCTTTAATAAAACGGTAAGTCAATTCAGCATAGATGCCGTCTCGCAGATAAGGGCGGTGGCTGGCCTTTTTAGTAGTAGCCAGGATCAAGTTTTCCAGGGTCAAATACCCGGGATCAATATTTATCTCACGGCCACCACTGGGGTTAGTAAAGGAACTTTCTAAGTCATTAGTCAATAATTTTATCTCTGGCAGTCTTTCTCGCCAGATAAGAGGGTGGAAGCATATATATTGTCGTAACAATCCCGGACCCATCTCCCGCTCGTAGTATTTGGTAACGTCGAAAGGGAAAAGGGGGCTTGCGAGCTCCAGCGCTCCATATTCGCGCTGTAATAATTCTTTTGCCCTTTCCATCAAATCCAGGTTGCTAGAGATTAACCCGCTGATCAATTTAACTGGGGGAGGTACTATAATCTTGCCCACAACCTATCCTTAGCGCACCGCTAATTTCCCAACTATTTGAATAACTTGACCGCATAGGAATTTTCATTTTTCATCAATAGGCGATAGTAAAATCTTGAAATTCGTCCAGGAAAGGCTCCCATTCTACGTTGACTTTCTCTACCACAGCCCCGGAAGGTCCTTTGTAGCACCAGGCTATTAATCGTTCCAGCTTTTCTCTATCACCTTCTGCTAATATCTCCACTGAGCCGTCCCAGCGGTTCTTGACCCAGCCAGTTATACCCAATTGTCGGGCCTGCTGCCGGGTAGTAGAGCGGAAATAGACCCCTTGTACTAACCCATTAACAATAATCTTTACCCTGCTTGCTCCCATATCCTAACAGAAAGCGTAAGGCTTAAAGCGTAAAACTAAGGGACTAATTACCTTAGCTTTAATCTTTACGCCTTACTATTTTTACTAATGGAGTAAGTGAGCCGTAAGGAGAATAGTGATGAAACCGAATAGGAAAGAGGCCGGCACGGCATAATCCTGGTTATTCTGATGGGCGAGGGGTAGTAAATCTGCCGAGGCAATATAGAGAAAGGTGCCAGCCGACATGCCTATTCCCATCCCAAGTAAATTCTCCGCATGGGGAGGTATCTGTAGGCCCAGCAGGGTTCCAAAAACCATGATTCCTCCCAGGAGGCCCAAAATAGACCATGATCTAGATAGGCTATAACCATTAGCCAGCATAATAGACGAGATGGATATACCGGTAGGGAAGCTGTGTAACAAGACTGCCATTACTACTACGGCCCCTAAGGCAAAGCGGAGCTCCATACTAACGGCAATAGCTATCCCATCCAAAAGGTTATGAAAGCCTATCCCTAGCAAAGCAAACCCGCCGATATAGTGGACTTCGCAACCCACCTCCCGACAGCTATGGATCATGCTACCCTTTTCTAATAGATAGACAATGATAAATCCAAGGCTCACCGACAGCAAAGACCATTTCCCTATCACTTCGTAACTTTCAGCTATCATATGGTTAATACCAGCAGACAGAAGCACACCTGCTGAAAATGCCACCAGCAAAGAAAGCCCTCGGGGACCTAAATTCTTCTTCAGCAATGGCAATCCCCCGCCCGCTACCGTAAATAAAGCTGCTAAGAGCGAAAACAAAAGTATTTTCATAATTCTTCTCCTGACTGCAATAGCCGCAATCCGTTAAAGATAACAGCCAGAGAGGCCCCCATATCAGCCCCTACAGCCATCCAGAGGGTTGTCCAGCCGGGAAAAGCCAGGACTAAAAACATCCCTTTAAGCAATAACGAAAAGGCAATATTCTGTTTAATAATCCTTAATGTTTTATGACTTAATGCCATAGCAAAAGGGAGTTTGGTTAGGTCATCGGCCATTAGGGCTATATCGGCTGTTTCCAGGGCGGTGTCACTACCAGCCGTACCCATAGCAATACCTACATTAGCAGCCGCTAAAGCCGGTGCATCATTTACCCCATCACCTACCATGCCTACCCAGGAATATTTCTCCTTTAGCTCTTGCACTACCCTTACTTTATCCTGGGGGAGCAGCTCTGCCCGGTACTCATCAATCCCCAGCTTTTCTGCTATAGTTTTGGTGGTGCCCAGATTGTCTCCAGAAAGGATCAGGGTCTTCTCGATCCCGATTTGCTTCAGTCTTTTTATAGCCTCATAGCCCTGGTCTCTTAGTGTATCAGCGAGAGTAATTATACCGATAATCCTCTCACTATCCCCCAACAGAACCGCAGTTTTTCCCTGGGCCTCTAGTAGCCCTAACTGTTCATCTAACCGGGGATAGCAGAGGCCCACCTCCTCAAATAGCCGGTGGTTTCCTATGTAGTAAGTTTTTCCCTCAATAACGGCCTGGGCACCCCTACCCGGTAAGGCCCGGTAACCATCGCTACCGGTAAAGGTAATGCCTTCTTCAGATGCCTTTTTAAGGATAGCTACTGCCAGTTGATGCTCTGATCTTAACTCTAACTGGGCTGCTATACGCAAAATATCTATCTCAGTCTCGGAGTTTAGAGGAATAACGTCAGCAACCTCGGGTCTTCCTTTAGTCAAAGTACCAGTCTTGTCCAGGGCTATTACTTTCAGTTTGCCGACTGTTTCTAAATATACCCCACCTTTGATCAAGACACCGTGGCGGGCGGCCTTGGTTAGACCAGAGATAATAGTCACCGGGGTAGAGATAACTAAGGCACAGGGACAGGATATGACCAGCAAGACTAAGGCCCGATAGAACCATTCTTTGAAAGGCTGGTCATAGAATATAGGCGGAAGCAAAAAAATCAAGAGGGCAAACAGGATCACACCCGGGGTATAATATCGGGCAAAGGTATCGACAAAATTTTGCGTTGGGGCTTTTTGTGCCTGAGCCTCTTCTACCATATGTATGATACGGGCCAGGGTACTGTCTTGCGCCCGATGCGTAGCCTCTACCTCTAATGAGCCCCATTGGTTTATAGTGCCAGCATAGACTTCTGAGCCAACCTCTTTTTCTGCCGGCAGAGACTCTCCGGTGATAGGTGCCTGGTTTACGCTGGATGAGCCCTTAATAACCCGACCATCTAAGGGTATCTTTTCTCCCGGTTTGATAATAATGGTCTCGCCTACTGATACTTCATCTACTGCTACCCGCTCTTCCCGCCCTCCCCGCCTTACTAAAGCCTCCAGAGGGGAGAGTTCCATCAATGACTGGATAGCCTTTCGAGCCCGATCCATACTGGCGCTTTCCAGTACCTGAGCGAGGGAGAAAAGGAAGATTACTAAGGCCCCTTCTAACCATTCACCAATAATAATAGCCCCTACTACTGCTATGCTCATCAAGAAATTCATATCCAAAGTGATGTTATATGTAGCATATAGCCCTTTCCAGGCGATATGATAGCCGCTAAAAATAATTGCCATCAAATAAAAAGGAATAGTCAAGTAAGAAAACGGGTCGGGCAAGAAAGAGAAAAAGAAGCCTAAAACCAGCAAAACGCCAGAAAGAATAGTCAAGAGAACCCTTTTATCTGTCCTCCAGCGGGCCTTTTTTAGGCTTTCTTGCCTTGTCAGTCCGCCTTCTAACTTTATTCCATAGCCCAGACGTCTTATCTGATGAGCTATCTCCTGCTCCAGTCCCTTGCACTCCACTGCTTCTAATTCTATAGTAGAGGTGACAAAATTGACCCTGGCCTGTTCAACCCCCCGGATTTGAGATACTATTTTCTCTATCTTAGCAGCACAATCCGGACAGTCTAATCCCTCCAGCGAAAATATATAGGTCTGCAATTTATTCTCTTCCTTCAACATCTTAGTCCCTTATAAAGCAAGACCCTTTCACCCGGCTTTAGGCTATAGATCGTGAATCGTTAATAATATAGCATATAACCACATTGTATCCTACAAACACATAATTAAATGAAGGTAGTGATATCTATGTTAAGACAAGCCAAAAAGCCACAAAG
>MHDQ01000206.1 GCA_001803565.1 Nitrospinae bacterium RIFCSPLOWO2_12_FULL_45_22 | reverse complement strand
CAGGGGAGTCTCTTCCTCGATATTGGTCACAATAGCTTGGTATTTATAGAGACCTGGGAGCAACAACTGACCATTCTGATCCATCTTCTCCCTAATGAAGATGAACCTTCTCGGTTTGGACCAGCTAGGCAAGATCAGGGTCCTCTCGGCCACACTGTGACGCTTGCTTATTTCCTCCCAGTCAGATATATCTAAGGCCACACGCTTTAGATTCTCTTTTAAAGGGGCCTTGCAGATATACTCGCTAGTGCTCTCTTCAAAATATTGGAAGTTTACCTCATCAAAGAAACCCTTGTCCAACCTGACTCGCTTGAGGACATAGTTATGAGGGAGTTTGGCCTCACAGGCATTGTGGAACTCTAAAAAACCCCCGTTACTGTGGGTCTTACCCCCGTATATCTGGGCACTTAAGACCTCATCGGTCCCACTGATAAAGCAGACCTTGACCTTCAGAGAAGGCCGACCATGATAGCGGGGATTGTAGCCCACCTCCCCTAACTCTTGTTGACCATGCAAGGTGATCACAGTATCGTCATAATCCAGGCTAACAGAGCAAGGACCCTCCCAGAGGGACTTCTGCTTGATAAGCCAGAGATTGAGCCCTTCCAACTCAGCCAGATGCCCTTCCTCCATCTGGCTATAAAGATCCCGAAAACATTTCTCACTGGGAAAGGACTTGATCCCTTTGACCTTAAGATAACCAGGGTCAAAGCGCAGCTGCTCTGTATGCTCAATGCGGGAGTAACCAGCTAGCAAGGCATCTACTTGATAGTCAATCATCTCCGGGGCACCAAACATGCTATTTGCTCCTTTCTTTAAGGTTAGTGACCCCTTTATCTGCTCCAGAAATCCGATGCCCCTCTTAAAGCTCTCTATGGAGGCAAAGTTACCCACAGAGGTACAACTATCGTTATCAAAGTCTACCGGAAGATCACAGCCCTTGATTCGCTTCTTGAGCTTTTTGAATCTCCTGTAAAGTTCCAACTGCTCTACACGCCGCTCTCTCCTTGGGGGTAGTTTTTCGGGCTGAATTTCCTTGGGTCTATCTGCTATAATATACATGGCGATCTCCCTTCTGTGTAGAATAGGATTATATACTAAATTTAATCTCCTAATATGCTTATTTTACAGGATTGGAGATCGCTTTTCTACCTATTTATAAAAAATATATTTATTAATCTTTAATTTTATAGTAAATAATAATACCTGAAAGAAATAATTAGCTAATATTAGTCAATTTATGGCTACATAAGCTTTTGCTGTCTAGACAGCAAATATCATATGGCTTTTTCCCTTTATCAGCAAAGAGTTATACCTTCTAGATTAGTCTATATGCCGGTTTCAGGTTAATATCTCCTCATCGTTGCGCTTAGCTCCGGATAACGGAGGTTCATCATAATACAGCCCTCTAACGAATTTTTCAGCGGCGAGGGAACCGAGTCCACTGGAGAAATTCGTTAGAATTTTTGTTACTTTGATCAAACAAGATCATCATATTTAACGTCTTATGCTTTTGGCCTCTCGTTTTTTTGTGTATAGAGAAGTTGACTTTGTGTAATTGCAAATAGACAAAATCCTATTAGGTCCTTTTAAGAAAGATCCGGTGACCAGATATGGTTCCTCCATCTATTTGATTCACCAACAAGCAGGCTCAATTCACTTTCAGTCTCTCGGGTAGGCTCGTCACAAGGAGTCGCACCGTAACTATCCATAAGAGCTTTCATTGCGGGGTGTGACGTACAAGCCGGTGTAAAATATATATTAAACGTGTCTGAATGGGACCAACCGCTGCTAAAGAGAGCTACGTCTTGTCGGTTTTGTATAACAATAAAGATCTTTTCAAACTGATCCTGGATTTTCCCATGTTCCCCGAAATTCGTTTGATGCGCCGAGATTGTAATTTTATACCATGACATAAGATTTCTCCTTAAGCATTCTAAGCATTCTGACGATTTGGGTGTGGGGCGCTAGGAGCGAGCCTCCCTGCTATCCATTGGTTAGAACAATTTACCTATACATGAACAAGACTGAGGCCCCAGTCTATTTCCTGGCTTTTCTGCTCTTTAATCTTTGTGAGATAGTCTATAAATTCATTCCAGGTTTTCCTGGCAAAAAACTTAGTATTAAATCTCTCTTCTAAATTTAGCTTCGGTTCTTTGACGAGATCAATCATTGGGTTGTCAATGAACATGGCATCGCAATATGGAGCATAGGTGGAAATAAAACTAATATCATAAAAGATGCCACTGAGTGTTTTCTTGGCTTTTTCCTCATTAACGTAGTGCCCATTTTTTACTTTCTGTTTCAATGCGGCAAATAATCCAGATGAAATATATTCACACGGCACCTCATAATAATATTTCGACTTAAAAAAACCAATCACTCGATTCAAGCGATTTTGTATATCCATTTCGTCTTTATCAAAATACAATAGAGTCTCAACAATCATGGGCGATTCTAATAGAGTCGTAAAATCACCATTGGCTAGACGCTGAGCCATTTCAATGTATAATTGTATATATATTTTTGCACCATCAATTAAT
Source organism: Nitrospinae bacterium RIFCSPLOWO2_12_FULL_45_22 (assembly GCA_001803565.1). Taxonomy (GTDB): domain Bacteria; phylum 2-12-FULL-45-22; class 2-12-FULL-45-22; order 2-12-FULL-45-22; family 2-12-FULL-45-22; genus 2-12-FULL-45-22. The sequence goes on along the minus strand of MHDQ01000206.1, from coordinate 3,716 downwards.
TCGAATTGATGGTCTTGCTCAAAAGTTGTATTTTGAGTTCGCCAATTTTGAAATAGTCCTACGAGCTGGGCAACTGAGTCTTCTTTAGATTTTCTTATTCTTTCTGTATCTTCAGGAAGTCCTTTCACATCAATCCAAAAATAATCTTCCCAGTTATTAATCTCTCTTGGTAAGGCATCACGTAGGCTAATCGATGGCACCTTTTCGTCGTTTTCAAGAAACCTTTTAAAGCTATTGGTTATTTGCGCCCTCTTTATCCTATACTCGGGATTGAATTCGTTGCCCCGCGATGTCTTTTTTATGAATTCTAAAAGTTGTTCCTTCTGCGAGTGCCTCCACTGAAGCGTTTCGGTTTTATGAATTGGTGAACAAGGGCAGATAATAAGTTGTGCATGTGCCAATTCAGCTATAATATTTGCCGCTTCAACAAATTGTTCTAAATTTTCTCTAAAGGCATGCGATAGGAAAAACTGATCCAAATATATGATCTTCTTAGAAAGCGCTGGCAATGGAATTTGTATTGAATAATCACAATGAATACATCCGCGGAGCAACAAATTTTGATTAATATTCACATTACCAAATGAATTTTCTCTTTTGCATCCGGGGCACTTTCCTATGATTCTTGTTACTAACATCACTCTCTATTTCTAGTTCTAACAACCTAAATCAGCGGCGCGGTTTTTCGCGTCCGCTGGAGTGGCGGGTTAGGTTTCTTATGTTTCACGGAGCTGATTTTCGCGGCCGGAAGCGACAGCAAACTCCCCTGAATAGTCGCGGACTCTCCCGAATAGGGCTTCTTCACCGAAGGCTTTAGCTGCAAATGCAAACGAGAGTATGGATCGATAATAGTAGTTGAGCAAATCCTCCAAGTGATCTTCGTAAAAAGGCGAATCGGCTCCGCCTGATAACTGGAATCGCGGAGGGTTGCCAAAATAGAGTTCCATTAATTGGGGAGATGCTCCGTGAACATAGCCAGAATACATTTTACTAATAGTTCTCCCAATCTCTATTGTCGAGCTTTGATCGTAACCGGTACCCCTATCTTTACTTACAAATGCCAGGATTTTCCTTCTAGGTATCATCGGACGCTTTTGCGTAGAGCGAATTGCGCTTTCCGGATCATCGAATTCCTCTTCATAGAACGCGGCCAAGTATTCTCTGTGTAGATCGGTTATCTCGTTGAAAATTATTCCAAAGCACAAAAAGGCAATATCTTCCTCGAATTCATCGAGGGTCCTTTGCAATGCTGCCTGCTCTTGAAGGCGGCCAGCCTTATTCAGGAGGCTTATCGCTTGTAGTCCGGTAATCACTCTAGCTAACTTCTGGACGATCGCCTGATAAATCGACTTCTCTTTGTAACGGTACACATACCCATCACCCATCGGCTGCCGCTTAGGGTCGCCTACTTTGCGGGACAAAGCATCAAAAGCTATGCCCATCATCTCTAGTGCTTGGCGATATAGCTGATCCACGTTGTCCTCCCTGAAACCTAACGGCATGGGCATCACCTGCGGGCAAAGCCCGTCAGGTGCATGCCCTTGTTAGACTCCGCAAAGTCGTTGCCCTCAAAAGAAGAGCTCCTTTGCCTTCGCTACGATCAGCTCACAGCGGCGACGTCGGAACAACTCAAACGCGGGCTGTTTCCAAAGATCTGGATCAAGTGGCACAAGCTGCGATTCAAGCGCCTTACGACCGCTCGGCGTTGAAGCAAGTTCTGCCAAATAATCAATCGGCGCACGATTCCCGATGCTCTGGTTAGTCGGTGGGATTAGGAATGCAAGATTTGCAACTGATGCAACTCGATCCTCAAGTCGCTGGCGTTCCTGCTCCAGAGTTCTGGCGACTTCGTGGTCACCTCTTGACTGTGCATCCTCAAGTTCATCCCTGAGCCGAGCACGTTCTCCATCGAACCTCTCATCAGGAAAGATGTGATGAAAGTGCCACGGCCCATCTTCAAGTTGTTCTCCGACTTTAATTTCCGTTTTCATCCAGTCGGTAGCTTCGAGTTGTCGGGAAATGAGATATAGAAGAGTGACGTATGCGGAACGAAACGTAGCACTTAGTAGTCGGTCAGTATCGACAAGAGTAGTTTGCACTATCGCCGGGTCAAGTACATTCCCCTTGTGGCTAAACAGGTCTTGAAGAGACTTCTTTTCCGTAGTGGCCTTGATGTCAGCCCCGTACTTACTCAAGGCGCTCTCGTGGTAACGACCAGAAACGAGACTTAGGATGAGCCAACGACGAAGCGATTTGATCTCCTCATCACTTGGTTCATCGTGTGAGGCAAGGTAGTGAGCGACGACTTGAAGGGGGTAGTATGCCTTGATGAACTGAAAGTTAGTTAGGTCAAGATCACGTTGCATGATCTCGATAAGACTACTGATACCACGCTCTGTTCGTGACCAAGAATCTTCATAGAGGCGTTGGTCGACGAGCCTCTTGTATTTTGAACGCTCATCTTCGGGAGCGAGGTGTCTGATAAGGTGCTGTTGCGTGTGCACTGCTGTCCAGACTTGGAAAACGAATGTGGGATCATCAGCTCGGTCGAAACCCATCTCTGAGTTCATCCGGAGCAAGAGCGAGTACGTCCGGCGAAAGACACCAGGCCAGTGGGGGGAGATTCCTGCCAAGGTAAGTTGCGCTTCGTTCAAAGGTTCTCCTTGCTGGTTTAGGCGCTTGAATACCCCGAGGACTGTGGCATAGTTAGCTGACTTGATAAGTTGAGAAGGGAGTTGTCTCTCTGTAAGAATTCCATTGAGATGATCAATTACTAGGCCAAATGTACTTCTTTGAGCTTCGGTAGCGTGGCGGTTGAAAAACTGGCGACCAGCAGCGTCATCGAATTCTATTGGCCGACCATCGAGGTCACGAAGAACATCAAGGCGCAAGCAGTTCTCGCCCTCACTATAGGTGAAGCGGTCCCTCTCCAAGTCAAATCTAAGTCGGATGTCACCAGTGAGAACCAGATACAATGCGGTCAATCGTTGTTGGCCGTCAATGATGGCCTCGCATTGTCCATTAGACTGCAACTCTGCTTGATTACGGCCCAAGCCACGCATTGGAAAGTCCTCACTATCTGGCTTCCACAACATGAGTTGGCCGATTGGAAACCCGCGGTAAAGGCTGTCCCAGAGCTTCAAGACCCGATCGTTGTCCCAAACAAACGTTCTTTGAAATTCCGGAAGACGATATGTGCGATTCGCCACGCGTTTAACATGCTGCTTAACCACAGGATTTTGGGCTTCAACGTCAAGGACTAGATAATTACTCATGAGATACCTCCTCGTCCGCAATTCACTCTGCGGAGTCTAACGGCCAGCGGGATGAGCCGCCGTCGGTTGGGGGCGGAAATTGCTTATGCAATTTTCCGTGCCAACCGACCGAGCGGAGCGAAGTCCGAAGGAAGTTAGAATAAATGGAAAATATTCTATTTATAGCGACTATAAAAATCAAAAAATTCCCGCTATTTTTATATTAGAGGATCAAAAATGGAAAATTAGCCTTGGATATTATATATTCTATTACTTATGGAAAACAATAGAAAATTCAGACCGGATACCAATTTAAAACTAATGGATCAAGCCCGGCAGGTGCTACGATATCATCACTATGCCTCTCGAACTGAGCAGGCATAGTGTGACTGGATCGTTCAATACCTAAAGTTTTATAAATACAAACTTTATTTGGAACCCGGGCTTATGGCAATGGAAAGG
>MHDQ01000205.1 GCA_001803565.1 Nitrospinae bacterium RIFCSPLOWO2_12_FULL_45_22 | reverse complement strand
GGTCTTTGCTTTAGTGATATTGGGCTGCCGCACCTTAGGATCATCTTCGGGTAAAGGAGAGAAGACTATTTTACTCTTGCTTTTAGTTATATCCAGGATCCGTTGGGCTAGTTCCAAGATAGTCATCTCGTGGGGATTACCCAGATTTATAGGTTGGTTAATGTTGGACAGTAATAACCGGTAAAGGCCATCTATGAGATCTAATATATAGCAAAAGCTACGGGTTTGAGTACCATCGCCAAAGACCGTCAGGTCTTCATTCCTCAAGGCTTGAGAGAGAAAAGTAGGAATAGCCCGGCCATCTTTGATCCGCATCCTCGGCCCATAGGTATTAAATATACGGGCAATCCTTACCTCCAGCTTATGGAAACGGTGATAGGCCATGGTCATAGCCTCGGCAAATCGTTTAGCCTCATCATATACACCACGGGGCCCTACGGGGTTGACGTTACCCCAGTAAGTCTCTGGTTGTGGGTGGATCAAAGGGTCACCATATACCTCAGAGGTAGAAGCCAGTAGAAAGGCAGCTTTTTTGGCTTTAGCTAAGCCCAGGGCCTTATGAGTCCCTAAAGAGCCTACTTTAAGGGTCTGGATAGGTAATTCTGCATAATCTATGGGGCTAGCCGGTGAGGCCAGGTGCAGGACAAAATCTGTTTCTCCATCTATGGAGAGGTAGTTGGTGACATCTTGTTGGATAAAGGTAAATTTGTTATTTCGCCCTATTAAATGGGCAATATTGGCCTTATCTCCGGTAATAAGATTGTCAATACATACTATCTCGTGGCCTTTTTTTAGTAGATAGTCGCAGAGATGTGACCCGATGAATCCTGCCCCGCCGGTTATTACTATTCTAGCCATGATCGCTCCTCTCCATTCCCTTGTTGCAGCCGGTATTGCATCTCGTATAGCCTACTATAAACCCCATTGGAATTTAATAGCTCGGCATGAGTACCTATCTCCCTAATCCTGCCCCCTTCCATAGCTATGATCTTATCTACATCCCTGACCGTGGAGAGGCGATGGGCAATGATAAATGTTGTCCGGTCTCTCATAAGATTTTCCAGGGCTTTTTGCACCATATATTCCGACTCTGTATCCAGAGAGGAGGTTGCCTCATCCAGGATCAGGATAGGTGGGTTTTTTAAGAGGGCACGGGCAATAGCGATCCGCTGCCGCTCCCCACCCGAGAGCCGTACCCCTCGGTCACCAATTAGAGTGTCATAACCCTGGGCGGACTGGATAATAAAATCATAGGCATAAGCGGCTTTGGCGGCCGCCTCAACCTCTTCATCAGTAGCATCCAGTCTACCAAAGCGGATATTGTTCCGTAAGGTATCATTAAAGAGAATGATCTCCTGGGAAACTACACCAATCTGGGCCCTTAGCGATGCCAGACTCGCCTCTCTTATATCAATACCATCAATTAATATTCTTCCTTCCTGGGGGTCATAAAACCTGGGCAGTAAATCCATCAGAGTGGATTTTCCTACTCCACTCATGCCTACCAGGGCGATCTTCATCCCTTTTTCAACTTTCAAATTAATATTTTTTAACACCGGCCCTCCGCCAGAGTTATATTGGAAGGTCACAGTTTCAAAGACAATATTGCGGGCTATCTCAGGTAAATTTATGGCCGCTTCTTTTTCTTTGATCTCACTCTCGGTGTCCAGCAGATCAAATACCCGGCTAGCGGCCGCCAGGGCTTGCTGGATAGCATTATTGGCCTTACTGATCTTCCTTACTGGTGAATACATCATCATCATGGCTGCCATAAAAGAGAAAAAAGTCCCCGGGGTAGTATGCCCCAGAACCACCTGATAGCCCCCATAAAGTACCACCCCACCGATACCAATAGAAGCAAAGAGTTCTACCAGGGGCGAGGTTAATTCATCAGCCCGCACACCTTTCATAGTAGTCCGGTAATATTTTTGATTCTGCACCCGAAACTTTTCTGTCACATAATCTTCCCGACAAAAGGCCTTGATAATCCTGGCACCGACAAAGGTCTCTTGCAGATAGGCATTGAGGGTGGCCATCTTCTCCTGAGTACGCCGGCTGATATTTTTGAGCTTCTTGCCCAATTTATTAGTATAAAAGCCGATCAAGGGCATAACCATAAAGGCAATAAGGGCTAGTTTCCAATCTCGGATGAAGGCAACACCCGCCAGCCCTATCATGGTTATTATTTCAAGAAACAGACTGCTAATTACATTAGAAACTGAGTGCTGGATCATGGCAATATCATTAATGATCCGGGACATAAGGGCTCCGGTAGGATTGTCGTTAAAGAACTTCAGGGACAGGTGTTGAATATGGGCATAGAGGAGATTACGCATATCCCGGATTACCTTTTGCCCTACGGATCGGATCAGGTAAGCATGGGCATAGCTGAAGGCGCCTTTAACCAGATAGATGCCTATAATAGCCAGGGGCAACAGTCTTAGCAGGCGGGCATCTCTATTCATGAAGACACCATCCAGCACAGGCTTCACTATCCAGGCAGATAGGGCTATAGCCGCAGAGACAAAGAAACTACAGAAGATAGCCAGGGCTATCTGGCGCCAATAAGGCTTTATAAATTGCAGGAGCCGTGGATAGAGGTTCATGGGATACTATTTCCTCGGCCGATACTATAATATTCGAACCCTAATCGCTTTTTCTTTTCGGGGTCATAAATATTTCTACCATCAAATATTACTGGGCGACGCATCAACTCTTTTATCCGTTCCATGTTTAATAGCCTAAATTCCCTCCAATCGGTAATGATAACCAGGGCATCAGCATTTTCTGCCGCTTCATAGGCGCTGCTACAATAAGTTATATGGGGGAGTATTTTTTTTGCATTCTCCATAGCGGCCGGGTCATATGCCTTTATCCGGGCCCCTTCGTTTAGCAGACTATTGATTATCTCGATAGATTTAGCGTCCCGCATATCATCGGTATTAGGCTTAAAGGCCAGGCCCAATACCCCCAGGATTTTATCTGATAGGGGGTTTATCCTTGCTTTGATTAGATTGACAAAATGGGCACCCCGCTCTTTATTTATATTAATTACTGCCTGGAGCAGATCAAAGTTGTAGCCTAATTTGGCGCTAGTTTGCACTAATGACTCCGAATCTTTAGGAAAACAAGAGCCACCAAACCCTAAGCCTGCGGAGAGGAAATCAGGCCCAATCCTGGAATCGTACCCCATACCCCGGGTTACATCGGTCACATTGGCCCCGGCCTTCTCACATATATTGGCAATAGCATTAATAAAAGATATTTTAGTAGCCAGGAAGGCATTAGAGGCATATTTGATTATCTCGGCACTATATACATCCGTAATCAGCATGGGTCTGCCCAGGGTGGCATATAGTTCCAAAAGTTTCATAGCGACCTTTTTGTTGGGGGCGCCAATGACTATCCGGTCAGGGCAAATGGTATCCTGGATAGCAGAGCCTTCCCGCAAGAACTCTGGGTTAGAGACCACGTCAAAATCAGTATCTACCTTCTTGTTTTTTTCGATAATCTTTCGGACAAAATCTCCAGTACCTACGGGTACAGTACTCTTGTTCACGATGATCTTATAACTATCCATAGCCTCGGCAATACCTTTGGCAACCGCTTCTACATAAGATAAGTCTGTCTCACCATTGGCCCGGGGTGGTGTTCCTACACAGATAAAGATTATCTCGGCTCTCTTTACCCCTTTAGCAATAGAAGTACTGAAGAAGAGCCGGCTATCCTTAGTATTGCGTACAACCATCTCTTCCAGGCCCGGTTCATAGATAGGGATCTTTCCCTCCTGCAACATCTTTATCTTCTCTTCTACTACATCAATACATATCACTTCATTGCCTAGATCGGCAAACACTGCCCCGGTTACCAATCCTACATATCCGGCCCCAATAACACATATATTCATTTTAACCCCTCTCTATAATATGGTGGGTATTGTCAAAACTTCACCACAGAGTACACAGAGAAATCATTAAATATCAATTCTCCTTCTGCTTTTCGCAACTTCACCACAGAGTACACAAGGTATTGCTCTGTGCTCTCTGTGGTTTCATACTTTTTCCCTCTTTTTTCATAAAACTTTTGACATTACCATATGGTGAGAAGCTAGGGGTAAGTAGTAAGTGGTGAGGGGTAACTCCTCACCACTTACTACTCACGCCTTACGTAAATACTGGATAGTATATCTCAGCCCTTCAGGGAATTTTACCTTCGGCCGGTACCCCAGAAGCTGCATGGCCCTGGAAATATCGGCATAAGAGTGTCTGACATCACCTGGCCGGGGCTCCAGGTAATGGGCTTCCAAATTAATCCCTAAGGCCTCGCGCAATTCATTGATTAAATGATTAAGGGTAAAGCGCTCGCCACAGCCAATATTATATGCCTGACCGCTAGCATCCTTAGCTGACCAGGCTAGCATATTAGCGGAGACCACGTTGTCCACGTAAGAAAAATCTCTACTCTGGTTACCATCACCATACACTGTTAGGGGCCTTTGTTGTAAAGCCAGGCGGATAAATTTGGGTATCACCGCGGCATAAGGAGAAGCAGGGTCCTGGCAGGGACCAAAGACATTAAAATATCTGAGAATAACCGTCTCCAGACCAAAAGTGCGATAAAAGATCCGGCAATATTCCTCACCGGCTAGCTTGGTTACTGCATAAGGAGATAAGGGATTAGGAGTCATATCTTCCTTTTTAGGTAGTCGGGGAGTGTTACCATAAACCGACGAAGAGGAGGCAAAGATAACCCTTTTTACTCCCGCTTCCCGAGCGCTGATAAGCAGATTAATAGTCCCCAGTATATTTATTTCCGTTGTTTCTCTAGGATTTTCCAGGGAGCGGCTTACAGAAGGCAAGGCGCCTAAATGAAATATACCAGCCCTACCCTGGCAAGCCAGCCGAGTAGTCTCCAAATCCCTGAGATCACCTTCTAAGATTTCCACCTTGTTAAACCGTTGTCGGCAACCGGCCAGATTTTCCTGCTTACCGGTACTGAAATTATCCAGTACCCGAACAAGATACCCTTGTTCTAAGAGCCATTCTGTTAAGTGCGAACCAATAAATCCCGCTCCCCCAGTAACTAAAAACCTCACTCTTTTATCTCCTTATTTCAGATCTCCTGGCGGCCCTCCAGGGATTTGGATAAGGTTATCTCATCAGCGTATTCTATATCCCCCCCTACCGGTAAGCCCCTGGCTAAACGGGTTACTTTTATACCTAAGGGTTTAACCAGCTTAGCTAAGTACATAGCAGTAGTCTCCCCTTCGAGATTGGGGTTAGTAGCAATGATAAGCTCTTTAACCTCACCTGACTTTAATCTGGCTATCAACTCTGCGATCTTTAATTGCTCTGGGCCAATACCATTCAAAGGGGAGAGGTGTCCCTGGAGTACATGATAAGAGCCTTTATAGCCACGGCTCTTCTCTATAGCCAGTATATCGCTTGGTTCCTCCACTACACATATGGTCTCCTTTGCCCTTGAAGGAGATCGGCAGATAGGGCAAGGGTCTCCTTCGGTTATAGCATAGCAGATGTTACAATGGCGTATCTTTTCTTTTATATCCAGGATAGCTTTAGCCAGGGTCTCGGCATCTTTTTTGGGGTTTTTTAAGATAAAAAAGGCTAGCCGCTGAGCACTCTTAGGCCCTATACCGGGGAGCCGTCTAAGGGCTTCTACTAATTTTACCAGGGAAGGTGGTAGCTCCATAAATATTTATAATTAGAAGAGGCCGGGAATCTTTATTCCCCCCGTCAGTTTACCCATTTCTTCGGTAACCATTTCCCGTGCTTTCCTCAGTGCCTCATTTACCGCCGCGCAAACTAGGTCCTCCAGCATCTCTAAATCGGTTGGATCTATAACACTAGGGTCTATTTTGATAGAGAGGACTTCTTGCTTCCCGTTAGCTACTACCGTCACCATACCACCGCCCGCAGTAGCCTCTACTTTGTTTTCACCCATCTTATCTTGCAGCTCTAAAAGCTTCTGCTGCATGACCTGGGCTTGTTTGAAAATATTGCCGATTCCCTTGGCCATCTTTTCACCTCCACTTGTGTTCTAGGTTCTAGGTAGTAAGCAGTAAGGAGTTACTGCTCACGGCTTACTCCTCACTCAGTCTGTGTCCTGTATCCTTTAAAATCTGGCCGCCAAATATTTTCATGGCTTCTTGTAATATATCTAGTTTACTCTCTTTTGTTTCGCTCTCTTGCCCTTGACCCTTTTTATTTTCCAAGACTAGGAACCGGGGCTCCACCATTTTTCCTGTGACCTTAAAGGCCGCTTTTTTAATGATCTCTTTTTTGTGAGGCTCATCCTTGAAATAAAACTCATACTTCTTATCTAATTCCAGGACCAGATGCTTATCATTTAATTCTTTCGGGATTATATAATCCAGGAACGGTGCTAGCGGGGCTTTATCCTGCGCAACTATCCCTTTGATTCTTTCCCATAGCTGATTCAGTTCGCCCTCTTCTGGGGGTATAGAACCGGGATCAGGGATCGGAGGTTGGGGATCGGGGATTGAGGATCGGAGATCAGGGATCAGGACATCTGCTCCCTGACCTCTGACAACTGATCCCTGGTTTGCGGCTAATTTTCGCTCCAGGTTAGCTATTCGCTCAATAATATCTTCTAGCGGACGCACCGGCTTAACCATAGTCATCTTTACCAGGGCCATTTCTAAGGAGATGTGGGGGTTGGAAGCTACCCGGATATTCTTGTCTAGTTCTAACAGGATGTTAAAGAGAAGGTTTAATTCTTCCAGATTGAAGCGTTGGCTTTGGGTCTTTATCCGGGCAAGTTCAGCTTGGGGCCAATGGATCAACTTTTCTGGCGCTTGAGTTACCTTCAAGATAACCAGGTTTCTAATATAATTAGCAAATTCATAGCAAAAATCTTTCAGCTCATGTTGGGCCTGGGAGAGGTGTTGGGCTAATTCTAATACCAGAGACGGGTCTTTATCTGCAACACCTTCCACAATAGCGTGAATAAGCTCTAGATCAATCCCGCCCAGGATACTCTCTATATCCTCTTTTTTTATTTCTCGTCCAGCATAAGATACCACCAGGTCCAGGAAACTCTGGGCATCACGGATACTTCCCTGTGCCTTCCGGGCAATCTGTATAAGACCATCTTCCCCTATACCGATCCCTTCCTCGCGGGCAATTAATTCCAGTCGGCCCGCAATATCGGATACTTGAACTAGCTTCAGATAGAAACGCTGACAGCGGGACAGGATAGTATTAGGCACCTTATGGGGCTCAGTAGTAGCAAGGATAAAGATAACATGTGCTGGAGGTTCTTCCAATGTTTTTAATAGGGCATTAAAGGCTTCCTTGGTCAGCATATGGACTTCATCTATAATATAGATTTTATAGCGGCCCCTTGCGGGCACATATTTCACATTTTCCCGCAGTTCTCTAACTTCATCTATCCCTCTATTGGAAGCGCCATCTATCTCCAGCACATCTATGGAATTACCCTGGGATATTTCCTGGCACATGACACATTGGTTACAGGGAGTAGGACTGGGCCCTGCCAGGCAATTCAAAGCCTTAGCTAATATCCGGGCAGTAGTAGTCTTACCAACCCCGCGGGTACCAGCAAAGAGATAGGCATGGGCAATCCTACCGGCGGCTATAGCATTTTTAAGGGTTTGACAAACATGGTTTTGGCCTACTACCTCTTCAAAGCGTTGCGGCCGCCATTTCCTTGCAGTAACTAAGTAGCTCAATTCTTGATTTCCCTCATAAGAAAGGCCGTGCACCCCTCATTGACTCTCTCTCCCAGGCGCTTCCTGAGCAGTTAGCTCGAACCAGGCTCCCTTGCAGCAACTAAGGGTGCCTGCTTACCGCTGCTTCCTCCCGGACCTGACGGGGTTCGCAAGTCCTTATTGTACAAGACCCAGTTGTCAACACCACTTACCCAGAGACCCGACCCTGAAAGAAGCCGAGCCGCTGAAAAGGGGATTCAGTCCCGTTATAGCGGATTACGGGTTACAGGGCACCGCTACCTCCCCACCTAGCACGGCCATTACCAGCCATTAATCTTCTTGCTTGGATTTCCAGAGAAATTGGCATTAATAATATTACCGATTTCCCTTTCCATGTCAAAAAAATTTAAATTATATTGCCTCTTTTCTTTTACTCGCATGAAGGACCGTAATGCCTATCACTTCCCCCTCCTCATATCTGATGATAATATCGTCATCAGTGAGCTCGCTATCATCAGCATGGCTGGGCTTTTTAAAGTTTAAATACAGGACATCTGCCTCCTCATCATAACTATACCAGATGCGATTAAAAGGTATACTTAACAATTGGGGAGTAAGGTTGAGGATATCTTTCACATTTATCAAGGCCATAGCTTTATCCTCCTTTCGATTTGCTTAATCCTCCTGGTCAAGAAAGCTGTAATGATAAATCCATCCTCTTTGTTCACCTCTTTGTACACGACAATCAAATATTTCCCGGACTCAATTTCTTTGAGTGCAAGCAACTCTTCGGCCTCGCCTTCATAAAGTGCCTCTGGTTCTTGAACGGTTTCAAGAACCTCAAAATAATAACCGGCCATTTCTGAATGCTCTTCAGTAATATGAATCCATCTCTCTTCCGATAATCGGATAGGTATGCCGTTTTTTGATTTAACTATCTTCATACTAAGCCCTCAATCCTACTATTTGTGAATAGTTGAGGACTAAGACTCACTAAGCCTACGCATCCTTCTGTTAAGCAGGATGGAAGTTGGGCTTGTATTACCAACAAGTCTACCTTCCTCATCCTCCTAGGATATCTTCAACGGAACCTACTTGCAAAAGTGTGGCCTTTGAGTCGCGCTCTCTATACTCTTCTAGCTTCTCTGCTAAAGCGCGATATTGGTTTGTAACCGAAACCTGGCAACTGCACGGATACCCAACTGCCTTAAACGAGTATTGGCCTTTGCCTTTTTCTGGTATATCGAAGAGGTAGCAATGACCAATATCAACATCAGGATGTTTATTGCAACGGTCCCAAAAGATCAAAGGCTGAAGAGGCAAAGCAGTGCACTTGTCCAAATTCAGCAAAAATGGCTCGTCCTCTGAGAACGTATAAGGGCCTCGATATTGGGAGAATTTGAAGAACGGAGGAGGGCCACATGCATGCCGAAATATACCGTGATGCTCGCTCCCGAATCTCTGTTTGGAGACGTTCTCAAAAAATCCGAAGACATGGGTCGCAAATACTTTTTGGCTGATGTTTGCTAATATTTGCACTACTCTGAGAATGTCTAATTCGGTTTCTCTGACCTTGCCGTGCTTATACGATGCAAAGAAAGTTACAGCATCATTGAGCGGTTGGTGAAATTCAGGGTTCAAGAGTTCTTGAAAAGGGCAAGAGATGACAGCATTATTTCCCAACTTACTAAGACAGTCATTGATTAAGGCCCATAGTGGCCCGGCTGACCTCTGTGTGAAACCCTTAAAAAGTCTTGATTCGCCCTCTGTTTTATTTAAACAAAAATCCAAATATGCCACGTAAGCGGCCATTGTAAGTGCAGCCTCGATGAATTCGAAGGCCTGTTTTACAAGCTTGGCCTGATCAACCTGACTTAGGTACAGGGCCAATGGTACAGCTAAAGGGTAGGGGAGAGTGGAAACAAGATCACTCAGTTCCTTCCATGACTTTTCCACTGCCCGTTTTCGGTAAATCTGGATGGACGATTCATCAACGAATGAGATTGATGTGTTGCTAGTGCCGAAATCTAGGCCAATGTATGCCTTAGAGGTTGCTGCTGTCTGGGTGTATGTCATATCGAGATAGAACGGCTTGCCTTTAAGTGCGATGGTTTCTGCTTCAGTACGTCCGCTCTTGTATATGAATGTCGGCATAGCAGTGCCGTCATGTTTGACGATAAGTTCCACTTGCAAAGCTGCATCGAAGGGACAGTTAAGTGGGGTGTAGACTATGTGCTCCTCTATATTTTGCAGGTTTTCATGATCATTCGGGTCAAAGCTAGACCGAAGGAAATAGTAATCTAGTTGCTGACGGGGTGGATGATCCAGCTTAACTCGCCACCTCATTGGTTTATCAATAAAACTTCGCAGGATACTCGCAGAGGGGAGTAAAACACCGGGCATATCGGTCACGTTAGGCAGACCTTCCACTCTAGCTCTAAAGCACTGAGGCTGATAAACCGAGCGGTCGGCATCCAGAATAAGGCAAAGTCGATTATAGGTGACCGAGGAAAAGTCCCCCCCTTGATTATGAAACCTCCTAGCACACTCTACTGCCAAACCCTTGGTAACGACTTCTTGAAAATCGGGTAAGCGCAATATTTCGGCATCGCCCAATTCACCTGCAAAATCGCGCTGTAAAAGTTCTCTAAGCCAGCCAATATTGGCTGATCCTCCAGAGAGGAGTACGACTGAAATTGGTGCACCACAAAGTTCTTCTTTGCCACGTTGAAGTGCTTGGCGAATAATATGTTTGAGGCGTGGTTCCCACACCTTACTAACAAATATGTTGCGAAGTTCACTCCCTGAAAACTGCACATTGATGAATTTGCCAGTGGCAGAAAATGGGTCTTCTGGTAAGGCAATCGGGACGTTAACGGTTAGTAAGGATTCGATTCCCCAGTTTACAATGCTCTTGCATAAAGTAAGCTTTGGATTCTCAACCCTGTAAATAGTCTCATGAAAATTATTCACGAAGTTGCAGTATTCGTTAGCCGCCGTGGACAGGTCGTCTATGCCTTTGCGCCACTTCCCGTAGACTTCTAGCCCTTTATTAAATTTGTCCTTACGGCTTTGTGGTAACAGGTATTTCCAAAACAATTCCTGGGCGATCATCCGATTCACATAAAAGCCTCCTATGGGCCCTGACGAGGCTGCTAATGGCCTGGAATTACTCCCGGTTCGGCTGATATCTCCTTCCTTAGTTGTTTCTATTATGCAAACGTCAAATGTACCGCCCCCGAAGTCCATAACAAGGGCATAATGTTTGGTTCTCTCGGCTACGAGAGGATGTCTAAGCCCATACCGGTAGTATTGGAATACCGCAAATGGCTCCGGCAAAAAGTCAATCTTTTCAAATTTTCCATCCAAGATACGTTCGAGATTTCGACGGTAGTTTGATAACCAATCCGGACCCACTAATTCAGTTTGCATCACTAATGGTTCAGCCAGTAAGATGCTGGTACCCTTAGCGACGTCATTATTTTCTAACCATTCGCTAACATACTTAAGTACCTCGTGAAGAAAATCGTGGGTTAGTTTACGCGCTGATACCCTTTCTCCAGTTGCTGTATCAAACTTTTTGGGTGGTTCGGATTTAGGATCAATATTGCCAAGATCAATCTTGAAATCTTCATTGATCTCGTAGCGATTTTTGGCTTCTGCAAGTGCCGATGAGCCTATAAGTACCGACGCCCTGGGCCTATAGTATAGAACGGTAGGTATGTTTGTGCTACCTTCAACATCAATCATACGAACAGTATTTATAAAGAACTCTTTCTTACTCATAATTCATAATGCCTCCATACAACTAAAAGATTTTTATAATCCGTGGATTTTTTTTCTTCTTTGATCCTTAAGCATTAGGAACCGATTAAGCTTTTTCCTGAAAAGATAATTGGGGAGGAGAAGTTGTTGAATGAAACTGCTATTCACCTCCTATGGGGTTAAATAACGTGATATATAGCCCGCTTTCCGGAAAAAATATGCATAAAATTGGCTTAACCCATTGATATTATTGACATAAAGGGATATAATTAAGCAACTGTATTTCCTATGTAGTCCATGAGAAAAGTTAAATATATTGCCAACAGAGCTTCATATAAGGCAATTAGTATTTTATTGTGTAGTCCATATAGTTTCCGGGATATGGGATATTTTTATTATACCAGGTATAGTGTTAATTGTCCGCAGTCCTCACTCCATGGACCCTGAGCCAATAGAAATATTCTCCGTGCAAAAAACAAGATTTTGTTAGAGCAATCTCTTAAACTTTAGAACATTTTATATTATAATTAAGGACGAATTCAATGGGTGAAATTTTTATCCTGAATCCAGAGCGAGTAAATCTCGCTTCTAATTTAATTGCATAGGAATTTCCATTTTAATAATGCGGTTTTTCAGGGTATCAATCCCAAGAAGGTAAATCGCATACCAATTTCCTTTTTTGACAGGATTTACCAGATGAAACAGGATAAATACGAGGAAGCGCTCATGAGCTATTGGCTTACAAAGGACATGAAAAATAGGTCAGGCTTCCAGCCTGACAAGAAGGTATTTTCCAGGGAAAAATTGGTAAATCCTGTTAATCCTGTCTAAAAAGCTCGCCCGAAGGGCGTTAATTCAATAATAATTGCTTGTAGCATGCGAGCTTGCTCGAGATCTCATTTTTCAGTGGCAACTAATTAATATTGAATATGGTCTAAATTCAGGTTTATAAAGGGACTAGGGGACGATGTTTTGGGAATTTGTAAAACGCATAGTTGGGAGCCGGAATGAGCGGGAATTAAAGCGTATCCAGCCCCTCGCAGACCAGATCAATCAGTGGGAGAAGGATATCCAGAAGCTCTCCGATTATCAGCTCCAACAAAAGACCGGTGAGTTTAAAGAGCGTTTCGAGAAAGGTGAGGGCCTGGAGGCCCTTCTTTGCGAAGCCTTTGCTGTGGTTCGAGAAGCCTCCCGTAGGGTATTGGACATGAGGCATTTCGATGTGCAGTTGCTAGGGGGTATAGTGTTGCACGAAGGTAAGATTGCTGAAATGGCTACCGGAGAAGGTAAGACCCTGGTAGCTACTCTCCCTGTCTATCTCAATGCCCTTACTGGTCGAGGGGTTCATGTAGTAACGGTGAATGACTACCTGGCTAAGCGGGATAGTGAATGGATGGGTGTGATCTATAAATTTTTAGGTCTGACCGTAGGGGTTATTCAGCACCAGATGGATGATCGGCAGCGCCAAGGGGCCTACCTGGCCGATGTAACTTATGGTACTAATAATGAGTTCGGCTTCGATTATCTGCGGGATAATATGAAATTCTCTCTGGAACACTATGTCCAGCGGGAATTGAACTATGCCATAGTAGACGAGGTAGATAGTATACTTATTGACGAGGCCCGCACCCCATTAATCATCTCTGGGCTGGCAGAAGAGTCTACGGAAAAATATTATCAGATAGATAGGATTATACCAAGGCTGAAGCGGGAAGAGGATTACCAGATAGATGAGAAGGCCCGCACCGTTAGTCTCTCAGAAGAAGGGGTAGGTAAGGCAGAGAGATTGCTGGCGGTTGAAAACCTCTATGACCCTTCTAATATGGAAATATTACACCATGTCCAGCAGGCACTAAAGTCCCATACGCTATTTAAAAGAGATGTGGATTATGTAGTAAAGAATGGTGAAGTAATTATTGTGGATGAGTTTACCGGTCGCTTAATGCCAGGAAGGCGCTATAGTGATGGTTTGCACCAGGCACTGGAAGCCAAGGAAAAGGTACATATCGCTAATGAGAACCAGACCCTGGCTACTATTACCTTCCAGAACTATTTTCGCCTCTATAATAAATTGGCCGGTATGACCGGTACCGCCGAGACCGAGGCAGCCGAATTTCACCAGATCTACGGCCTGGATGTGATAGTTATCCCCACTAACCGCTTCTTGATCCGCTACAACTACTCTGATGTTATCTACCGCACAGAAAAAGAGAAGTTCAATGCTGTGGTAAAAGAGATTGAGGAATTGCATCGCCTGGGCCGACCCATCCTGGTCGGAACTATATCTATTGAAAAATCCGAGCTCCTCAGCCGGATGTTAAAGCGCCGGGGCATAAAACACCAGGTATTGAACGCCAAGCACCATGAGCGGGAGGCGGAGATAGTAGCTCAGGCTGGCCGGCTAGAAGCCGTTACTATTGCCACTAATATGGCTGGGCGGGGAACGGATATCCTTTTGGGTGGCAATCCTGAATTTCTGGCCCTGGCTGAAGCTGATCCCCAGAAAGACCCGGATAAATACCAGCAGACTTTGCCCAAATACCGAGGGATATGTGCCCGGGAGCATGAAGAAGTTATTAGACCGAAACAGCTTATCTATAACTCGGACGATACTGCTATAGAGGGAGAAATCCCTGGCGGCTTACATATCATAGCTACCGAAAGGCATGAGGCCCGCCGTATTGATAACCAATTGCGGGGTAGGGCTGGCCGACAAGGCGACCCGGGCTCTTCCCGCTTCTATCTATCTTTAGAAGATGATCTTTTACGCATCTTCGGCTCGGAACGACTCTCAGGCCTGATGCAGAGGCTCGGTATGGAAGATGGTCAGCCTATAGAGCATAAATGGGTAACCCGGGCTATTGAGAATGCCCAGCGCAAAGTAGAAGCTCATAATTTCGACATCCGGAAACACTTATTAGAATATGACGATGTCATGAATAAACAACGGGAGGTTATCTACCAGCAACGTAGGCAATGTCTGGAGGGAAGAGGATTAAAGGAGATAGTCTTTGCCATGCTGGAAGAGGTGTTGGATGATATCCTGGTAGTCTACGTAAACTCTGAAATGCATCCGGAAGAATGGGACCTGGAAGGCTTAAGAGAGACTATGTGGAACAAGCTTGCCCTGCGGCTGAACCTTGATCGGGCCAAAGATACCATTTCCCTTGACGGGCGTAAGGATGGGCCTTTGCCTATCGGGCAGCTTAAGCGCGACTCTTTAAGAGAGGCATTGCTTAACGCCTTACAACGGACGTACGAAAATAAAGAAAAGCGCTACGGTGAAGCTATGATACGGCATCTGGAGAAGATGATTATGCTCCAGATCATAGACACTCAATGGAAAGACCATCTCCTTAATATGGACTACTTGAAGGAAGGGATTGGGCTGCGGGGTTATGGCCAGCGAGACCCCCTGAATGAATATAAGAAAGAAGGCTATGAGATGTTCATGGCCATGGTGCAGCGTATTAAAGAAGAAGCCACAGAATATCTCTTTAAGGCAGAACTCCAGCAAGAAGCACCGCTGGAACACCGCCGGGCTGCCCGCCAAAGGATAATAGAGCACCGTGGCGAGTTCGCCACTGCTTCGGCAGGGGCCGGAGGGGGTGATGGCCAGGCGCCCCAACCCGTCAGGAGAGTTGGCCCCAAGGTAGGCCGTAATGAACCATGCCCCTGTGGCAGTGGCAAGAAATATAAAAAATGCTGTGCCGCCTAAATGTTTTTAGACAAAGTAAAGGCCACTATTTATAAATATAGGTTATTAGAGCGAGGAGATAGGGTATTAGTAACGGTTTCCGGTGGGGCTGATTCCATCTCCCTGCTATATGCCCTATATTCCTTAGCGGATGAATATGGACTCTTTTTACATATAGCACATCTTAATCATCTGATCCGGCCGGATAGGTCTTTTGCCGATGCCTTATTTGTCCAAAAAATTGCTCAGGGTCTAAACCTGCCCTATACTATTGCAGCTATAGATTGCCTGGCTTATCAAAAAGAAAAAAGACTTTCCTTGCAAACTGCGGCCCGGGAGGTTAGGTATCGCTTTTTCATGCAAACCGCTCAAAATCTGAAATTCAATAAGATTGCCCTGGGCCACACTGCCGATGACCAGGCAGAGACTATCCTCATGAGGTTACTACGGGGTACAGGTCTTAAAGGATTAAGCGGTATCCTACCTATCAGGGAGGAAAATTTTTTCTTCTATATCCGGCCCCTGCTAGAGACTACCAGGCAAGAGGTAGAAGATTTTTTAACCCAGCAGAACATTAGCTATATTACTGACCCCTCCAATCTAAAGCCCGTCTATTTCCGCAATAAGCTCCGGTTGGAGCTATTGCCAGAGATAAAGAAGGGGTATAACCCCAATATTGTCAATACCTTGGCCAGACTGGCAGAAGTATTACGTGAAGAAGAGAGTCTCCTGGAGGATGTATCTCAGCAGCTCTTATCCGGACTAATCCTGGAGAAGGGCCCATTAAATATAATCCTCGATAAGCCTGGATTGTTAGAACTACACCCTGCCTTGCAGAGAAGAGTTTTACGGCAGGTCATACAGGAGCTGCAGGGAGGGTCGTATGGCCTCCCGACGCGGCATACCTTTGGCCTTCTTAGGATAATAACTCGTGATAACCCTGAACCCGCCTCTCTTAATCTACCCGGGGGATTAATGGCACAAAGCGATAAGGACAGAATCATAATTAGATGGAAAGAAAGCTCCCCTTCTTATCCATTACCAGAAAAAGAGTTAGAGGTTCCTGGTAGCACCTATTTACCAGACTATGGCCTGATCTTCAGTACTACTATTAAACCCCGGACCAATATCAGCCTACAAGAAGCCAAAGATAATCGTTTTATAGCCTTTCTTGATTATCACAAACTAAATCTGCCCCTAATCATTAGAACCAGAGATATAGGGAACCGATTCTGGCCCCTGGGTTTGCGAGGGAGTAAGAAGCTGAAAGAGTTTTTTATTGACCATAAAGTTCGGCGGGAAGACCGAGATAGAATCCCCTTGGTGGTTTCAGGGGCAGAGATTCTCTGGGTGGTTGGGCATCAGATAAGTGATGGGGCAAAGATAACCCCTGCAACTACTACCGTCCTAGAAATAAGGGCTCTAAAACCAAAAAAAGGCCAGGCCGATTAAACATATTTCATAACAACTTAGCCAACATTAGGATTTTAGCCACGGATGGACACGGATAGGCAATGCAAAATGCAAAATTAGCAGTTAGCATTTCAAAATCAATTCCTTCTTGTTAATTGCTAATTTTACCTTGTTAATTTTGCCATGAAGGCAAGAATCAGTGTTCATCCGTGTGTACCCGTGGCTAATATTATAGGGCTTATTTTGGCTAAACAGTTACCATATTTCCTTTATCAGTCAGATATGTTATTTTAAACCCCACATTGGGTCAGAGTTGAAATTATTATTATTTTCTTGGAACTCGAGGGAAAGATAAGGATGAGGCAGAAGGTATTCCTATTGGATATTGATGGGACATTATTGCATACTGGTGGGGCAGGGACCAGATCTCTTAGCCGGGCATTCCAAAAGATTTATGGGATAGAAAATGCCTTTCAGGGGATTACTATGGATGGGAAGACTGACCCAGAAATTGTTAGGGAGGCTATCCGCAAAAATAAGGTCAAGCAAGAGATAGAACCTACTAAAATAGAGGAGATATTGACGGAATATATTGCCTTTCTAAAAGAAGAGATATTGATATCGCCCAATTATCGTCTCATGCCAGGCGTAAAAGAGATGCTGGAAGACCTCCATGCCCGGCAAAACATCCTCCTGGGTATAGCTAGCGGAAATATCCAGCAGGGTGCAGAGATAAAACTAAAGCGGGGGGGAATCTATAAATATTTCCTTTTTGGGGCTTATGGTTCTGACTCAGAAGATAGAGGAGAACTGGTCCGGCTAGCTATTAGTAGGGCAAAGAAGTTTTTACCCGAAACAGAATTGACTAAGGAGGACATCTATGTAATTGGTGATACTCCCCGGGATATAATCTTTGGCCGCCAAGCCCAAGCAACCACAGTAGGCGTAGCTACCGGGCGTTATTCCCTGGAAGAACTTAAGCAACTCTCCCCGGACTACCTATTGTCCGACCTAACCTTTTATAAAACTTTGCTAGACTCCATTTCTTAGCTATAATCTATAAGAACTAAATAACCGCTTCCGTTGTAGCTTAGAAAGGACTGCCTCTGTAAAGCCGTTCAAAAAATGAATCATGATATCATAAAAATCCCTTGACAATTTCAAACAGAGAGTCCAAAATAAGGAGTCAAACTCCTTACTTTGTCTAATGACTGAAGGCGAGGGGTAGGTGACTTTTATTAAACTTTTTGGTAAAAAGTTTCCTAAAAATAAATTATTTAACCATTCTATTCAGGAGGTGAAGGATGTTCCAGTCAGAAGTGTATGTTGAATGTCCAAAATGTGGTTATGTTGGTCCTGCTAGCAAGGGGTTATTTCCCCCTTTAGGTTTTCCGTTGGGGTGTTTATTGTCTCCTATTCTATTTATTCCAAACCTGCTTTTTGGTGGGAAGGTTAAATGTCCTAAGTGTGGTCATGAAAATGTAAAACAAATTACTAAGGCTGAATACGAGGCCCTCTTAAAGTAGAAAATAAGGTAAATCTCTTAATGAAACCTAGATATTTTATTTATCCCTTTACAGCTATTGTTGGCCAAGCCCAGATGAAGCAATCCCTCATATTGAATGCTGTCAATCATCGCCTCTCTGGAGTATTGATCCGGGGGGAGAAAGGGACGGCAAAATCTACCGCAGTCAGGGCATTAGCGGCGGTATTGCCTGAGATAGAGGTGGTGGAAGACTGTCCGTTTAGTTGTGACCCCCACGATTTTAATAAGCTATGTCAGAGATGTAAAGCCAGGGTAGAGAAAAAGGCGCCTCTGCCAGTTACTAAGCGGAAGATAAAGGTAGTCAATCTTCCGGTAAGTGCTACTGAGGACCGGGTAGTAGGAACCTTAGATATTGAACAAGCCATAAAGACTGGTGAGAAGCGTTTTGAACCAGGCATCTTAGCTGACTGTAATCGAGGGATACTCTATGTAGATGAGGTAAATTTGTTAGATGATCACCTGGTGGATGTATTGTTGGATTCGGCTGCTATGGGGGTTAATACCATAGAGCGAGAGGGGATCTCTTTTAGTCACCCGGCAGACTTTATCCTGGTAGGTACTATGAATCCAGAAGAGGGGGAGTTACGGCCCCAACTCCTGGATAGATTTGGCCTATGTGTGAACATTGAAGGAATAAGGGAGATAGAGCAGAGGGTGGAAGTAGTCCGCCGTCGTACGGAGTTTGAAATAGACCCCGAGGCCTTTGTAGAAAAATGGCAGCCAGAAGAGCAGTGTCTAAGGGATCAAATCTTAGAGGCCCAGAAGTTGCTCCCCCGGGTCAAGATAAGTGACGAGATGCTCTTAAAGATAGCTAATGTAGCTATAGAGATTGGCGTAGATGGCCATCGGGCTGATATTGTTATGATGAAAGCGGCTATGACCCTGGCATCCCTTAATCAAAGGCCAGAAATAAGCTTAACGGATGTAGAAGAGACCGCTGAGCTGGCTTTGCTCCACCGGGTACGGCGTAGACCTTTTGAGGAGATCCGTTTAGACCGGGAGAGGATAAGAGAATTACTCTACAATAAACAACCCGTAAAAAAATAAACCGGATACAGCGCTCTAGGCCAACTTCGGGGTTAATTTATTATAGATGTTCACCCACTATGGGTGTAAAGAGAGGAGTATCTCCAAATCTTTTCTTCTTATAAGGGTTATGACCTATTCATAATTAAGGAGGTCTTTAAGTGCCCAGAAAGACGGAAAAGAAAATGAAATGCAACATTATTTATCAATCCTCTACTGGTAATACCAGGTTTGGGGCAGAGATAATCCAGTGGCAGATACAGAGGGAGGGGGGTAAGTGTGACCTTACCAGGGTAGCCGCTGTAACCGCAGATAAGCTAGAAAAATATGATGCTATTGGTATTGCTTCGCCGGTTTATAGCTTACAACCTGCTCCCAACGTGACTGAATGTCTCGCTCAACTACCTTCCTTCCCGGGCAAATATGGCTTTGTGTTTATCACTTATGGCATGTATCCAGCTAATACTATAGCTACCCTTGCTCAACTCCTCCAGGCCAAAGGCATACGTCTGCTGGGGGTACAGGCAATGCGGGCAGAAGAATCCTTTACTCCTATTAGGTTTCCTGGCTTAATACTCAGTGCTGGCCGACCTACCAATCACGATGCTATATTAGTACGGAACTTTGCTAGCGAACTGATTCATCGCTATACCTTGGTAAGGGGGGG
This sequence comes from Nitrospinae bacterium RIFCSPLOWO2_12_FULL_45_22, assembly GCA_001803565.1. Taxonomy (GTDB): domain Bacteria; phylum 2-12-FULL-45-22; class 2-12-FULL-45-22; order 2-12-FULL-45-22; family 2-12-FULL-45-22; genus 2-12-FULL-45-22. The sequence goes on along the minus strand of MHDQ01000205.1, from coordinate 2,453 downwards.
ATATGATATCTCCCCAGGGCTGGCCTTTTCCCGCTCGGCTGCTTTAGATAGCTTGACCCGCTTCGCTACCAAGGATATGATGCGGCGTATGATGGGACGGGTGATAGTGGACCGGACCAAGTGTGTCCAGTGTGGCTTATGTGCGGCCAATTGTCCTACCCAGGCTATAGAATTAAAACCCTTCCCTATGCTGGATAATAATAGATGTATGGGCTGCTGGGGTTGTATTAATATCTGCCCCTATGATGCGCTAGCGTCTCCACTAGCTAAAAACCGGCTCCGCTATAAAGGGATTAGAGAATATCGCAAGATGCAGATAGAAGACTATCTGGCACGAGTGCCTTAGGCAAACTGGGGTTACAAAAGGGTAAGATAGCAACCTGGGCCTTTTCAAAACATTATTTTTATTGTTAAGGAGGGGGGAGAAGTGATTGATGGGTTAAAGGTTTTTTCCGGGAGGGCTAATGAAGGACTTTCTCAAGAAGTCTGCCATTATTTAAAAATTCCTTTAGGGGATATGGAGATATCTAACTTTAGTGATGGAGAGATCCTGGTTCAGATAAATGAGAATGTCCGGGGCCAGGATGCCTTCGTAATACAGCCTTCCTGCTTTCCAGGAAACGAAAACCTTATGGAGCTCCTGATCATCATTGATGCCTTGAAGAGGGCGTCTGCTAAACGGATCACTGCGGTGATACCATATTATGGCTATGCCCGACAGGATAGAAAAGTCCAACCCCGTGTCCCTATCACTGCTAAATTAGTGGCCCGGCTGATAACAGCCTCAGGTGCAGACCGGGTATTGGCTATGGAACTCCATGCCGGACAAATCCAGGGTTTTTTTGATATCCCTGTGGATCATCTCTACGCCCGCCCGGTCCTGGTGGATTATTTCCGCTCCCTCAAGCTAAAAAATCTGGTAGTAATTTCTCCCGATGCGGGTGGGGTAGAACGGGCCAGGACTTATGCCAAGAAATTAAATGTTTCTCTGGGCATCATTGATAAGAGGCGGGATCAGCCTAACATTTCCGAGGTGATGCATGTTATTGGCGATGTAAAAGGTAAGGATACTTTGATTGTGGACGATCTGATTGATACGGCGGGTACTCTAACTCAAGCGGCTAATGCGTTATTAAAACATGGGGCCAGGAGTGTGCGGGCCTGTGCTACCCATCCCGTCCTCTCCGGCCCAGCAGTGCAGAGGATAGAAAAGTCTGACTTGACCGAAGTAGTAGTAACTAATACTATTGCCTTGAGAGAAGAGGCGAAAAAGTGTGAGAAGATTAGGCTCTTATCGGTAGCCCATTTATTTGGTGAGGCCATTAACAGTATACATAATGAGACCTCCATAAGTTCTCTATTTGATTAATTGGATGGATGGATAAGTGGCTAATATGAATAGAGAGGGTTTAAGAGACTATATCCTGGGTAAAGGGATGGACTTGATGGGGATTGCTGACCCCAATCTCTTTGACGCCCCCCCGGGATATAATCCTACCGATATTTTACCTGGGTGCCGGAGTGTGATAATCTTTGCTAAGGCCATCCCTAGAGGGGTATTTGAGGCATTAAATAGCCGCTATGATCTCTATATGCATGCCTATGAGCGCTATTTTGCTATTATGGACGACCTGGCCTTGCTCATTGCTGGTAAATTAGAAGAGACTGGATCCCTCTCTGCACCTATACCTTCCTGTACCCCTTTGCATCGTCGAGATGGTTGGTATCGGGGGATATTCTCTTTAAAACATGCTGCCCGGATAGCTGGTATGGGTTCCTTGGGGAAAAATTACTTGCTGATAAACGAAAGATACGGCCCCAGGTTGCGCCTGGGGGGGGTATTGACTACGGCAGAGCTCGTACCTGATAAACCCTTTGAAGAATCCTTCTGCGAGCCCGCTTGCCAGGTCTGTATAAAAGCCTGTCCCCCAAGGGCTATTAAGCCAGACAAATTTGAGCAGCCCCGGTGTTTTGACCATGCAGTTGCTCATCCCCTCTTAAAAGCCTCGGTTATTACCCGCTTTTTGCCCCGACGGCTCCAGGGGGATAGTTTTTCTCAGCTAGTAACAAATACCTTGGGTAGGCCTTTCAGGGTCGAATGTATCGAATGCCTGATCCAGTGCCCAAGATATCAAGTATCATAGAGTGATGTGCCACTTTAGGAGTTTTGGTGGACTTTTTTAATCTGGACGGTGTAGCTTAGAAAGGGAGAGGATATGAGCAAGAAGAGTAGACTTTTCACTTCGGAGTCAGTGACAGAAGGGCACCCGGATAAGATTGCTGATCAGATATCTGATGCCATATTAGATGCGGTTATGGAGCAAGACCCTACCGGACGGGTGGCATGTGAAACTCTATTAACCACCGGTTTAGTGGTCGTAGCCGGAGAAATAACCACTGCGGCAATCCTCGATTTTCCCCGGATAGTGCGGAAGACCATTGAAGGGATAGGA
>MHDQ01000204.1 GCA_001803565.1 Nitrospinae bacterium RIFCSPLOWO2_12_FULL_45_22 | reverse complement strand
TAGTTTTTTCCCCGGGCAAGATGCACGGGCTATTTTCTATTTGAATTACGCTCGGCATTTTCTGTCTGGATCATGAGATAGGTCAGGCATCTTGCCTGAGATCATTGGTGTGAGGGATAGCAATTTGTGGCCGTCCTGGGAAAATTAGTAGCTTAACAATTCAGCCTCTATCGAAAATAAATGTCCCTTCCGACCTAAGGGAGGAATCTTTATTTACCTCCGGTCTCGGAAAGATTTCTCGCTGCGCTCGAAATGACAAAGAACCTGAACTGTTACTAGTAGCTTAACCGAAGGGAAAAGAACTGATGAGAGAGAGTTTGGTTTTAGAAACCGAGAAGATGAAGAAGATTTATGCCGGCTATGCCAAGTTCTATGACCTGATCTTTAAGAATTTTTTTTACCCCAGGCAACGCCATGTTATCCAATCTTTAGGGATTAAGCCTGGGGAATGGGTGTTAGACGTAGGTATTGGTACCGGCTTATCTCTTAGCCTTTATCCCCCTTACTGTAATGTCTTAGGTATAGACTTATCTGGCCCCATGCTGAAGGTAGCTGCCAAGAAGGTAATGAAGAACGGTTTCGGTCATGTTTGTCTGGCAGAGATGGATGCCTTGAAGTTAGCCTTGAAGGATGATACCTTTGATTATGTCATAGCTACCTTTGTCATAAGTGTAGTCCCGAACCCGGTACAATTGATCGAGGAAATGAAGCGCGTTAGCAAGAAAGATGGAAGGATAGTTATTGTTAATCATTTTCAGAGCAGGCACAAAGTGGTGGCTAAAATAGAAGAGATTATTTCTCCTCTGTGCACAAAAGTAGGCTGGCGGTCTGACCTGGCCCTCGATTATTTAATAAAGAATGGCAATTTGGAAGTAGATAACCACTATAAGATGAAAAAATTAGATTTATGGAGCGTTATAGTTGCTAATAATAATAAATAGAGTGGTGGGAAGGGGGATGTCTTTATGGTTTCTGAGGTCAAAGTGAAGTGGCTAGGCCATGCCTTTTTTGCTGTTACTTCATCTCAAGGCAGAGTAATACTGATGGACCCATGGATAGAAGGGAATCCATCCTGTCCGATTAAGGCACAGGATATTGATAAAGCCGATGTGATAATGGTCTCTCATGACCATTTTGACCATGCTGGTGATGCCGTAAGGCTGGCACAGAATACCGGGGCAATGGTGGTGGCCCAGCCCGAGACCGCTAATCGCTTCAAAACAGCCCTGGGTTTAGCCGATAACCAGGTGGTCAATGCCGGATTCGGTATGAATATTGGTGGGACAGTAGAAGTGAAGGGGATAAATATTACTATGACCCAGGCCTTCCATTCCTCGGAGACGGGAAGCCCTTGTGGGTATATAGTAAAGATAGAAAATGGTAAGACTTTTTACCATGCCGGTGATACAGGTCTTTTTGGTACTATGAAAGAGCTGGGGGAGATATACCCAATAGATGTGGCCCTGCTGCCTATTGGTGGATGTTTTACCATGGACCCGGTTCAAGCGGCTAAAGCGGTAGAACTCTTAAACCCTAAAGTAGTTATCCCCATGCATTTTAAGACTTTTCCCTTCCTGGTTCAGGAACCCGGAGGATTTGTAAACCTTATCCAGAATAAAAAGCCTGGGGTGAAGACTATTGTCTTAACTCCAGGGCAGGAGTATATATTGGAGTAAAAGATGAAGGGAAGTATAGCTTTAGCCAGTGATCATGGTGGCTATGAACTGAAAGAGGATATAAAAGAATACCTGGCCCAAGAAGGTTATCAGGTTCAAGATTTAGGCCCAGCCAGCCAGGAATCGGTAGATTATCCTTTGTTTGGCAGCAAAATAGCAGAGTTGGTCTCTCGGGGCAAAGTAGAGCGAGGGGTACTGATATGCGGTACCGGTATTGGCATGACTATTGTGGCTAACAAATATCCCAATGTCTGCGCCGCCCTCTGCCATGACCAATATACGGCCTTTATGAGCCGACGCCATAATGATGCCAATATATTGGTCTTAGGGGGAAGGATTTTGGGGAAGGGTTTAGCCCGGGAAGTGGTAAAGACTTGGTTAGAGACAGAGTTTGAAGGTGGGAGGCATAGCCGCCGTTTAGAGCAGATCAAAGATCTAGAACAAAGATTGGGTATTAAAAAGTAATGACCGACGAAACTCCCCAGATTATTACTAAGTCTCTTATAAAGCGGCCCGATTGGGATGACTATTTCATGGATATTACCTTTCTAGTATCCCAAAGGTCTACCTGTCTGAGACGGCAAATAGGGGCCCTTATAGTGCGGGAAAAGAGGATATTGGCCACTGGTTATAATGGCGCCCCCTCGGGGTTAAGGCACTGTTTGGATACAGGATGTCTAAGAGAAAAGGCCGGCATACCATCAGGTGAGAGACATGAGCTATGCCGGGGCCTGCATGCCGAGCAAAATGCTATTATCCAGGCTGCCTTGCATGGGGTAACCATAAAGGATGCCATCCTTTACTGCTCCCACTTCCCTTGTAGCCTTTGTACCAAGATGCTTATCAATGCCAGGGTAAAGAAGGTTATTTATAGTAATGGCTATCCTGATGAGCTGGCCCGTAATCTGATGGAAGAAGCTGGGCTGGAAAACATCCAATTCCCCCGCCAAGGAGGAGAGTTGTTGTGAAGTGTCCTTATTGTCGCTCCTTAGATAGCAAGGTGATAGATTCCCGGCTATCTAAAGAAGGAAATTCTATTCGCCGCCGCCGGGAGTGCATAGACTGCGGCCAGCGTTATACTACCTATGAAAAGGTAGAAGATTGTCTGCCGGTAATAATAAAGAAGGATGGCAGGCGAGAAACCTTTGATAGGCACAAGATCCTGATTGGTATAAATAAGGCGTTAGAAAAGAGGACGGTTGGTGTGGAGGAGAGAGAGGCCCTCCTGGATAGGGTAGAAAAATTTGTCCAGGAATTAGGTGATAGAGAAATCCCTTCTAAGGTTATAGGAGAAAAGGTGATGCAGGAATTACATACCCTGGATGAAATTGCCTATGTCCGGTTTGCCTCGGTTTATCGCTCATTTAAAGATATTAATGACTTTATGAGCGAACTGAAAGATATCCTCAACGGCCGTCCCTAAATTCCCCTTTCCTTCACTTTTTTACCACAAAGACACCAAGGACACAAAGAATCTCTAGATTACATTCTTGGCTTTTCTTGGTGTTCTTTGTGCCTTGGTGGTTTATGCAATACTTACTCCCATGTATCAAAAAGTGGGCCAGAGGCAACTAATTATAAGTTTTGTCTTAGGTATGGCTATTTTTCTAGCAACGAGTAGAGTTCGTGGGGAAATATACCAATGGGTAGACAATGAAGGCCAGGTACATTTTACGGATAATTGGGGTCAGGTGCCTGAATCTTTTAGGGAGCGAGTGATTCTCCAGAAAGGTTGGGAGCTAAACCCTCTTTTTAAAGAAACATCTGAAACCATGCAAGTGGCTAAAGTGATTGATGGAGACACCATTGTTCTAGCAAACGGTAAAAAAGTTAGGTATAATGGTATTGATGCCCCAGAAATCCATCACCCCGCCCGCATGCCAGAAGAGTGTGGTCAAGAAGCTCTAAAGGCCAACAACGAACTGGTTGAGGGTAAAGAGATAAGACTGGAATTTGATCGGACAAAAAAGGATAGATATGGCCGGCTACTGGCTTATGTATTTGCGGGTGATAATTTTGTAAATGCTGAATTGATAAAGCAGGGCTATGCCCGAGTAACTGCTTCCCGGACTAATCTTAAATATCATGAGCTATTCCTGGGATTACAGAGGGAGGCCAGGGATAATGACCGGGGTCTTTGGGGTGGCTGCGGTGGTAAAGGTAGTAAGTGATATAAATATGAAAAAGCTAGTGCTGATTTTGATCTTCTTTAGTCTATTCTTTCCTGGCCGGGATGGGGTGGCTGAGCTTACGTTCAATGAGGTAGGCCGGGAGCTGATGAGTCCTGCCTGTCCGGGTAAACTCCTGGTAGATTGTACCAGCGGAGAAGCTAAGCAGTTGCGGGAACTTATTAGACAAAAACTCCAGCAAGGTCAGGGCAAGGAGGATATTATTAAGTATTTTGTAGAGGTTTATGGCGAACAGGTCCTGGCCTCACCGCCCAAAAAAGGTTTTTATCTAACTGCCTGGACCTTACCCCTATTAGTAATCATGTATAGCGGCCTTATAGTATACCTGATAATACGGCTCTGGCTCAGAAGAGCGCCCCATTTGAGTGAAGACATCTGCGCAAAGCTGCCTGAAAGCAACACCGATGATGTCTTTAAACAAAGGTTAGAAGAGGAATTAAAAGAATTTCAAGGGTTTTAACATGATTAACCTGGAGGGAAGGCGGAAAGCCATCAAGTATCTGGTCTTTGGTCCGATAATAATCTTTCTGGCTATACTTATATTCTTCTATATAAAAAATTCACCAGAACGAGCAGCGGCTACTAGATTCATCCCCCTGACCATAGGGGATCAGGCACCAGATTTCAGCTTACCCACCCTAGCCGGCAAAACAGTACGCTTGTCCTCCTTACGGGGTAAAGTAGTACTCATCAACATATGGGCTACCTGGTGCCCTACTTGCTTAGAAGAAATGCCTCAACTCCAACGGCTCTATGATGATTTAAAGGACCATGAAGATTTCCAATTGTTAACCATAAGCATAGATGCCTTAGGCGCTCAGGTAGTTAAGCCCTTCCTGGAAAAACATAAGTTAGACTTTCCAACTTTATTAGACCCAAAGGGTAGTATTAAAAAGATTTATAATACCACTGGGGTCCCCGAAAGCTTCATCATTAACCAAAAAGGGTTGATAGTGGATAAGGTTATCGGCCCTAGAGATTGGTCCGGCAGCGAAGTAGAGAGATTTTTTGGAACCCTGATGGAGAAGGGCAAGAACCCTTTTGATCACGGTTAAAATCTATCCTAAAGAGGGTTGCCATTTATGTGAAGAAGCCAGGAGGACCTTCTTAGCCGTCCAGAAAGATTTTCTCTTTAAGCTGGAAGAGGTTGATATTACATCAGATAAGGTTATATATGAAGAGTTTAAAGAGAAAATCCCCGTGATCTTTATTGATCAGGGATTTTGTTTGGGGCCTAAAACAATACATGACATAGTCATAAATAATTCCCTTTTTTATGGGCATATTTTCCCGGACTGATAGCTATCATTAAAGGAGGGATGAGGATGCCAAAGCAGGTGGTTTTAAAATTTCCGGTTGAGCTACCAGAAGAAAGTTTACAAGACAAAGAAGTCATAAGGAAGGGCAAGGAAACAATAATTTTAGAGCTTTTACGAAAGGGGGAGATATCCCAGGGAAAAGCAGCCGAGCTTTTAGCCATAGACAGGCACACTCTTTTTGATTTGATGGCTAAGTATGATATACCAATAGCTAACTTTCCCCCAGAAGAGCTCCAGCGCCAACTAACGCTCGGCTCCATGCCAGGCATCACCATCGCACTCGACCGCAAGACGGCCCTGCATCCCCTCGACCACTAAGTCGATGCGGTAACCTGCTATCTCAAACTGAGGCATAACCCGGTAACTACTGGCTCGTGATCAGTGAAAACCCCTCCCTAAAATCCCGCTTTCTCGTAGAAGTCTACCCTTTATGAAGGGCATTCAATAGTGTTGCTTACCACCGGAAATCTATCCTTCACAATACAGTATGCCAGTTTATCCACTTTCCTTATTTTGCTAACCACCCTGAGTATTTCTCGGTTAAATTTGACGCTTAGCTACTAAGCGCTTATACTATTAATAGCCTGAAGGAGGTGAATAATATGTACACTGCAACAGTTCGTATCCCTGAAGACAAAAGGGATATCCTGAAAATTATCGCAAGCATGGAGAAGAGGGAAATAAAAGAGATACTGTCTGAGATTATAGATGAATACATTGAGAGGCATAAGGAGACCCTTGAGCTCCTTTCTGACCCCAAATGGGTAGAAATAATCAGGAAGGGCAAAGAGGAAGTTGCAAAGGGTGTCAAAGGGAAATTCCTTAATGAACTGGAAGATTGAGATCAAGCCAACCGCAGAAAAGCAATATCTGAAACTGGGGAAAAACATTAGAAAAAGGATCAAGGAAGCCTTGGCAGAATTGGAGCATGAAGGGAACCCGCTACTGCACCGCAATGTCAGACATTTAACAGGAGAACTCAGAGGGGATTATCGCATGAGGGTTGGGAACTGGAGAATCCTCTTTACACCAGACAAAAATAAAAAGCTTATTCATGTTTACGCCATCCTTCCACGAGGAAGTGCGTATTGAGAAAAAT
>MHDQ01000203.1 GCA_001803565.1 Nitrospinae bacterium RIFCSPLOWO2_12_FULL_45_22 | reverse complement strand
ATGAACTTATCCAATTCCATCCGGTCAAAGATCAGTTTCTTGCCCCATTTACGAAAAGGGACTTCCTTTCTCATCACAGAGAGATAAAGGGCCTTTTCGGTCTTACCCAAATATTTAGCCGCTTCTTTTAATGTGAGAAGTCGTTTGTCCATATCTGGATTGATAATCTTTTTCACCTTGAATTATAGCCTCTATCCTCATACTACCTACTCCTCCCAGTCTATCAGGTTGCCCTCTTCAACCTCACCGTCTAATAGCTTATGATCCTGATTCCCTTGCTTCTCTCCCCTCTCCACTTCAGCCAAGAGATGCTCAAAGCTAATGTTTACGTGGGCTTCGGTTTTCTGAGAAGAGACAAGGCCCTGCATTTGTGCCACCAGCTTCATAGCCGCTATTCTGTCCCCTGTGCTACCAGAAGCTTCGCTAGACATGATAGTTTGCCAGACCTCATTTTCCAACGCTTCCTTCACAGCCTTCTTGCGCCTGGGGTCTTCCAATTTGGCCTTTTGTTTATGCCAGTTCAAGTAGTATGCATGATAGCCGAGGTCTTTAGACGGTATGTTAAAGTAACTATACAAAACTGGGCTAGGTGTCCCTGCAATATATAGCTCCTCCAACAACTTAAGCTTCTCCGGCTCAAGGTTGCATACAGCGCAAGCATCGGAATTTTTACATAAGGCTTTCTTGTATTGTTTCAGAGCAGTTTGATTATCAGATGTTTTACTGGGCTGGTTATTGCTTGTCACCTTTATTGCTAATTGTTGTCACCCTATCCTCAGGGGAGACGTTATAAAGCCCCTTTTTAATCAGAAATCGCTTTATGGCGTTGGGATAAGTGTTTAATTCCCTAGCTATAGCCTTTATGCCTTTCCCTTGTCTGTATAGGGCCAAAACCTTTCCTTGATCCATGTTTTGGAATTCAGTTGCCAGCTTGTTTTCCTGTGCCATACTTCTTTACCTCAACGGCCTTGATACCAAATATTTCTCTTACCTCAGCCAGTATCCCGATTTCATCCTGGGTAAAGGCCGTTTCATTACCAGGGATATGCTTCTTGGCCTGGTCATCGCTCACGAGCCAGTAATCACCCAAGACAGGGCTGTTCTTGATCTTTATACCCCAGGGCGCCTTGAGGGATTTTGACTTGATAAGATCGTCCACAACAGAAGCTACCTGGACATCACTTATACCTTTTATTTTAGCCCACTTTAGCAGGGAAGCTAAGGCGCCATCGGGGTCAAAACAATCAGTTGCCGTACAAGGAAATTTCTCTTGATCTCCCTGGTGATCTTCTCCGACCTGTGAATCTGCCCCACTTATTTCGCTTAATTCGCTTTTTTCGCAAGAGGTTTCTATTATTTTTCTCGCAATAATCCTTCCCTCTTGTTTTGGTTCTGTACTCTCTCTTTTTATGGTTTTTACCCGTTTAGCTATCTCAAGATAATGTCCCATAAAACCTGGTTCCTGGAAAAATAATTATTAGGTTGTCCGCTTCACTACCATTGCTGCTGCATGTTGCATATTATTCGTCCAATTGGTATCAATATATTGGGCTTGGTGGTAATCATTAGGATAACCATAAATAATTGTTCTTATGTTGCGAAAAAAGCGAATTAAGCGAAAAAAGGCTACTCGGAAAAGTTTAGTTTTTCGCATATGAATTTATTTTGCACATAACATTAGCTACACTTGTTTTAAGTGCCAAATAATTGTTGGTCGCCCCCCGGTTTCTTTTTCTTCACATTCTACTTTGCCCAGCCTAAGCAACAACTCAAGGGCATCGCCAATTGCTTCGCCTTTTACATGTCGCTTAAACAAACCGTGTAGCGCTGTTTGAGAAAGTGGGCCATTGTAAAGCGCAAACATGATTTTATCTGCTACCGGGTTGCCGGTCCTGTCGCCGAAAATGTAATGGGCGCTTTCTTCACAGTATTCCCAGATAGCTAATGCCCCTCTTAGGTGTTCTGCCCGTACAATAGCTGATGAGTCGAGTAAGGCGTATATGCAAGCCAGCCGCATAGCCTGGGCCTCGGCCCTGGCGATTAGGGCACCGTATAGCCCAGGTTTACCCTCTGATAACGATGAATAAACGGCATGCCAGATTTCATTCGCTTCTTTGTCTCTAGTAACAAACCCTATTCCTTGAATTTTTGATACGGCATCCTTGATACGATCTACCAGTGCTTTTATTTTTTCTTCTGGTACGATTCCTCCGTCAGGCAGGGATTTGCTTCTCCGCACGCAGACCCATAGAAAACGGTTGCCAAACCCATTGCCCATTTCGGTTGAAGTTAAATTCCTTAAAAGTTCTTCTCGTGAGATATGCCCCAAAATAGAGATGTGGACATCTGTAGCTTTGGCAGGGCTATTCTTAGTGAGTGATTGGAGTATTCCCTTATCCCATGCGCCTCTAATGACCGGCGACAAAGTGTTGCCGTCACGCTGCATCACTTTTAAAATAGAGGCGAATTCGCCCTCAACGATCAGCAGCCTCTTATCCGAGACACCCGCATCCTCGATCACTTCCTGATAGTCAACTACCCACCCCTCCTTCTTGATTGGGTTTTCCTTCATAATCTGATCTCGCACAGCCCAAATCAGCCCCTCGCCACTGGAAAGCCCGTCGGGGGTTTTGTATGCCGCCCATTGCCCGTCTATCCTAGAGAACAACTCTCGAATCCGGTTCCATGACATTCCTTTCCGGCCCTTGGAGGTCTCACCAACCAGGACAGCAAAGAGGTTAGTGAAGTGTTTGTCGGCTCCGGCAATAAAGTGAGGCCCAGGGCCAATAACATTACCAAAAGCTACTAAGAAATTAACTAACAATGCAACATCATCGGCTTCTGAATGAGGACTAATAGTTCGTACAACATCACCAGCAAGGCCATAGTACGCTTCTTGTGCTACAGGGCTGGGCCACTTATCAAGACTATCCCGGCCATTTGTCGGCCCACCATTACCTGGGGGTAAAATACCATTCTTTGCCAATCTCTCTTTTGCAGCCATAAGCTCTGCCCTGTATTCAGCTTCTGTCTCAAGATCAGGGACTATATCACTCAGGACGGCTTCTTGTATTAACTCAGAGCTGACAGCAAGCATGCGATGTAACTCATATAGTTTTTTTCTGCGCTCTTCCTCGCTAAGCTCAGGCCAGAGTCTTTTTACCTCAGCAAGTTTAGATGATATGACTTCTGCTTCTCGCTCATAAATCGCAGATTTAATCATCCGCAAATACCTCCCTTACAGACACTCTTAAAGCTCGTGCAATCCGATCCATTTGCTTCGGATAAGGCCGCAGATGACCCCGCTCAATGCCGCGGAGATAAACTGTGGAGTGAGGCGGGCTTTCTGGCCCAACTGCATTTGGGTTAGGCCCTGTTTCTGCCGTAATTCCTTGAGCCGAGTGCTTAAAGTAACCGTCAACATAAACCCCTCCTATTTTTAGACATCTTCCTATTTAACTTTAATGTTCATGTGTGCTATAATTAAAGATAGTTGCAAAAGGGGACACTCTGAAACTAAGTATTAACAAGGGTTTACAATGGATGAAGTTCAACGAATTTTCACACATAAGTCGGTCTTAGAGCTGCTTGATCAGGCTACAGAGGACACCATAGAGGACGCCAGTAAGAAACGTCGGGATGGACATTTCTGTCTGCAACTGCCTGAATATTCTTCACCTCTGAGTAAGTTAGCTAATGCCAGGTCTTTATTGAAAAATGAGAACCTTAAGCTGGAGGACGTGGATGACCGTCTATTACTGAAAACCATGAAAACTAAGACTATGGGAAGAAAGAGCTTAGCTTATGGAAGGACTTATGGGCTGGGTTATAATCTATATTACCATCGGAATCCTACCCGAAGAGGCCGTTCCGTAAGGGAGAAAAATATCCCGTCTCGTCTGGTACTTGAGCTTAAGCAGTACCTTCCTAAAACAGAGGAGGAGATACTTAGACTGATATCATACCCACAATTTAAAGGGCCTTCCAGAGACCAGGATGAAGCCTGGCAGCCAGAAGATCTGAAAAGATTTGAAGAACACGAAGCCCGCTATGACCCCTCACTAGATGCATATGAGAAAGCCACAACGCCTATAAAAACCATAACTATAGATATTCGCCGTGGTGAACTCAACGTTACAGAAACGGCAAAGGGGGTGTATTTTGGAAGTGGGATGTTTGTTTTTCGATCAAACGACTCTGGCTCGCACCTTCACCTGGGGAAACGCCACGAGAAGATATTCGCTTCCTAATCGCTCTCTATCTCTGGCAGGAAGGGATGATTCAGTTAAACGACCGAGGAATATATGAGATTTTCTCTAAGTATCTTAAAACTTTTGGCATTACAGAGACTCTCCCTGCTTTCCTGGACTATTTGCAGCGGCACTATACTCTGGCTAAAGGCTGGCAGGGTCTGAGGGCCTACATCTCGAAAGCTAAGCGGGGGTTTCGCCAGAAGAATATGCAGGAGTATATAGTTGATGATCTTGAAAAAGCCCAAGAAAAAGGGGTACGGGAGGAAAAAGGTTCCAAGCGCAGCAGGATACCAAAAGAGCAATCAGAAGAAGGATTAATCTCGGTAGATGCTGCTGTTATCCAATTAAGAAACGAAAGATACGAGATAAGCCGGGACACAATTTATAGATGGATAAAACAGGGCAAGGTTCCGGTAACCCAAAATAGATATGGGAGGATACGGCTTACCCAGGAGAGTATAGAGCAAATAAGACAGATCCTTGAACAAAAGAAGATCCTAAAGCAAAGGCAGGAAAAAAGAAAGAACCTGATGGATTACCTCATGGCGCCAGGAAGGAGTTATGATACAGCAAAGAAACGTATCCAGCGCCAGCTTAAAGCCGGTAAGACCATTGAGGACATAGCCAGGGCAGAACTGGCAAAACATACAAATAAGGAGATGGAAAATGGAGACATTGGAAACAACATGGATTCCCTGTTTGCCTAAAGAAGACCTGGAGCAATTTATCCTGGAATTGCGCCAGACATTGCAAGAAGTAGCAAAGAATGGCGATACCTCTAAAGCCGAGGAGCTCCTGGATGATTGGGAAGAGACCGCTTATATCTATGCCCACCCTGAGCTTAAAAGAGAGATTGATGCCTCAATTGCAGAAGCCAGGGCAGGTAAGGCCAAACCAGTTAGGCCATGACATATCGGGTACTATGGACACCGAGAGCTGAAAGGGAATATAAAAAGCTCCCTCCTAATTTGCAAAAGGAAGCTGATACTATGATCTCTCATTTGGAAAGGGATCCCTTCAGACACCCAGGGAAAGGTGTCATAAAGAAGTACAAAAGTGGATACGCTAATCAATATCGGTTCAAGCTCACTCCTCTTTGGCGTTGTATGTATGAGGTTATCGGTGAAGCTGTTACCCTTCTTTCCTTTTATAGGAAATAATGGGATGCTATTTCCTTTATACAAGGTGATAAAAATGGATAGCCATACTCTCAGTGCGATAATTATTTTTGGAGGTACGGCCCTTCTTATTGCTCTCATGAGTTACCTGGCTACCAGGAGAGAGAACTAGCCTCCATATTTGCGTTTTGAAAAGGATTCCTATCCTGACCCATACTTTATCCCTCGGAGAAAGCAAAACTCCTCTATTTGACCTCGTTTTGCGCCTTATGTTCAGATTATTCCTTTGCTTCAGGGCTCCTCTAATGGTGGGGTACAGACTTTGCATGGGATATATCCGGCATCCTGGGCCTCTTTAACGCTATGAAATACTACCAGATTATCTTGCTTAATCTTCTTTGCCCACTTGCACCAGGTGTAATGATACTTAGTACTCTTGGCAGAACCAACATAATACTGCTTCTCCTGCGCCTGGGTAAAGGCGGTTAAGGCAAAACACAAGATCAGGGCTATTACTGCTATCTTGATATTTCTTTTCATATTAGCTACCTTCTTCATGGTAAGACCTCCTCTCGTACTTTTGGAGAGAGAAAATTTCAGTTAAAAAATCTTTTCAATCTGAAAAACAGTACCACTAGGAAATAGGCAATCCTGAACTGGGCTACAAAAATTTATTCGTACTTTCCCAGAAGTTGTGGAAGTAAAGGATAAGGTTACACTGACATTAACACTGTAAAAAAAGTCAGAAGTTAGAAGCGTGGTTATTACTGCTGAATTATTGGAAATAGGCCCCGCGTATGCTTCCCAAAAAGGCCCTGATAACCTTACAACTACGACAAAGCCTTCATTATTCCTAATAAAAAAGCCTTCATTGGGTAAAACTGCCGTAACCCAAAACCCGTCATATTCTCCAGCTATTGCTTCAGCCGTTATTGTTAGAGAAAGTATTGCTGCTATTAATAAAATCTTCTTCATAACACTACCCTCCCTATTAGTTAAGCCAAGAATTATGCTCTTCCTTAAATAGGTTTTTTCTGCCTGCCTCTTGGGTGATTTCCCTAAGGTATTTCCTCATTTTGGCTACTACCTCCAAGCAAAAGGGCAATGGTGACCCTGGACTGATTTAAAGCCTGTATAACCCTACAACGCCACTTAGCAGTTATCATACAGCATCTTGTAGCTAATTTAAATTTGATACACAATATATTGTATTAAAAGCTATAAGTGACGTTGTAGGGATAACCTACGGGTAATATTTACTGCCTTTAAGGAGAATAGGTGAAGGAACTAATACTGACATCCCCCATTATCTTAGGGGAACCGGCCTGCACAGAGCCGGGCTCAGCTAAGGCAGCAAAGGCCTGATAAGTACCCTCTGGTAAGCCGGTCGGCAATGTTACAGAAAAGAATGGGGTCAAAGGGAAATCGTATCCTGGGCTGAGTTGTAGAGATGTACTGGCTGGGACAAAGGTTCTTGGATCATCTACCTTAGCTGGTATCAGGTTGGGTAGAAAGGGAGTAGAGTCGAAAAAGTAGAGACTACCATCTGGCGCAATAATTCCCATAAAGACATCTACTATCTGAGTAGTAGTAGTAGGATTACTGAGGCCAAATGAAAGGCTAAAAGTATCCCCTGGGGAATAGCTACTCGCATTGCTGCTTATGGTAATGGTGGGCTCAGCACCTACCACTACCTTTATCTCTTCTGATAGGCTACTCTCCAGGCCAGCACTATTGACCGCACTCAGGGCCAGGTAATAGGTCCCTTCGGGGACGTCTGAGGCAGTAAGGGAGGTAACATTGCCTACATTGAAGGGGCTGCCAGATAGATTATAGCCTTTGGAGGTATTACCTAGATAGAGGTTATAATGATCCAGGTTGGACTCACTATTTGCCTGCCATTGGATATGTACGGCCTTACCCGCTACGGTAGCCTTCAAGCCGGTAGGGGTATTGGGTGGGTTAGTAAGGACCTCTGCGGTAGTAAATTTCCATATTGGGCTAGTGCTAGTGGCGCCATGATTATCTTTAGCTACAATCTTCCAGTAATAAACAGTAGAAGGGTTCCGGATAGGGATCACATCAACGGTAGTATCCCTCTGGTTGCTTGCCCAGAGGGGTGGATCAGGGTTATTACCTGCACCATCCCAATAGACATCATAAGCCACCGAATCTCCTGTATCGGGGTCACCCCCATTCCAGCTTAACCTCAGGCTGATGGATGCCACGGTTGCACCATTAGCTGGAGACGGACTGCTGGGGGTATAAGGTGGATTATTAGGAGCAGGGCTAGTTTCAAAAATCCAGACTGGCCCCCCGGCCTCGGCCCCATGATTGTCCTTAGCTACTACCCGCCAGTAATATTTAGTGCCATAAGCCAAGGTACCGGGGCTATAGCTAGCCTCGCTTAGATTACTCTTAACCAGAGGAGGGCTACTGCTAGTTCCAAAATAGAGATTATAGCTAACCGAATCTCCAGCGTCAGGGTCACCTCCGCTCCAACTAAGGGTAAGATCAATAGGCTGGTTCGTAGCACCATCAGAAGGATTGGGGCTAGAGGGGGTATTTGGTGGATTATTGCTAAGGGTAGCAGCGGTGGTAAATTTCCATATCGAACTAGTAGTAGTGGCTCCGTGGTTATCTTTTGCCACAATCTGCCAATAATAGGTAGTAGAATAGGCCAGAGTACCAGGATTATAGCTGGTGGTAGTAAGATCGCTAGCAACTAATGAAGGTGTGGAACTAGTGCCAAAATATATATCATAAGTAACAGTATCCTCTGTATCTGGGTCACCACCTTGCCAAGTCAGGGTGGTATTGATAGATTGGTTGGTAGAGCCATCTGCGGGAGAAGGATAGCTGGGGGTATTCGGTGGGTTATTAGAGGCAGACCCAGTCATGAAAACCCAGATCGGTCCGACATCCGTTGCTCCATATTTATCCTTGGCCACTATTTGCCAATAATAGGTAGTGGAATAATCGAGGATACCAGGGTTATAGCTATTGGTACCGTGTCCACTCTTCACCAAGGAAGGGCGACTACTGTCAGGGGCAAAATATATATCATAAGTAACGGTATCATCGGCATCAGGGTCACCCCCGTGCCAGGTCAGGATGGTATTTATGGATTGATTAAGAGCACCATCAGGCGGGGAGGGATTGCTAGGGGTGTTGGGTTTATTATTGCCTGGAAATGGACCGATAGTTACCTTGCCGGTAGTTACCATTATTTCATAAGAATAGGCACTCTCATTCCTCGGACCATCGTAAGCAGTCAAAGCTATATAGTAAGTAGTATTATTGGACAAGCCTGTCAACTGGTAGCTGGTATTATTACCAACATCTATAGGAGCGTAATAGGTACCAGAGGATAGGCCATAGTAAAGGTAGTATCCAGCGGCCCCTTCACTCCCTGCCCAGGACAAGTCAATGGCATTATCTCCTGGCGTAAACATAACAGCGGTAGGGGGGAGTAGGGTAATATTGTTTAGCCAATTAGAGTAATTCACCATACCATTGTCGCTGCCACCATCAAAATAGTCCCAGATAGTACTGATATCTTTAGGATTACCCCCAGAATTCAGCTCCTGGGTCGTTTTGCTCCCCCAGTAGTTGTATTTGGCATTGACATTGTCGGCAGAAGACTTGTTATAAAAATCGTAGGAACCGTTGCTATGCAGATTATTATAGTTAACCGTCGAGCTAGAACCCCAATCATGGTAAATGCCCCAGGCATTATTAGCAATGATGCTGTTATAAGCTATTAGCGGCCCGGATTTGTAAGTGTTGACACCATACCCCTTATTACCAGATATGTAATTATTCTTTATTGTAGAGCTACCCCAGCTACCCCCTGTGTTGACGCCAAAAGCAAAATTACTAAATATGTAATTATTCTCGACTATTAGGTCATCTCCGACAACACCTCCATTATTTCCCATTATATGATTATTCTTTATTGTTGCACCAAAGCAATAGATACCATATTCATGATTGCCGATTATGCGATTATTTTCTATGTTCGCTATTTTTGTGGAGCCTATATTTCCAGTGACACCATCTCCCTTATTGCCAGATATGTAATTATTTTTTATTGTGATTGTTCCAGTGTGAATTTGGTATATTAAATTGATACCTGTTCCCTTATTGTCAGATATGTTGTTATTCTCTAGTGAACAATTACTTCCTCCAAAGCCAATGCCAGTACCCTCATTTTGAGAAATAATGCTATTTATTACGTACAAACTAAAATTTCCACCAGGATAATTTCCAAAAGAAATACCCACCACATTATTACTTAGCATACTATTGCTTATAGTAGCACTTGGATTCATACCACCATACCCATTACCACTTGAGCCAATGCCATACTTTCCTTCGGTTATAATACAATATTGCAATGTGGCCTTGCCATTTTGCCCCATCTCTGCCTCCCCCTGCACTATAATACCACCCCAATCACCGGGGGTTGGTGACTCGGCATAGGAGGCAAATCTTATCAGTTTGCTAGGGGTGCCCATAGCCCTTAAAGTTCCAGCGATAAACAGTCCTGACCCGGACATGAACATTACCTCTACCCCAGGCTCTATGGACAAGAGAACACCGGGCTTCACAAAAACATCATCGCTGACAATATAAGGACTATTGGCCTTAGTCCAGGTAGTATCGGTTGAAATATTACCGCCAATGGCCTTACCAAGGAAATCGGCTGTCTTAACGATAGTTATGGTGTTGCTCCAGTCATCGGTAAGGTCTTTATAGGTAACCGTTATCTTATCGCCACCAAAAGTAACTTGCAGCTTCCCATCTGCCACGACACCCCCTTTGTCATCCAGGTCTATGGAGCCCTGAAAAACCCCGGTAGAAATACCGGTCTCAGTCAGGGTAACGGTTTCTGCTGTGGCCTCGGTATTACTTGCTACTGATACACTCAAGCTATCTTTAACCGTACTATCCTCATTCTCATCAGTATCGGTTACCTGGATATACAAAGTCTCCCCAGTTCGATAGATAGTCTTATCCTGCCAGCTTGCATCAGTCAGTTTCAAGCTACCGGTTACAGCAGCCAGAGTGCTATTAGGGGTGAGAAGCAGGAGGAATGTGATTATAGCCATTGCCAGGCAAGGTCTCAGGGATAATTTAGGTAGGGAAACTGCTCTGCCCATCTTGCTCTCCTATTAGAGTATTCAGAGAGAAGCTCCTAGGCGAGACTTTATACTGGAACCAATTAAATCAAAGAAACGATTGGCTGTCAATAGGAATTTTTCACCAGCCTAAGTCCACTACCCATGCATGAAACACCCTCGCAAGTGAAAACATCTAACTTCTAAAATAAGCTGGATAGGTTACAAATTTATCTTGACAAATAATTACATTTGTCTTATTATATATATTCATTTGTAATTAAATAATGAGGTCTCTATGTTTAATAAGGAAAAGTTAAAAAAGATTAGAAAGGAAAATAGGCTTACCCGAAAAGAACTGGCTAAGATAGCTGACCTGCATTTAATGACAATAGCCTCTTATGAAGCCGGAAAAAGGGAACCTATGGCAGAACCATTAAGGCGGATAGCAAAAGCCCTTAAGGTTAGTATGGAAGATTTTTTTGAGGATGAGGAACCCATAGAGATAAAGCCTTTGGATCCCATTGTAGAGAAGATAAAAGAGCTAGCAGAGAGGCGGCGGCTAAACTTACCCAAGAGTATCTATCCTTTATCACTATTCCAGGAGGCCCTGGGGATAGCGGATACTGAGGTATTCACTAATATCCTATTGGTGTTAGCTAAAGGCAAGATTATAGAGCTGGTACCGGTATTTCCTTGCGATATTAAGCAAGGGATGAAGGTCTATCAGGTGCCGGGATTAGGTAAGAAAAAGTATTATTCATTCACCATATCACAGTAACATAAAGGGGATAGGGAAGCTAGCCCCGACAAGGGTAGGTTAAACCTTGGCACCTATCTTTCCCCTTTAT
>MHDQ01000202.1:5860-6095 GCA_001803565.1 Nitrospinae bacterium RIFCSPLOWO2_12_FULL_45_22 | reverse complement strand
TGCCGGGAATCAGGCATTAGGGTCATAGTAGTAGCCTCAGCCGATTATTGTGAAGAGAGAATAGATAGGCTGGACTCTCAGATGCTCCTTAGGTGTCTCCAGGCTGCGGCCAAAGTCATGGGTGCGCCAATCGGATTCATCGGTATGGGTATAGGGCATGAATGGGATTTGTCGGTAATCCAAAAATATGCCTGGGACAATCGGAGTAAATTCTATGGCAAGATGCCTATCATCG
>MHDQ01000202.1:0-5807 GCA_001803565.1 Nitrospinae bacterium RIFCSPLOWO2_12_FULL_45_22 | reverse complement strand
GTAGTAAAGAATATATAAATATCCTGGGTAGGGATGGGAGATTCTTTATCTTCCTGGCTAATATACCGGCTGATACACCACCAGAGCATATCCATACCGTTATTAAGGCAGTACATACCTATGGCCATTATCCTATCCCGGCTAATTTAGATCGGATCACTTACCATTCCCCGGTAATAGAGCCCTTTAATAGTTGGCTCAAAAGGCAATGAGTAAAATGGTACCAAGAAGGGTTGTTTTTAACGCTGGTGATCTATTGTTGGAAGGGATGCTCCATAGTACCTCAGAGGAGGCTGCCAGAGGAGCCATAGTCTGCCACCCCCATCCGCAATTTGGTGGTGACATGAACAATAATGTAGTAGTAGCAGTAGCCAGGGCATTGCCTGAAAAAGATTTTATGACCTTACGGTTCAATTTTAGGGGAGTGGGAGGTAGCCAGGGGGTTCATGCCGGCGGTGAGAAAGAAGGAGACGATGTGCTGGCGGCCATCGCCTATCTCCAGCCTATGGTCACCAAGCTATTCCTGATTGGCTACTCCTTTGGGGCATTAGTAGGACTACGGGCAGCCCTTCAAAGCCCCGAGGTAAAGGGCTGGGTAGCCATTGCTCCACCCATCGGCTTTTATGATTTCTCGTACCTAAAGACCTGTCCTAAACCCAAACTCCTTCTGGCTGGCAAAGAGGACCCTTTCTGCCCGGCTCAAGGCATAACCACTCTTTATGAAAGCTTGCAAGAGCCCAAATCCATCTGCCTCATACCCGATACTGACCATTTCTTCTGGGGCAAAGAAACCATCCTTGCCCAGGAGGTAGTCAGCTTCTTAAAAAAGCTTTAGTATCTTTTAACTATTTAGCCACGAGCCACTAAGCTTCACCAAGGTGTACCAGCAAATGGGTACGGAAAAGATAGGAACTTGCTATATCCAACACATCAAAGCCATAACTCTTTCTGAAGAGAAGGGAGCAGCAACATCTACCCTAAATCAGGCCATCAACTCCCTGAAGTTTTATTACGGAACGATGCTCAAAAAAAAGTTCGTATATGAAGTGAAAAGGCCACGAAAGGACAAGAAATTACCGATTGTATTGAGCCAGGAAGAAGTTGCAAAGATTTTAACATTAGTAGATAATGTGAAACATAAGGCGATATTAATGTTTGTTTATTCGGCAGGGCTTAGAGTAAGCGAAGTAGTGAGATTGAAGCCAGAAGATATTGATAGCAAGCGTATGCTGATTCATGTAAGAGGTGCAAAAGGCAGGAAGGATAGATATACTCTGCTCTCAGAATCTGCATTAAAAATATTAAAGGAATATTTGGATAGGTATAAACCAGCCCTCTGGCTATTTCCCGGCCCGGGTAAAGAAAGACATATTTCAATAAGAACTGCTCAAAGGATATTTGAAATGGCATGTAATCGAGGAGGCGTTAAGAAAAAAGTGACGATACACAGTCTCAGACGTTCATTCGCTACACATCTACTGGAGAATGGGATTGACCTGCGGTATATACAGGAATTATTAGGGCACGTAAGTTCCAAAACCACAGAGATTTACACGCATGTAAGCAACAAAGACTTGATGAGAATAAAAAACCCCTTGGATCAGATTTTACAGAAGGAAGGAGGTAGAAAGGAGGGATATCCGACATTGTCGCCTATCCCTCCAATTTTTAAGAAAAGACGACACAGTCGTCTGTGAACTAGTTAGGCAATATGTTCTTTGCAGTTCTCCAAATTTGAAATAGTCACGTTAATTTAGGAGATTAGTGCTATCAAACACCGCTATCCATTACATAAGGACATCAGAATGGCAGTGAGAGAAGGAGCGAGGAGAGTTCCCGCACCAATATCGCAACTCAAGGCTTCTCGGAAGGTTATCGCTTTCGGCTGGTACGGCGGAAAGTTCTCGCATCTAGATTGGCTACTTCCATTGTTGCCCGAGTGCTACCATTATTGTGAGCCTTTCGGGGGCTCAGCCGCTATCCTAGTCAACCGTCCTTCATCCCCTGTCGAAACCTACAACGATCTTGACGGCGAGGTTGTCAATTTCTTCAAGGTGCTACGTGAAGAAAAGGCAAAGCTAATTGAGGCCATTGGACTGACTCCATTTTCACGAGAGGAATTTGCCAAAGCCTGTCAACTGGATCCCAACCTATCAAGCTTTGAACGGGCAAGGCGTTTCTATGTTCGTGCTCGTCAGGTTAGAACGGGTTTGGCACAGACCGCAACCATAGGTCGATGGGCAAACTGCAAGAACACGAGCAGAAATGGAATGAGCGGGGTGATTAGTCGCTGGCTTGGCGGAATTGAAGACTTAACTTTCATCGCAGAAAGACTCCTCCGGGTACAAATAGAGAACCGTCCCGCTATTGATGTAATCCGCCTTTACGATTCCAAAGAAACGCTTTTCTACTGCGATCCACCATACGTTCACGGTACCAGAGGAGACACAAAGTCTTATGGCTATGAAATGACCGACGACGAACATCGCGAACTTGCTAAAGCTCTAAACTCGGTCAAAGGTCTCGTGGCTATCTCGAATTACCAATGCGACCTTATGGATGAATTGTATCCTGTACCCAAATGGAAGAAACATCTCGGTTTGCTCAAAACAATTCATTCCACCAAAGAGAAGCGTCAAGAAGTTCTCTGGGTTAACTACGATATTCACAATTTCAAAAAAGCTTACACTCTCTTTTCCCAAAGGGATGCTTCGCACAATGACTGATCCTGCAGCGCTACTGGAAAAATATTACCAAGATGTCCGCCCCAAACCAGACAAGTGCTTCATTGATGGTGCTGAACTTCGAGCTAAGATTGAATTTGTTTGTCGTTGTCTTACAAACAAGGCTCCAATTCGGTTTCTGATGGCTTGTCTTCTTGGAAAGCTCGACGATTCCAAAGTAGACATCAGAAAGCCCTACACGGAGATTGGTGGCAAAGGCACCTACTCCGGGCGTGCCTACGATGAGCAGTTCGTTGAACCTTTCGTAATCAAATACAAGTTGCCCACCAACCCAACAACTGCTTTCCTCACTCCTGCATTCAGAAACATCGACCGCAAGCTCACGACTGATTTGGTTCTCGTCGGTAGGCCACGGCAAGTCTATACGAATGTCCTTGAGTTGCTCGACCTCGTACAGCGTGGCAAGGTAGCTCCTTCCGATGCCCTTAAAGAAATCATTCGCTTCCTACTCATCATTAAAAGCGAAAACGAGACTCGGATGAAGCAGCTTCTCCGAGAACTCAAGCACTCTGAAGACACGCTTCCCTTGTCCTCCGAGCAAACCGTTACTCTTCTTCAGCAAAATCTCAGCAGCAAGAATTCAAGTAGGCTTCCAGTTTTAATGGTTGCCGCTGCCTATCTTTCCGTCAAAGACCGCATTGGCGAGACTGCTTTGCCACTCCAATCGCACACCGCCGCAGATAGCCAGACCGGATCAATCGGAGATGTCGAAGTTACCCTAATCAACGACGATCAGATAGTCACCTGCTATGAGATGAAGGACAAAAGGGTAACAATCGTTGACATCGAGAATGCCCTTAAGAAGATTTCCACCCTTAAGTATCGAGTTGACAACTATATCTTCATCACAACCGATGTCATCGAGTACGAAGTGAATGAGTACGCTAAGAGTGTCTACAACAAGTCAGGCATCGAGATTGCTGTTCTGGACTGCATCGGCTTTGTCAGACATTTCCTTCACTTCTTTCACCGATACCGCACGAGTTTCTTAGACATTTACCAAAGTCTTGTTTTGGCTGAGCCTGACAGTTCCGTAAGTCAACCTCTGAAAGAAGCATTTCTTGTCTTGCGAAAGGCGGCAGAGTCTGACAAGTGATGCAAGAAAACACATCGCCTAACAACAGGCTAAAAGATTGACATCCAAATCCCACATTGCGGGACTTCTTTTAGCCTTGAACGTTAGGCGAAACGGCGGCTTTAAGGAGGTAAGACAATGAGACAGGTTTTAATTTATCCAGGTGAGGATGGCTATTGGGTTGCTGAATGTCCTAGCCTGCCAGGGTGTATCAGTCAGGGGAAAACAGCGGAATGTGGGTTGAATGACTTCAACGATAAATTATTCAATAGCCGCAAGCACTGATTTGTTCTCGTTGAGAGATTATAAAATCCCATCGGGATATCCGGATCAAAACGTATCTCCTTTATGTAGACCTTTTTGAAAGCCTTCCTAGTTCCATCAAAACATAATCTACCTGAAATACTGGAGCACTTCGGTAAGGTCCTGGACTCCTTCTAGCCTCCCATTGCCACCGTTTACTTTTATGAGAAGATCCTTATTCACATGGAAAAGGCCGTTGATACACTGGTTTTGTCTAGCTATGTTAAGCCTGCCAGGGTTATATTCGTTGGTTACCACAAAGTAGAAAGGAAGCCGGGCGTTGTTTTTATAAAAGGCTTATATAAAAGTATGACATATTCCTGGTTAATGCGGGCTTCGATGCCATTTCCATATCCTGAAAATATCTAAGAAGAATCCCTGCCTTTCTTATATCCTTTCCCGATACTTTTCTTATGACCTCTGAAGCTAGCCTATGGGGAAATTCCTGCAAATCCAGCTTCACCTCAGCCCCAATATATCGCTTTCGCAGATTTGACAAGTAATCGTAATCCAACCCTAGCCAGTACATAGAGAACTTATGGGCCCTCATATAGTCAATGGCATTGGCATAAGGAGGTGATGTAACAATCAAATCAACACTATTTTTTGCGAGCGGAAGTGATCTTGCATCTCCACGTAGCATTACCGCTCTGCCTGAAACTCCTCTAGCTTTATCCATAGCGGCTAGTATCTTCTCGGCCTTTTCTGCATAAGACTCAATAGCGTTTTTTACCTTTTTTGATCCGTCCTTATGGGGACGGGAGTGGGCTAGGTCTCTGGCAAGCGATATGCCGCCACTTTTGGTTACAATGATAGAGGAAAATACCACCTCACAGAAGTTTCTGATGGCTGGATTGGTAAGCCGTTTAATTTCCTTTGCCACACAGGCAAGTTGTTCAATTGTTTCTTTTCGAAACCAATACTGGAAAAAAGATATCACTTTGGGTCCATAGTTTTCTTTTAAAAAAGACCTAATATCCAAAGTGCGAGCGCGATAATTAAAGGTCGCATGGTCAACCACTTGATTGATGGTATGCCGAACCAAAGGAGGCCCCAGGGCACACGTCTTTGCCTGCGATACTTTTACAGCCAGTATATCCATGTCAATCCCAATCCCAATTCTACCCAGATGACTAGCCTCGACGACTGTCGTACCTGAGCCGCACATAGGATCCAGAACAATATCTCCAGGTTTAGTCAACGACTCAATAAACACCCGTGGCAATTGGGGTGGAAACTTAGCGGCAAAGGCGTGAGTATTATGCATAGGATGAGAAGTTTCTCCCTTAAAGGAAAAATCCTGCGCAAGGAGAGCCAAGAGATCTGTTTTGGGTTGGGTCACCATTTTCATGCTTAGGTTATATTCGCGGTAAAGGTACAATAATTTTTTCTTCGGTGATCTTTACCGGTTACATTTTATCATTTTATGGCGTCGGAAGGGCAAGCTTATTTTTATTCGATTTTTAGCTATCACCCTTTGTGTCTGCATCTTCAGGATTTTTATCCTCTTGGCCGGCAGACTCGGAGGATGCCTCTGGCCCAAAGGAAACAGGCGGGGTAGAACCGAAATAAATGGTACGGTGTGGAAATGGCATCTCAATCCCTTTAGCATCAAAGACCTTTTTTATCCTGCGCCTCAACTCCCGGCCTACCTCCCATTGTTTAATGGTTTTAGTCTTTATTCG
>MHDQ01000201.1:2297-12177 GCA_001803565.1 Nitrospinae bacterium RIFCSPLOWO2_12_FULL_45_22 | reverse complement strand
CCCTTACATTTCCTTTTGATAATATACCGCTTCATGGGAAAAGGATGCAAAAACATTTTTGCACAAATACAACTCAATCTAATAAAGTCGTGAGAATATATTATGAGAGCACAATGGGATCCAAGACAAATAAGGGCTATACTTTTTGATGCCGGGAATACCCTGATATTCCCCAACTATAATAAATTGCGCCAGAGCTTAGCAAAATTGGGTATTTTTATAGAAGAGAGAGACTTTATGTTAGCTGAGTACCGGGCCAAGGATAAACTAGCTAAGGTGCTTAAAACCGTAGGAGAAGATGCTCATCCCCAGCCATTAATACTATATTTCGATGTTATCTTCCATGAAATGGGCCTCCCGGAAGCCGATTTAGCAAAGACAAGGGAATTAGTGAATAGCAGAGGGACTATTGCAGAGCTCTTTAATAACATCTCACCAAGTACTTATACTACCTTGAAACTCCTCCAAAAATGGGGCTACATTCTTGGTATTGTATCCAATGCCGATGGTAATCTCCGGAAAGCCCTGGATAAATTTGGGCTAACACCTTATTTTCATTTCATTATTGACTCAAAAGAAGTAAATTATGAGAAACCTGATCCCCGGATCTTTTTCTTGGCTTTAGAACGGGCGGGTGTTCAGCCTTATGAAGCTGTCCATGTGGGTGATATATATCCCGTTGATGTATTGGGGGCTGTAAGGGCCGGTATATTCCCCGTCCTGGTTGATCCTTTAGGGTATTATAATGATTTAGATTGCCTATCTATTAAGAGTGTTGATGAATTACTCACCCTTTTTCAAAAAATCTTTTAGGGTGCTTAAACTAACACCACAAACACCTATTCTACCTCTGGCCTCGGGTTCATCAGGATCCATCCCATTGTTGCTGGGTATATCTCCCGCCAGAAAATAGGCAGGTTCTCTTCCCTTAGTCCTCAGGGGTTGTGATCTTCTATACGCCTCATACCGCTCTCTGGAATGTTCCGGCAAACCGAAGCCTAAGGCATGTTGGCTCATCTGTGGCTTATCCCTTGGAAACTTGCGCCATATCAGGTGGTGTTAGGAGGCTTAATTCGGT
Organism: Nitrospinae bacterium RIFCSPLOWO2_12_FULL_45_22; assembly: GCA_001803565.1. Classification (GTDB taxonomy): domain Bacteria; phylum 2-12-FULL-45-22; class 2-12-FULL-45-22; order 2-12-FULL-45-22; family 2-12-FULL-45-22; genus 2-12-FULL-45-22. The sequence continues at coordinate 11,099 of MHDQ01000201.1, read as the reverse complement.
CTCCACTTCCTGTTTAAGGAATTGACGAATCTGACCATGCAGTTCTCTCAAGCTTTGAATGGCGATTCGATCCTCTATCTCCCATAAGCTCCCAATAATCTCCTCGAGGAGCAATTTTAAATCATAATTTTCATCTGCTAAAAGCTGTTTGGTATCATAGATTTTGGCCCATTGCCCCTCAATTTTCTCCTTCAATCCCATAGAAGTCTTATCATTAGAGAGTTCAGGGGATGAGTCAATGATTTTTTCGAGGCTTTGAAATATAGATTTTAATGAATGATTTTGATACCCTAAGACTTGATCTAAGGAAGCAAGTCTAGTGGCTAAATTCCTTAGGCTGGAACTAATAGCTATGGCTTGGGCCCTTAGATATGGAGAGGAGAGACCAGGAAGGATTACCTGATCGAGAGAATAAATAATTCCCTTCAAAAGCTGATCAATAAAGAGTTGCATTATAAACCCCCCTTTTAGAAATTAAGCAACTCAGTTAACTCCTTAAGACAGGTATAATGGATAGACTCTTGCAAAGAGATCAATCTCACATCTCTATTTTTCCCATCGCTAAAGGCCCTGACACCACTAATAAATATTGAGGCCGCCTTATAGTTAGCAAACACCTCCCAATAAAAAATCCGTTCTTCATCAACTTGTATCCCGGTCAACTCTTCGTAAATACGATAAAGCTCTTCCCGCTCTATCAACATGCACATCAGGTTAGGATCGTCAAGGCGGAAGATTTTCCAGCAAATCCATGCCAGGTCCATCATAGGGTCACCAATACCTGGCATTTCCCAATCTAAAAAGGCAACTATCCTATCATCCCGCCAGATGAAGTTACCTACCCTAAAGTCACCATGAGTTAAGGTAAAGAATGGAGTTCTGGGCATATTTCTCTTTAGCCAGATGTTTACTTCCTTCAGAAAGGGCTGGGGGAAGATCTTAAATTTCTCAATATTCCTTTCCCATCGCTCAATCTCCATCCGGGCAGGATCGGTCTCTTCTTGTGGAACGGGCAGGAACTCTCTACATTTGCGCCAGTCAATAGACTGGTAATCAGCCAAGACCTGGATCAAATTCCTTGCCATTTTTAGCCGTTTTGCCGGGTCTTTAAATATAGGATGATTTTTGAACCCAAACGGTATGGGCACTTCTCCTTCAACTTTCTCCATAACAAAAAAGGGCCTCCCCAAGATATGGCTATCCATTACTAACCAGTAGGGCTTCGGGGCCGGGACTGGTGTATCTTCTACTACCTTTAAAATTTTGTAATGGGCTTCAATGTCGTATGGCTCCACGACCCCAGCTTCGGGGACCATTCTAATGGCAAAACCTTGAGAGACTATATTATTATCCTCTGTCCACTGAGCATCAACTAGGTAGGTCTCATAGGAAAAACCCTCGGTCATTCTGGTAAAATTGGTTAAAGTAAGCTCCCTGGCACCTGGTATCTTAGTACGAAGAAAGGTCTTAAATTTGTTTTCTATAGTATCATTTTGGTCAGTCATGCGGATACCCTCTTTCCTTATGGGTAAACATCATAGAGGTGGGAAGATCAAATAGAAGACTGGGGGCTTGTTGCCCTAATTCATCCAAGGCCTTAATCCTCTGCTTATGCTCAGCAGAAGTACCAAATCCGCTCAAACATCTCATTGTCCAGGCTCTCTTGCGGTACATTTCCGGATGGATACTTCGGGTCTTGATAAGACAAAATACAAGTTGAGATTATATACTTATTTACGCTAATATAAAAATGATTATTTATATTCAAGCGATTCGCAAATCTGAAAAGTAAAACCCTTGATACACCCAGATTTTTAGTGAGCAATAAGCCATTACGGCTTACTCATTTACTATACCCTAAGGGGGAAGGATTGGTTGAAGGTACAAAGAAATGGAGGAGAGGATAAGGGCCTATTTGAAGACAAAGATGATAGAGGCCGATGAAATCTCGATAAAAGGGCTGGATAAGATGACCGAGGGCTTTTCTTATGAGACCTTTTCGTTCCAGGCAGAGTGGGTAGAGAAGGGAGAGAGGGTTTCTAAAGATTTTGTTCTCAGGATGGAACCCCAAGCGGGTGTAGTAGAGCCTTATGATATCCGTCCCCAATACTGGGCTCTTAAGCTTTTGGGTAAAACCACCGTCCCGGTACCCAAAGTTTATTGGCTAGAAATGGACCCAAATGTCCTTAGAAGGCCGTTTTTTGTAATGGAAAAGGTCGAAGGAGAGGTTCCTATACCCTGGGGCTTCCAGGTACATGAGTGTTATAATGATCCCGTGAAGAGAGAGCAGATGGGTAAGAACCTTATAGAGGTACTGGCCCAGATCCATCGGGTGGATTGGAAGGCATTAGGACTAGATAGATATCTAGAGGTGCCAGGAGAAGGAAGAAACCCAGCTAGACGAGAGATAGAGCGGTGGGAGAATAACCTTAGGAATTTCAGGGTTGGGTCAGAACCAGTTCTGGCCGAAGCCCTTCTGTGGCTGAAGGAAAATATGCCAGTTACCAATAAGCTCACTATTGTACATGGAGATTATCGTTTAGGAAATTTTATCTGGCATAATGATCATATCTCTGCTTTCCTGGACTGGGAGATGGTGGGGATAGGAGACCCTATAAGCGACCTGGCGTGGCTCTGTATGAGAGATTGGAGCCCGGTCGATCCGACTAAAGTCTGTAACCTTTTGGAGAAAGAAGATGCCTATAAATCTTATCAGGATTTTACTGGCATAGAGGTAAATGAGGAAGAGGTACTATATTGGAAGGTTCTGGGACATTTCAAACTCGCTGTCATAATAATTTGCGGGGTCAGGGCCTACCTGGATAAGAAAAATCCTGACCTCCGTCTGCTCACCATCAGCAGCACCTATCGTTCTCAGGTAGAAGAAATTATCAACCTACTAAATTTTTAGACATTACCGGAGGTTTTATGGATATACCTGAGAGTACCATCCTGGAGAGCATTATTAATACCATCGAGAACACAATATTACCAGAGTTACAGACCAAGTACAGTAAAGGGCAGGCCATGGCTATTTTGCTACTCCTGAAGGATGTGGCTGCTAAGAGGGAGATTAAACAGGAGGTATTAGCCACGGATATATCCTCTCTTAGAGAGCTATTCCAGGCCATTTTAGAATCTCTGGAATCAGTAAGTCGGTTTGATCAAGATGAGCAGCTAACCTACCTGAAAAGAAAAATCCGGTTTGTCCTTAATCAGGGGTATAATGCTTCGCTGGGCCATAAACTTAAGGAAGAGGACCGGGGCCTCAATGATTTACTAGAATTTACCATCCTGACATTAGTAGAGGCAGAAAAGAGTTACCACGGTTCCTTCTTTGATAGACTCAGAGAAACCAGGAGGAGGATCAGGAGATTCCTGAAGGCTCAGTTTGAATTAGGGAGAAGATTGAGTGGTAAAATCGAGATAGATCTCCTCTCTAAAGTCTAAAATTTTAAGAGGGAAGAAGTTATCCCATCCAAGGGTTCGGTATGCGTGACCACTCCTGGGGAATTAGGGACTGGGAAGGAGTTAAGAACTGGATGGCCCTTTGGCCCATCTTCGGTAACGATCTGCTGATTACAGCCATTAGAATAACCCTCTCAGATGATAAGGTTATACATACCGGGTTTATATTTGATGGGAAAGGGAATATAGATGTAGTGGAGGTAGAGCCAAAGCTAGAACTAGCTGAAGATGGATTGACTCAGAAAAGTGTCAATCTACGAGTTAAAGATGAAAGGGGTACGCGGCGAGAGATTACGGGAAAGCTTATAGCCAACTTCCCTTTGCCTTACGATGGCAATATCCTCAACGAAGCTATGTTTGAATACCAACTAGGAGAACGGGTTGGTCATGGACTTTTTGAATATAACACCCGTCTTTAAGAAAAACCCTGCAAAGCAAACGTCGCTACCATATATTGCTATGGAAACAAGGTATTTAGTAGGCAGTGGTCGAGCTTGCTCGACATCACTTTTTCATTAGAGGAGGACTCACCATGGCATCATTAGAGAAACTTTTTGAACCCATAAAGATAAACAAGCTAGAGGTAAACAATAGGATTTGCTATGCCCCAACGGGTAAATCCCATTGTACAGAAGACGGTCACGTAAGTGATCAAGCTATATGTTATTATGTAGCCAGGGCTAAAGGCGGGACAGGTTTGATAATAGTGGAGGCTGCCTTACCTATTGCTAAATATGCCCGCTTTGGCAGACTACTGGGTTGCTGGGATGATAGCCAATTGGCTGGCCTTAGGAACTTGGCTGAGGCAATACATGCGGCAGGTGCCAGGGTTGTAGTTCAGGAAACTCTAGGATTTGGTAGTCAGGCTATGTTCCCCGTAGGTGGAGAGGTGGTAGGTCCTTCAGACGTCCCTTCACGCATTGGTAAGGGGACTGCCCCGAGAGGATTAGGGTTTATGGATGGTGCCGTGGGGGTGCCCCCAAGACCCTTAACCAAAGAAGAGATTATCGAATTAGAAGATTCTTTTGCCGGAGGGGCAGAGAGGATAATGAAGGCTGGGTTTGATGGCTTAGAGGTACATGGCTGCCACGGTTATCTTATAGCTGGATTTCTTTCCCCTTATAGTAATAAGAGGCAGGATGAATATGGCGGTTCGTTTGAGAATAGGTTGAGGTTGGCCAAAAATCTATTAAAGAAGACCCGGGATAAGGTGGGTCCAGATTTTGTTATAGGGTTTAGGATGAGTGGAGATGAACACTTAGAGGGTGGTTATAATATAGAAGAAGGCCAAAAGATTGCCAAGGAATTAGAGGAGGCTGGGGCAAATTATATCCATATCTCTTCCGGCCGGTATGAAGTCTGGAACCGTATGCTCCCGGATGAAGAGGGTACTATGTTGGATGATGCCAAGGCTATAAAACAGGCAGTAAGTATACCGGTCATATGTCCCAATATACATGATCCCCGAACGGGAGAAAGGGCTATTAAGGAGGGTATGACTGATATGATAGCCCTATCTCGAGGACTGATAGCAGATCCCGCCTGGGCTAATAAGGCAAAGGCTGGTAAACTTGACGAAATAAGGCGTTGTGTCTTGTGCAATACCTGCCTTAAGACCCTGTTTACTGGTTTTAGCATCAGATGTGCTGTTAACCCCGAGGTAGGTTGGGAGAGGTTCATTCCCGAATATTATCCCCCTATCAAGAGGAAATAAATTTTTGGGCAGTTGTATCCTTTTAGGATTAAGAATTTATCCTGGATCCAGAGCGAATGTTAATAAATGCTGTCCTGGTAAAGATTTACTCATCACAAAATGTGGCGGCAGAGCTTGTCTCTGCCTTCCTCATTCAATGGCAAAGCCAAGCTTTGCAGCTACATTTGCTCGGGATGGTTAACTGCGGATTCAGGATAATTATATAGGCTTTATGACAAAGAATAGCCACACCCAAACCAATAGGAGGTAAGGAGTCAAGTTTAGATGATCTTTTCCTCCTGCAATCTACCTATTTCCTCTTGCGATAATCCCAAGAGCTCACCATAGATCTCTTCGTTATGCTCTCCCAACGCCGGGGCACTGCGATAGACCTGGCCAGGGGTGAGGGATAATCGAGGGAATACCCCTTGCATCTTTACTTTACCTATGCGGCTATCCTCTACCTCAATAATATCCTGCCGGGCTTGATAATGGGGGTCTTCAAAGATGTCTTTTATGTTGTAAATAGGCGCTACTGGCACCTCAGCGGCATCCAGGATATCTCTTATCTCCAGCATAGTATATTGCCTGATCCAGTCGGCCACGATACCATTGATCGCATCGGCATTCTCTACCCGTTTTACCGGGTCTTTAAACCGGGGGTCGTCTATTAGCTCATCCCGCCCCATTGCCTTTATTAATCTTTTGAACATGGTATCGCTTGGTACCAGGATAACTACCCATTTTTCGTCCTTTGTCAGGTAAGCATCACCTGGTGAGGCCGCTGGGTGTCTATTGCCTGTCCGGTTTCTTATAATACCTAACTTATCATATTGGCTCGTAGTGAACTCTGATACCCGGAATATAGTTTCATAGAGGCTAATATCTGCCCATTGCCCCTTACCATCTTTATTAATATCCCGGTAGTACAGGGCTATCATCGTTGCCAGGGCATTCATTATCCCGGTCATATAATCACAAACGGCGAAACCAGCCTTAACTGGTGGATGTTCCGGATAGCCGGTAACATTGATCAGGCCCGCTACTGCCTGCCCGATCCGGTCATAGCCGGGCTTATCTTTGTAAGGTCCATCCTGTCCATAGCCTGATACCCTTACTAATATAATCTTTTCATTGACTTCTTTTAATGCCTCATAACCCAGGTCCCATCGCTCTAAAGTACCGGGCTGAAAATTCTCAACCACTACATCGGAAATCCTGACCAGCCTCTTTAATAGCTCCTGACCCTTGGGCTGGCGCAGATCTAGCGTGATAGATTTTTTGTTGCGGGCTTCCACCGCCCAGAAGAGGGATTTCCCTTCATACATAGGGGCAATATTGCGCAATAAATCGCCACTGCCGGGCAATTCTACTTTTATTACCTCGGCCCCAAAGTCTGACAACATAGTGGGCCCAAAAGGCCCTGCTACTGCGGTACCAATGTCCAATATCCTTACCCCTTCTAAAGGCATCTTCCCTTTTTTCATGTCCGGGTATCTCCTCATGGTTGTTTTTTATTCATTTTTAGCTAAAATAGCATGGCACGTGACCAAGCAGTTACCATATTTTTTTATTGTCAAATATTTGTTAATATTTTGTCAATTGATATTTCGTAATTTTGGTTCGCGGGAGGCGATAACGTAACTATGACTGGCAAGTATCCTAAGTTCCGCTCTAATATTGAGATCTTTCCTATGGAAACCGATGGGCAGAGAGTTATCTGCTTGAGAGACCCGGACAATTTTAGTGGCAACACCTTATTAATATCCCTTCCTATGTTTTTTATCGTGACTCTACTTGATGGGAAACATGACCTCCTGGATATCCAGGCAGAGTATATGCGGAGATTCAATGAGTTGATATTTAGTGAACAGATCGAGTCTGTCATTCGCCAATTAGATGATAATATGTTCTTAGAAAGTGAGCGATTTGAGCAATTTTTTCAGCAACTAAAGCGGGATTTCTCTTCTTCGCCTTTGCGAAAGTCGCACCATGCCGGGGATAGTTATCCGGCTGAGCCTGCCCCTCTCAGGGACCTGATTACCGGTTTTTTCAACGCCCCAGATGGCCCTGGACCTATTGAGGGGAAAAACATTAAGGGAAATATGGTGAAAGGTATCATTGCACCCCACCTAGACCTCCGCTTCGGTGGCCCATGTTTTGCCTGGGCCTATAAAGAATTAGCCCAATCGCCTCCACCGGAGTTATTTATAATCTTCGGAACTGCCCACGCTGCTACTCAGAATTTATTCACCCTTACCCAAAAAGATTTTGAGACACCCTTAGGAATAGTGAAGACTGACAAAGAGTTTATCCAGGACTTGATCTCCCGGTATGATTACGATCTCTTTGCGGACGAGATGCTCCACCGTACTGAACATACCATTGAATTCCAGCTCCTATTTCTCCAGTACCTTTACCAAAAGGCGGAAGGTAAAGAAATAAAAATTGTCCCGGTACTATGCGGCTCTCTTCATGAAATGATCCTCTCTGGAGTATCTCCCCGGGAGGTTAGTCAGGTAGGGGATTTTAGCCGGGCTATGAAAGCAGCTATGAAGGAAAGGGATATTCCTATATGTCTTATCGCCAGCGCTGACTTAGCCCATGTTGGCTTGCGCTATGGCGACCCATCCCCAGCATCTCTCCAGGCCATCTCCAGAGAAGACCTTAACTTCCTGGAATATGCCGCTAAAAACAATCCAGAAGCACTATTCCAATCTATCCGCAAGGACTTTGATCGCCGCCGTATATGCGGCTTCCCACCTATTTATGCTATGCTTAGTATCCTGGATAATGAGACCCAGGGAACCCTATTGAAATATCAGCAATGGACTGATCCACAGGGTTCTTCCGCGGTAACCTTTACCAGTATGGTTTTTTATGGGGGGTAGATAACATTCTCTGGATAAAAGTTGGTAATGTTATATTCCCGGTCTTTGCTATTGTGGCCCTGGGATATTTGACGGAGAGATTTAATAAGGATATCCACTTAAAATCTATTACTGACTTAATACTCTTTATAACTGCCCCCTGCTTGGTCTTTGATTCCCTCTCCCAAAAAGGAATTCATTGGTTCGAGTTTATAGCCATATCCCTTTCGGCAACGGTAGTAGTACTGGGTGGGGCATTTATAACCTTCCTTTTTTTCTCATTTTTAGGCACCAGCTTATCGGAACTTTATCTGCCCGTTATGTTCATGAACTGCGGCAATCTAGCCCTGCCCTTATGCCTGCTGGCTTTTGGCGAGCAGGGCCTTAGGATGGGGATTATCTACTATGTGACAGTAAGTTTCCTGACTTATACGCTGGGGATTTTTATCATAAGTAGACAAAATAGCCCAATGGATGTGCTGAAAATCCCTATTATCTATGCCTTTCTATTGGGCCTGACCGTATCAATTGTCCATTATCAGATGCCAGAAGCCATTATGCGACCAATAGCTATGCTAGGCTCTATCACTATTCCCCTCATGCTCCTCTCTTTGGGTTACAAACTCAGCACCATAAGACTCGATAACCTTAAAATGGCCTCTGCGGCAGCCCTCCTCCGCCTCGGTGGCGGGTTTGTCCTTGGCCTCATGATAATTAATATTTTGGGCCTCTCGGGAGTGACGGGAAAGATTATCCTGTTAGTATCCATTA
>MHDQ01000201.1:0-2288 GCA_001803565.1 Nitrospinae bacterium RIFCSPLOWO2_12_FULL_45_22 | reverse complement strand
TTAGTATCCATTATGCCATCGGCGGTAATTAATTTTGTATTGGCGGAAAGATACCAGGCCAATGCTGACCTGGTTGCCTCTACTATTTTTGTAAGCACCTTGCTAAGTCTGGTTACTATCCCTTTGTTTTTAGTCTGGGCCATTAATTCCTGACAGCACGGCATTAAGTTAAAAGTGAGCAGTGAGCCGTTAGCAGTGAGGAGTAACTGCTCACCCCTTACTTTTCACTGCTTACTGTTATCCGGGCGCTCGGCGGTGTAAAATATCAGTGGCAATCAGCGTAAATCTGTGGCGGAATAGTCACGTTTAGAAAATGGAGATAAGACAATTTCGGCCCAAGGACCTGGACAGAATTATTGAGATCGAGAGATCTTCTTTCAAAGACCCCTATAGCCGTACTACCTTTTATTCCTTTTACCGGGAATATCCAGATACTTTTTGGGTTTATGAGAAAGATGAGAAAATTATCGGCTATGTGATGTTTACTACCGAAGGGCATATCATTAATATAGCCGTGGATCCAGCTTATAGGTACAAAAGGATAGGGACGGAGTTAATGAAATCCGTCATTAGCCGTGTGACAGGCGAGAGGGTCTGGTTAGAAGTAAGAGAGAGTAATATAGCTGCGCAGAGGTTTTATTATAAGCTAGGGTTTAGAAAGAGGATGATCATTCCTAAATACTATGGCCAGGAGGATGCCTATATCCTGGTCTTAGAAAAATAGACCATTAGCTAACGATCAGATTCACCAGGGTCTTGCTCTTGATATCTATCAAGCCCCATTCATTTATCCGTAAATAAGGGAATATCGTACCTGGCAAAGTCTGTAGGGTCAAGAAGGGGTTGGCTAGGGCAGAACCCATACTCCGGATAGTCTCTTTGACCGCTTCTAATTTACTCACAATCTCCTTTAATGGCAGGCTTGATAAGTAACCACTGATAGGGAGAGGCAATTCTACTAAGCTCTTCTGGTTTTGGCAAATCACTAACCCGCCATGTAATTCTATTATTCGGTTAATCGCCCAGGCCATATCGGCTTCATCCGCCCCCACTACTACTAACGGACTCTTGCTCTCCCAGCTATAACTCGAGGCAAAGGCCCCACTCTTTAACCCAAACCCTTTAATAAAGCCGGTAAAGATACGCCCGGTATTATCTAGCCGCTCTATCACGGAGAGCTTCAGTATGTCCCTCTCAACAATTAAGGGTAGGGTTCCATTTATTGCGGGGAGTAGCTCCTGGGCTTCTTGGGTTATTACGGGACTGACAACTTCGATGACCCTGACCTTTACCTCCCCGGTTGTGACGGGCGATTTTATGGAAAAATCTTGGGCCTCTAAATGCCTGGGCAGGCGGATAGAGTTTAAGGCAGCCGGTGGATAAGAGACTTTCCTGGGAGATAGGAGCAGGTGACCTTCTTTAGCAGCCAGCTTACCCCGGCTGATGACTAATTGCGGTTTGATAGTCCTCAGGTCGGGTAATATTATGATATCGGCCTCTTTACCCGGGGCAATCCCACCGATCTTCTTATCTAGCTGGAAATGTTCTGCTACATTTAGCGTAGCCATCTGGATAGCCTTGATAGGATTGATACCCAGATCAATAGCCTTTTGTACAATATACTCCATATAACCCAGGGTCAATAGATCATAGGCATCTACCCCATCACTTACCAGGATCAATCGCCTATAGTCAATATCCAGATCCTTTATCTGGGATAGGGCCTCTAAATCCCGTCTGATAGAGCCTTCCCGGATCATCACATGGATCCCTAATCTGAGCCGCTCCAGTAGTTCATTTACCTTAATAGGCTCATGGCAGGAGGAGATACCGCTCGCCACATATGCGACTAGCTTGTTGCCTTTGGCGCCAGCGGAATGCCCTTCGAGCTCCTTGTTGTGCTTGTGGGTAGTTGCCAGCATATCCATCACATAAGGGTCTTCATCGGTCACAAAAGGCCAGATAGTCTCTCCTAAGCCCACTATGTCAGGACAGGCTATAATCTTTTCCAACTCCTCCTGGCTAATAAGGGGTCTGGCTTCTATAGTCGGTAAGGAGGGCATGAGGGAAGGCGCCAGGGCAAAGAATTTCATCGGGTGTCCTTTGATTATATCCAGGAAAGATATTACCCCTTCGTATCCCAGGATATTAGCTATGTCAGTGGTCTCTACTACTGCCGAGGTAGTGCCGCCTGGGATGGCATATCTTATGAATTCCTCTACTGTGCCTAAAGTACAGTCCAGATGCATATGGCCATCAATAAAGCCTGGGGCTATGACCTGCTCCTT
>MHDQ01000200.1 GCA_001803565.1 Nitrospinae bacterium RIFCSPLOWO2_12_FULL_45_22 | reverse complement strand
CTTCCGGAGATGCGCCATCCGGTGAGAAGCGGGATGCATCCGGGCACAGAAGGGACGGGAAAGGTAACGGGTAGCTAAGGCCCGTAAAGGGTCTTCACCTTTTTCTACTGGGGTCCAGCAATAACGGGAACCACAACAAAGGTCATCTGCCACTACTGCACCCCCTAGGTCTTCTATTATCCCAATATATTCCGGGTTATCCAGCTCACTGCCCACAACCATCACTCGCACAGAATCATTATCCAAGACAGGCTCCCGTTTTTCTAACCAGGACAATGTGTTACTCAAGAGATTATTGTATTCTTCCCGGGGTAAGTACCAGGCAGCCCGTACTATCTCAGCTACCTCCCGGCCCGAGATAGGAAGCCGCTCGTTCTTCCGAAGCGCATAAAGTTTCAGAAATAGCTGACGGGTTTCATTATACAGGTCAATGGCCTGCCAGAGACAATCCTCCCCTATCCCTCTGTCTACTATGGTCTCTAATTCCTCCTTAAAGGTGACTAATTCTTCCCAAAAATGGGCAATGGCCGACTCCGTTACCTTACATGGGGTACTCAGAATCTTCTTATAAGGGGTAGGGAAGTACTTGAGCCAGACATCGAATAAGCGCCTGATATGGTCACAGGAATTAGCAGTTACAAAGCCATCCAAAAAGTCCAGGTTCTTATTCAAACCTTCTTCCAGACACTGACGGGAGAAGGAACAGTTATTAGAATAGAGATAGGCATTAGCTAACGGGGTCTCGGTATTTGCGCCCCCTACCACCCTGAAGGGGAACATACCAGCGGCATAGATGATCTCCTCTGGCACAAAAGTACAAACCCACCCTATTACTTTTTGCCCCAAACCTTTCCTGGTCCTGGCAATAGAATAACGGTTAGCAAATATCTCTTTAAATTCTGCAATCATTATCCTTATTACCTCCTTGCTTTTGTTCAGCAATAATTCACCTATAGATTGGTAAACATAAAGTTATAGCAATTTCTTGTAAAATCAATATTGTTGAGCTAATGAACTATGGTTCATTAGTTTGAAGGCATCCTCTATCCTGTATTTGCCCCTATAGGCAGAGACTATCTCATCAGTGCTCCAATGGTCTCTATCGGTAAAGAGGATGTTTTTTCCCATCCTCTTCTCCAAAGACTTTAGCCTATCCTGATTGATCTCCAAAGAGAGCTTGCTCTCCCCCTTATCTTTCCTTACTTCTAGCGCGATAAGCTTTCGCCACTTATCTTGCTCTAGAATAATGTCCAAGATAACAGTTTATATGCGGTTCAGCAGTTGGTGTCTAAGGAGGATTTCCCAGGGGATCCAATAGCTAAAAAGCTTTATATCAAGTTGTAGCGGCAGAGTCAAGATGAATTTTGGGATATAGCTTAAAAATACCTTAAAAAATCTGTAATACCAAAATGATAATGTCCTAAATAACCAATTTAGAAATGTCCTATGGCAAAGTTATAATTCTCTCCAGTTCAAGGGAGGGGATTATGGCGAGAAAGGACATTATCGTGGTAAGTCAGAGGAAATTAAAGCGGTTACACGTAATTAAGAAGGTGCTGGATGGTGTATTAAAGCAGGTAGAAGCAGTGGAGATACTTTCATTAAGTGATCGGCAGGTAAGGAGGATAATAAAGAGGGTAAGGATTGAGGGTGATAGAGGGGTCCTACATAAATCCAGGGGCACGCCTTCAAGCAGGAAATTTCCCAGAAAGGTAAAGGCGAAGGTGATAAAACTTTACCGGGAAAAGTACAAAGGTTTTGGGCCAACGCTGGCAGCAGAGAAGCTTTTGGAGATAGAGGGGGTTAAGATAAGCAGAGAGACATTACGGAACTGGCTTACAGAATCTGGAGATTGGAAGAAGGTTCGCAAAGTTAGGGCACATAGACAATGGCGGGAGAGAAGAGATTACTTAGGAGAGATGGTTCAGATGGATGGCTCGCATCATGACTGGCTGGAGGGAAGAGGTGATGAACTTGTGCTGATGGCGTATATAGATGATGCCACAAACAGAGTATTTGCCCGATTTTACGAATACGAAGGCACAATACCTGCTATGGACAGTTTCAAGCAATATATCAAGGAATACGGGGTACCTATGAGCCTATATCTTGACAGACACACCACCTACAAATCAACAGGCACGCCTACGATAGAAGACGAACTAAACAACAGGAGACCTATGAGTCAATTGAGAGGGGATTAATGGAAACCAGAATGAGGCCAGCAAAGGAGATTCTCCACTAGGGACTCAGTAATCTTTTCCTTAAAAAAAACTTATTATACTACCATAACAGATAGCACCTACAAGTCTTCAGATTCTATGATAAAATCTTGTCGCTTATTACCACTTTAATGATGGATTAGCCTGGCAGGCAGTCTATCCTCTCTTGAGAAAAAGAGGCCCGGATGATGTATTTTCTTATATCTGTATGGTTTTGAACCGATCTTGAGTCCGCAAGTAAAGCTCATTAAGAAAATCACGTTGAGTTACGCCTTGGATACCTTTCTGGGCCGATTTCTGCAACAGTTCTTTAAAGAGCTTAACGATTTCCTCCCGGTCAATAATGTCATTAAGCTTTACGCCCTTCGAACTAACCTTCAGCCTTAACTGAGCGCTTTCCCGTGCTTTATCGCGATAAAGGCTGTAGAGAGAAAGGCCGTCTTTTTCATCCTTCAGGGAGGAAAGGGTGTAGACATTTTGTAATCTACCTGCTATGGCTGGTAACATCTTGAAATATCGAAGACGCGCATCAGGAGTTAGGGCCGTCATGAGAAAAAGGTGGGTTGGCAAGGCATCTATCAAAGCACGAATAGCTGACAAGTACCGGACAACGGGGGTAGTACTAAGTGAATAGTCCTGTTTCTCGAGTTCATCTAACAAAAGAAAAACTCCGCGTAAGATTCCGAGTTTGACACTTACGTAAACCACATCACGCAGCACCTGAGTCTTCGATTCTACTGTGTCGAGCCGAAATCTTACACCTAGCACCTTATGCTTATTCAGAACTCGCAGGCCTAAAAGCCATTCCATGGCTGTTTCCGAAGTCGTCTCCAAATCAGCGTCACCACTCTCCGCACTTTTAGCTAGTTTGTGTAAAACAAGGCGCAATTCTTGATTCTTTGCAGTATCAATTATACCCGACTTCTCGTCGCGGCTAAGATTACTCAATTTCCGCGCCATTCCGCGCAGGTGATTCTCCCCCAGTTCCTGAAAAACCTTGCGGATAATTGCGTCAAAACTCGGTTCTGGGTCTGGATAGTACCGGATTATGTAACAAGTTTTGTCATCTTGATATAGGTCCTCTAGTTCATTCTGGTAGTAGTTTAAGAGGTTCGTCTTGCCTACCCCTTGAGAGCCTTCTATCACTAAAATTTGAGTCTTGTGAGAGGTTTCGAATTCCTGAATGTCAAAGCCAACTTTCTCATCGACATCATTTTCCAAACGTGGGTGTCCGGATGGCTGTCCAGCAGCCGGAAAGGGATTCTCAACCACCCCAAACTTATTGAACAGCGCCGTCTGATGTTCTGACTCTCCAGCCCCTTTCTTACGTATTCTGTCCTTAAGGCTCATTTATCTTCCTTGAATTATTCTAATACTAACACTGGTTCTATCGGGCAAAATAAAATCGCCATGGTATAAATTGATTCTTTCGATAACTGGGATACCCTTTTCAACATTAAGATAAGTCATTATGTGCTTCTCGAATTGGGTTTCGGGCGTAGACCCTTCCGTATATCTTTGAAGATATCCGGCTTGGTAGGCCTCATCAAGCCTACTTCTTGCCAGAACAGGGTGAACGCCATATTCTCTCGCCAATGCCTCTAGCCACTGGCCCGTCAATATATATTCCTCCCCCTGGGCAATTTTCGCATAGCAATCCACCGCAATTTTAGAAAATTCTTCTAAAGTCGGTCTAACAAAAGTGCCACGGAGACCTTCTTCTGGGATCTGCAATCCAATACAAACCATTTCAGCTAATCCGCAATAGGTCGAGAAGGGAGAGTCTGCTACAGATGCTACTTTTGATCGAATTATGAGCTTGTTCTTCATAAGCTCTTCCCTGAAGTTCCTAAAAGAAGGCACAGCGGCTAGGAGTAATTCCAAACTAGGATAATCCCGCAGTAGAATAGTTTCCCAAAGCTTATCGAGTTTCTCGGTTTTTTCAAATCCTTTCTTAGCCGGTATTATGAAGTCTCCTGATCGGAGAAAATTTCTATATTTCTCATAACTATCGAGAGTCTTAACGCCAACGATAGCGATTCCTTCCTCATTTGTTAGCATCTGCTTTTCAAGGAATGCCTGAATTAGCGAAAGCATGGAAGGTAAGCTGAACTTGTATGAACCTTTCAAGGGCTTCTGATCTTGGCTCGCTTTATCTTTTTTTCCAGCCTTTTCTTCCGGTCTGGGGCGTAGGGGCTCCGCAAGGATTCCGCTTTCTTCTCGCTTAAGTTCAGCCAATCTTTCAACAGCGTTGAAGCCATCCCATCTCACCCATAAAAGATCGTCTTTTGCGTGAAAAGGACTCCAGGAAAGCGTTTTCCCAATCGCACGAACTTCAAACGTTGCAGTACAATCTTTATTAACAATGCGGGCAGAACCATAGGTTACAGCCAGTTCCCAGATCAAATCCATGAGAGGTATGAAGTAAAGTCGATCCGAATTCGGAGAGCTCAAGAAAGGGCAGAAACAGGTTCCGGTAAGAACGGTGCCAAAGAGATGACAGCAATAGTTTTTATCAAAAAATAACGGCTGCATTCCCTCGCCTAACGTCATTCTCGCAAGCCCCTGATCGCATGTCAAAAGCATTACCGGGTGATCGGAACTCACTCTTTCTCTATGTTGAATCGCCGTTTCCAGAATTAACCTGTCCGCGAAACTCCTCTGTA
Source organism: Nitrospinae bacterium RIFCSPLOWO2_12_FULL_45_22 (assembly GCA_001803565.1). Classification (GTDB taxonomy): domain Bacteria; phylum 2-12-FULL-45-22; class 2-12-FULL-45-22; order 2-12-FULL-45-22; family 2-12-FULL-45-22; genus 2-12-FULL-45-22. Next base: position 1,681 of record MHDQ01000200.1, on the reverse strand, counting down.
CGTTTTGAAGCCCGAGGCTCCTGTCTTCCGGGTCTGTATCCGGCTGGACTATGCCTCTCAAGGGATCAGATCCCAATCTTGGACGTTCAATTTCTGCATCCGTCTGCAATTCAAGCCTCAAGAGAACTCTTTGGCCCCCTTGGCTGTTGATGTGATCGAATAATGCACCTACAGTCGTTTTTTTGTCACGCCGTTGGTTAAAGTAACGATCAGCTATATTCAGTATTTCCATATGGACCACAGCAGGTATTTTTATTCTTGCCACTGGATAAAGAAAGCGAACAACAAAATCTAGCCCCCCGTGCAAAACCGAACTGGTGTCAGCCACCACAGTCGTGGGTTTTTTGAAGGGCATGTTGGACAAGGACTCTGCATCAAATACAGGGTGTGTAAAGCCGCACCTCAGGGCTACGTGAGCCACACCCTCCAGTACCTTGGTCAGCTTGTTCCTCTTTTTCTCTATGTCCTTGTCGGCCACGATTTTAATTGCCCTATCCAGCATATTATCCAATTCAGGTAGTTTCCAATCGTATGAGCCCAGGGTCAGGGCGCGTTCCAACAGAGAATAAGGATTCTCATCTCCGGCCACAGGAGTTCCGGGATACAATTCAATTTCTCCAACTGAGAGCCAGCTCCCTTCCTTAAAACAAATACCCTCCCCTACTTCTAGAATAGCCATTATGCGGTCGGATGAGGTATCCTCCCCAGCTTTGAAAAAGAAGTTGGCTAGTGTTTTTACGGAATCCTGTCGGGACTGGAGACAAAACTCTCTCATCTGACCGTCACCGAAGCGCGAGGCACATGCCCAAACACCTTAGCTATCCATAAAAGGTGATTCAATAATGCCAAGGGCACGTTGACGCGAAGATTAACTTCGTCATTCTGACCTTGTAGGACCGTTTGTTGGGAGTCAGCCCAGGGAGTTGTCATGGTTTTTTGCAGTTTGGAGTTCAAGTCGCCGACAGCTTCCCCTAACAGAGCGATACTTCGCTCCTCAGGGGCCAAGCCGGGATCAAATTTCTCAAGCAGAAAAAGTCGAAATTCATCTCCAAGCTCCTTATCAAGGGATGCAAAAACATCGTTAGGTCCAGGATCCCAGATATAAATTTGCTCTTGAAGACGATTAGGTTCAAACACAAAAATTTCATCACCACAGGTATTGACAGGATAATCTAATGTGCGAATAAGCCGTGCAGGACGCCATACAGAGAAACGGAATTGGGGTTCCATTAGCTTATATCCTTTTGATATTTGATTTTGATAGGAGTTTGATTTTAGCAGTAAATTATATCTGCGAGCAGAGAAAGTCAAGAGGGTTTTTTGTCTTTTTTTGTCTTGTGGTCAAGCTTGCAGCATGGCACAAGATAGGTGTAAGAGGCGAAGGGAACCAAAGGGAGACTGAACGAGTAGGGAGGAATGGGGGCGAAAACGGGAAAGGAGGGGTTTGTCCGTAATTTATGTCGGACAAGAACCTCTTCCATCTCCTCTAAAATTGATATAGTCGTGTAAATGGATATAGTTCCTCTCTCGGCTAACCCTAGTATTCGGTGGGGTATTCCCTCCCACAAAAGCCCGGAAATCAAGACATTTATATTACTTTCATTAAGTGATCGGCAGGTAAGGAGGATAATAAAGAGGGTAAGGATTGAGGGTGATAGAGGGGTCCTACATAAATCCAGGG
>MHDQ01000199.1 GCA_001803565.1 Nitrospinae bacterium RIFCSPLOWO2_12_FULL_45_22 | reverse complement strand
TTAAAACCAAAAGGACAAAAATAAGGTGTGCAGATAAAATGTCTAAAATCAACGAAGCAACGGATACCGATCCCTGTTTAATACTTGCAGAGCCTGCCCCGTACTTGATACGGGGGACAAGTTTAAAGGTTATTGACCCCGTTAGAATATTCTTTTCTAACAGGGTTGAAAGGCTGCTGCGATCATGCTGGAAGCGGGGGATACGTTGCTCTATCAGCAGGAGGATGTCTTATGTTCAGAACATCAAAAGATTTCTGACTGTAAGAAAAGCATTAGACCAGATATAACGCTTACCGATATGAACGGAAATATCCTTGCTGTCTTTTAAGAATAAACTTGAAGGTGAGAGAAAAGCCTTATGAAAAAAGAGTCAAAACTACAAGGTTCCGACCTCTTTATCGTTGATAACAGCGATCAGGATTGGAAGGTGAGAAATTACCTTCATGAGTGGACAGATCTCGCTCACAAGTTTGATATTGCTACTGGTTACTTTGAAATCGGTGCTCTCTTAGCCCTTGATGGTCAGTGGCAGAAATTGGAAAAAATTAGAATTCTCATGGGAGACGAGGTATCAAAGCGAACTAAGAAAGCACTCCTCGCAGGAATTGAAACAGCCAGGCAAATTCTCGATGCCAGCATTGAAAGAGAGAAAGAGAAAAACGATTTTCTCACAGGTGTACCAGCTATCGTTGATGCTATCAGAAAAAGCCAGATTGAATGCCGCATTTATACAAAAGATAAATTTCACGCCAAGGCTTATATAACTCATGCCAAACATGCAGTAATCGGCTCTACAGCTCTCGTGGGTTCGAGTAACTTTACCTATCCGGGACTTACGGAAAATGTTGAATTAAATATTCAAATTAGACGCGAAGTAGAGTTACTTCAGGAATGGTATGAGCGCCATTGGAATGAGGCAGAGCCAATAAGTGAGGACATTCTGAAGGTTATTGAACGGCATACCCGAGAATATTCTCCCTTTGAAGTCTATGCAAAGGCGCTGCAGGAATATTTCCGCAGCTATGAAATGACCCCGTCACAATGGGAACAAACCGAATCGAAAATGTATCCAATTTTGGATCAATATCAAAAAGAGGGCTATCAGGCATTAATTAAAATCGCCCGACAGCATGGTGGCGCATTTATTTGTGATGGTGTCGGATTAGGCAAGACATTTGTAGGGTTGATGCTCATAGAGCGTCTTGTAATGCATGACAGGAAAAGGGTTGCCTTATTCGTTCCAAAATCAACACGAGCAGATGTTTGGGAAAGAGATCTAAAACGCTATCTACGTCATATAGGTGGTGTTAAAGGTGGTGATTTTAGTAATCTCGTTATCTTCAACCATACAGACCTTGGCAGAGGTGGTGATTTCCCTTATCGGTTTGAGCGAATCAAGGAAATGGCTGACGCAATCATCATTGATGAAGCCCATCACTTCCGCAACCCCGGTATTAAAGGAATCGGTGAACGAAGACCATCACGGTATCGTCTTCTTTTCGACATTATAGAGGGACTCAAAGGTTCAAAAGAACTTTATTTGATAACCGCAACACCTATTAACAACCGACTTGATGACTTCCGCCATATGGTTGAGCTTTTTACTCGCCAACGTGAAGATTATTTTAAATCAACTCTTGGGATACATTCACTTAGAGGTCATTTTATCCGTATGGAAAATGAGCTTAAGAAAACAATTACGCCAAGCGATCAACTTCTTCTTGAGCTTAATATGGCTGAAGCCGAGCGTGCCCTTATGACAGATACTCTATTTCGTCATCTGGTTGTCCAGAGAAGCAGGGCATATGCAAAACAGAGCCAAATACAACAAGGAGGAAGTGCTACAATCTTCCCCTCCCGTGAAGCCCCGCGTGTTGTTGATTATTCAGTCAAAAAAACATATGGCCGTCTGCTTGATAAAGTTGAAAAAGCGTTTGCAAAAGATAAACCCCTTTTTGTCCTCGGTATCTATTATCCACTGGCATACTATAAGGGGTCGGATGAATCAATAGACCACTTTGTTGAAAATCGGCAAAAACAGGTTGTTAGCCTTATACGGATACAATTTCTGAAACGTTTTGAGAGTTCAGCCTATTCTTTCGGGCTCTCATGTGAACGGTTATTGCTTAAACTACTTGCTTGGGTAACAAAACATAGTGAAACCGAACATGAGAAAAAGAGACTTGAACGCTGGAAGCTCCAAAATGCTGAACTAATAAACTATGTGCATGAACATCAACAAGAGTTATTCGGTGACGAGGAACCTGAAGATGCCGATGAGGACATCGTCACTGAAGAAATGCTGGAAGACATTGAATATTTAAGCAGAGAAGAGTATAAGGTTGAGGAAATATTGGATGATACCTATCTCGATCTTGATGAAATATGTGATTTTCTCGAAGAATTAAGAAAGTTCAAACCTCAACATGACGATAAACTGAAAGCTCTTATTAAACTCCTTAAGAGCGATCCGGTTCTTAAAAAAGAAAAAGTTCTTATCTTCAGCGAATTTGCTGAAACAGCACGTTACATACATAAACAAATTAAAGATGTAGGAATTGAGGGCGTTGAGCAGATAGATAGTGGTTCCAAGCGTGACAGAAGTGAAGTCATTCAGCGGTTTTCACCGTATTATAATGACTCCTCAAGTGCAGAAATTAAAGCCCAAGGAAAAGAGGAAATCAGGGTTCTTATTTCCACAGATGTTCTTTCGGAAGGTCTTAACCTGCAGGATGCAATGAGGCTGATCAATTATGATTTACATTGGAATCCGGTTCGTCTCATGCAGAGGATAGGTCGTGTTGACCGCCGTATGAATCCGGGCATTGAAGATAGGCTCTTAAGCGATCATCCTGACTTAAACCCATTGAGAGGCAAAATCGTCTACTGGAACTTTTTGCCTCCGGATGAATTGGAAATTCTTCTGCGTCTTTACACAAGGGTATCCCATAAGACTCTGCGCATTTCCAAGACATTTGGCATTGAAGGGAAAAAGCTTCTACGCCCTGAAGACGATTATGATGCCCTCAAAGAATTTAGTCATGCCTATGAAGGTACAACAACGCCAATTGAGGAAATGCATCTTGAATATCAGCAGCTTTTAAAAGATTATCCTGATCTGACTGAACGGCTCTCAATGCTTCCCGGCAAGGTTTTTAGCGGCAAACAGCATCCAAAAGCAAACGCAAAAGGAGTTTTCTTCTGTTACGCCCTTCCTGGCCCAGAAGCAGCAAAAGATCAGGATAAACCAGAGCTTGAGCAATGGACAGATGAAGCGGGCTTTACCCGCTGGTATTTGTATGACATTGAGAAAGCTTCAATTATTGAAGATGATACTAAAATCGTTCAGTTAATCCGGAGTAAGCCAGATACTCCACGGCATCTGACATTGCCAGAAAAAAATCTTTCTGAAATTAGGGCGATTGTAGAAAAGCATATTAAAAATTCATACTTTAAGAAAGTTCAGGCACCTGTGGGCGTAAAGGCCACGCTTAAGGCCTGGATGGAACTGTCTTAAGAAGGGAGGGTTGTGTGATATCACAAAAGGTTCAGAGGCTCAGGGAAATTAGAACATTCCCTTCGCTTGTAAAATACCTCCGTGACGAACTTGACTGGCCTATTGAATCAGACGACTTTGATGACCTGACCTTTGACTACGAGCCGGAAGAACTCGGCATAGACGCGAAAACCGCTGTAAAGATAAAAGAGATTAAGCAACTCAGGCCTCTTTCCTCAAAGCAGCCTTGGGGTATCTTTTTCATCAATTTTGAGCCGAAGCAGTTACCCATTGTTGTTTTGCGGCGTATTCTGCGCTCTCTTGTTATCAATAAACGCGCCTCAGCGAACAAATCCCAACAGGCCGTGTGGAACTTTCACGACCTCCTGTTCATTTCCTCCTATGGCGAATCTGAACATCGTGAGATTACCTTCGCCCATTTCAGCGAACCTGCTGATCGGCTTTTCGGCGACCTCCCGACATTGCGTGTTCTCGGCTGGGATGACGATGACACAAAGTTGAAAATTGACCATGTTGTTCATACTCTTGATGAAAAGATGCGCTGGCCTGATGATGAAGATGATGCCGGGGCGTGGCGCAAGAAATGGTCAGACGCCTTTGAACTGCGCCCTAGGGAAGTTATCACCACGTCCAAAGAGCTGGCAATACGCCTTGCCGATCTTGCCAAAAGTATTCGTCAACGCGCCAATCTCATTCTGAAAATAGAATCAGAGCGTGGTCCGTTACGTAAATTGCACAAGGCCTTTCAAACAGCGCTTATCCATGACCTGAATGAAGACGACTTTGCAGATATGTATGCACAGACTATTGCCTATGGACTCCTTGCTGCCCGGGTCTCACGGCCTGCCGGTGTTATAGCCGATAATCTGGCCGACATGGTTCCTATCACAAACCCCTTCCTCAAAGAGATGCTCGGTACATTCTTAAAAGTCGGCGGTCGCAAAGGTAAAATTGATTTTGACGAACTTGGGATACAGGAAGTTGTAGATTTGTTGAACAGACCTGACACGCACATTGAAGCAGTCATGAGGGATTTCGGCAAGAAAACAATGCAGGAGGACCCGGTCGTCCACTTCTATGAACTTTTCCTCAAAGAGTATGACAAGAAGAAAAAGGTTGAACGAGGGGTCTTCTACACGCCTCAGCCCGTTGTCTACTATATTGTAAGAAGCGTTGATGAATTGCTGAAAACCGAATTTGGGCTTGAAGACGGTCTTGCCTCGACCGTTACATGGGGTGAGATGGTCAAGAGGAATCCTGAGCTCAAGATTCCAGATGGCGTTGCACCTGATGAACCGTTCGTTCTGATCCTTGACCCTGCTACCGGCACAGCCACTTTCATTGTAGAGGTTATTGACGTTATCCATAAAACGATGATCGAAAAGTGGAAGAAGGCGGGCAAAACAGAGGCGCAAATTCAGGCAGCTTGGAACGAGTATGTCCCTAAACATCTGCTCCCCCGCGTGTATGGTTACGAGCTTATGATGGCT
>MHDQ01000198.1 GCA_001803565.1 Nitrospinae bacterium RIFCSPLOWO2_12_FULL_45_22 | reverse complement strand
AGCATGGAAGCGGTATGAAGATATGTAATCCTATAATTTTTGTCAAAAAGGAGGTATGACGTGATAAAGAATGAGGAATCTGTCGCAATAAATGAGATAGTAAGGAAGGGATGGAATCTGCTTGTAGATAACATGGGGGAAGCGGATGCAACGAGATTTATAGTGAGTTTTGAAAGGGGTAAGGGAGATTCTGTTCAGGAGATAAAGAAGTTCTGGGGAGATAAAAAGGTAGAAGAGATACACAAGGAAGTTCTTGAAGCAAAAAAGAAGGGACTGATTTAGACTGAATAATCCTCTGGTGGCTGTGAAGATCATTGACGCAAGAGGGATTGAGAGTTTGAAAATAATTAGGTAGAATGCATAAAAAAGGAACCCTTTATGGGCAAACGATTATGAGACGTTATAAACTATCTGGTCCTAATGAAAACGACATTCTTGAACTCGCTAACACAGAGGCAGTCGACGCAGAAGATGCCGAATTGACAAGGCTTCAAGCATTATTGTCTCAATGGCTTCGTATGGAAAATGTTTCTGTCTTGATGGCGGCTGGTTGCTCTGTTGCTCATAAAGGGCTTCTGTTGGCTAAATTAGAAGAGTCGGTTCTTTCTTTTCTTAAAGACTATTACAAAAAAAACGATGAAAAACAGGCAAACTTACATGCTTTTGTAGATAAAAGATTGGCGTCACCAAAAGAAACAGGTATCTCCTCATTTGAAGCGTGGCTTTCCTATCTCAGCAATGCTGCATTTCTTACCTCCCAGAAGGAATCTCCTATATCTGATTTCAAATGGAAAGACGGGGTTCAGTTAAATCCCAAGGAATTAAACACACTTCTTAACGATTTACGCCGTGCAATCTATGTTTGGTGTTCTCTTCAATTGCCAAATCCACGTGACGAAACTACAGGGCATCATGCATTTGTTGCGAAGCTTATTTCACGCGATCCTTCTTTGGGACGTGCGAAAGTCTTCACTTTGAATTACGATACTCTTATAGAGCAGGCATTGGATCATTTGGGGATTCATTATGTAGATGGTTTTGTAGGTCAAGCCGAACGCCGCTTTGAACCTTCTTGTTATGGCCTCGATATGTATTATCCCGGCGAGGTCTCAGAAGGTCGGGTTCGGAGGTATGATAAATTCATCCAGCTTTATAAACTTCATGGTTCGATTCACTGGTGGGAAAGAAATGGCGGCAAGGATGTACTTGCTTCACACCTGTCCTTATCGCCGTTTGTAGAATGGCGAGCTGAATACCAAAAATCCAAAACCATTAATAACTTTGAGAGTATATTTCGAGAAGAACTTGGCCCTGTAGGGATTCTACCAACTTCAAATAAATATATTCAAACTCTTGATTTACCTTATGCCCACATTTTTCGTGCTTTTCATCAAACTCTTCAGCAACCACAAACCTTTTTAATTGTCGTGGGTTATGGTTTTGGTGACGAACACGTAAACAGGATTATTGAAGACGCTCTTATTAATCCGAGTTTTGTGATGCTTGTTGTAGACCCTCGTCCAAATGAAAACATGATTAAAAGACTAAAAGAATATCAACAAATGGGAGCGCGGGTGTATTTACTTTCACCATATTCAGAATCTAAGGAAATCTCACCCGACAGTCCTGCGACTTTCGATGATTTTGCCAGGATCGTTCTCCCAAATGTATCATGGCTAAATGATTGGATTAAGCTAAAAAAGATGGAACAAATACTAAAGCGCAGCTTAAACACGAACACTTTGGAAAAGGACGATAATGATGAATGATAAGATCGTCGGACATGTAGTGGGCGTACATGGTTTTTGTGTTAAGGTAGAACTTGCTTCCGAAATAAAAAGCCCGGTGCGTGCCCATCTATCGAACTTGCAAGGTGCGAGTCTTGCTATTTCAATAAATGCATATCTGTCTTTTAGCATAGGCGCTGGCCAATATGCTATTGGCATCGTAACAGACTTAGATGCGCGCGATAGCTTCGAGCCCTCGAATGAAGAACTTTCCTTAGAACTCACAAAGCCGCGTCGTGTTGCAACTATCCAATTACTTGGAACTTTAAAACCTGTATTTCGTTCTGAATCTTATCGTTTCGATCCAGGCATTAGTATTTTACCAACCTTGGATACACCAGCGGAGATTGTTGAGAAATATCTTCTTGATGCCTTATTCGACGATGCACCTAAGAGAAATAAACCAGAAGACCACCCAGATGGAGAACCTTTCGATAGCGGCCTCCGAATAGGCATAGCTATTGCGCCTGGCAACCAGATTGTTAAGGGTTCTTTCAATGACTTGTTCTCAAGACCTCTCGCCATCGTAGGCAATACCGGCTCCGGTAAATCCAACACGGTAAGCCATCTTATACAGCAATCACAAAAAGATCGTATAACTAATCGGCCAAAAGTTTTTATCCTTGATATAAACGGCGAATATGCCAGCGCTTTTGGGAAACCAGAGCCAGGCGATGGCCGAAAACCCAACTACTTATACGTTAATGGAAAAGAATTGGGTTTGCCTGTCTGGCTCATGAATACTCACGAAGCTTGTATTTGGTTAAGTGTTGCGGAACAAACACAGCAACCAGCGCTTATCAATTTGTGGTCAGTTGCTAAGGGTGGTAAATTTGATAAAGGGAATATAAAAAATAATGTTCAGGAGGCAATTTTAAGAATTAACCATATTTTGGGAGTGATTGATAGCAACTCCTTTAACAAGGCACTAGATATCAAACAAATATGGTCGGCTTTCAATGGATACTTGAAGGGTATCGGCTTGAACGATGCTATAAAGAAATTAATTGCGACTATTAATAATACTATAGTAGCGGCTGATGAAAAAAAGTGTAGCAAGTCCTATGGTGCAGATGAGCCAGAGTTGAAAACTAATCTGCAACAGTTACGGGATGGTCTTTCAAATCTTACTACAGCCGAACCGGAGATCACACAACAATCTGCAAATAAACCGATATACTTCAGCCTTGATTATTTACAAAATTCAACGGAGCTTTATAAGGCTGCAAGTATTGAAGAAGGCGACCAAAGCTTTCGCCAATTTCTAAGAGGATTACTGTTACGTATCGGAAACCGCCTTCAAGACCAGCGTTGGTATTGTTTCTTTAATTATGACAATCTCGGCATAAAGAGTTTTCGAGACTGGCTTGAGAAATTAGGCATAGGCAGTGAAACAGAAGGAAATGACGTTTGTGTTATTGATTGCTCAATGATTGATTATGAAATCCTTCCCTATGTTTGTGGTATTATAGGGCGTTTGCTGCTGGAGCTTCGTGAACATGCTCCGTCTATGAAGCGTTTTCATGAACCCTGGGTAGCGGTACTTGAAGAGGCGCATAATTATGTCTGCCCTGTTCGTCAAAATGAATCGAGGGGACTAAGCGTTTCCCGTGAAGCATTTGAGCGAATTGCTAAAGAGGGACGTAAATTTGGGCTTTCTCTCATTGTCGCCAGTCAAAGACCCGGAGACATTAGCCCAACGGTGTTAAGTCAATGCGCAAACTTCATAATGCACCGGTTGCAGAATCCCGACGATATCGAACATTTTAGAAGGATTGTCCCAAGCCAATCACGCCGTCTGCTGGATCAAATTACAATCCTGAGCGCAGGTGAAGCAATTGTCCTTGGTAGTAGTTTCCATGTCCCGGCACGAGTACAAGTAGATCGTCCTGAAAAAGCACCACACAGTCAATCATCGGCACCACATCTTTCGTGGAAACCCGATTCACAAACACGATTTGATTTAGACGAAGCTTTGTCCTATTGGAAAATTGAAGAGGTAAAAGAAACTGAATCATCTAAGGAAGTATAAGGGGTGAGGGAAGAATAATTGAGATGGTTGTACTTATGCAGTTACTGGCCTTTGAATGTTACCTTGAAGCATTATATAAAAGAGGATAATGGAGGAAATTATGGAGACAAGGACTGAATATGAAAAGATGATCCTTAAGGAATATAATCAAATGACTATTATTGAAAGGAGGAGTTATGCTTTCGACGTATAAGAAGCGGATAATAAAAGAACTGGGAAGGGTTCCCGAAGAAAAGATGCCGAAACTTTACAAAGTCATTCATCAGATAACATCCGAATTCATATCCAAGACTAAGAAGCCTGGTAAGCGCGGTTCTTTGAAAGGACTATGGAAAGGAAGCAGTATCGATGATTCATTGTTCTTTGAGGCCAAGAAACCCCTCTTCCCTTTATGAATCCCATTGAGGTGCGTGTGGATTTTATAACCGAAGATACCAGGTCACAATAATCGTATGGGAAGGGAGGAATAGCGTGATGGAAAGCAAAAGTCATATAGTATTGCCAAAAAACGAGATCGATGGATTCTGCAAGCGGCACCATATCCGCAAGCTGTCGCTGTTCGGTTCCTGCCTGCATGGCGATTTTGGGCCAGACAGTGATATAGACCTTCTCGTTGAGTTTGAGCCGGATCATATTCCGGGTCTCATAACCTTATCAGGCATGGAGATCGAATTAAGCGAAATCATCGGGCGCAAAGTGGACTTGAGGACGCCTGAAGATTTAAGCCGCTATTTCCGCAAGGAGGTAGTCGAGTCGGCAGAGGTGCAATATGTGCAGTAAAGAAGATATTGTCTGGCAGACGGTTGCTGAAGACCTTCTATCTCTCATAACTGAATTTGAAAAAATACCTTCCCTTAAGAAGAAACCATGAAGCAAATTGACAAGCTCATCATCAATTCCCCTTACGAAGAACCACAGCAGTATTGGGAATACATAAGGGATACACGGGAATTTATCCTACATGAAGGCCGCAGACCGGCAGGATATGTTGTTGCCACACCACAAGCACAAGGATTTGACGATCCGGGACTTTTCATTGAAATTGATTTGGTCAATAAAATCCGTCCAAGAATAGAGAAATGGCGTGAGCAGGGCTATCCGGGTGTTACCGGCATTACCAAAAGATTACTGCAACACTGGCAAGACCCCGAAGAACGTAAAGACCGCAGGTTTTTCTTTTGCCAGTTAGAGGCCATCGAAACCCTGATATGGCTTACCGAAGCGCCGGAAGCCGACCGCACAGGTATTGACATCCAAAGCGATGGTGGAGATTTTTCACGATGGTGCACCAAGATGGCCACGGGCTCTGGCAAAACCATTGTCATGGGTATGCTCATTGCATGGCAAGTCCTGAATAAAGTAACCAACAGTAAAGACACACGGTTCTCCAAAAATATTTTGGTGGTTGCGCCGGGTCTGACGGTTCGCAACCGCTTATCGGTGTTGAATCCTTTCGACAAGGAAAACTACTTTGAAGAATTTAACATCGTTCCATCGGGTTTGATGGAATCTTTGCGGCAAGGCAAGGTAAAAATCATCAACTGGCACGCCCTCGCTTGGGATAGTGAAGAAAGATTGGCCAGGAAAAAAACAGTTGATAAACGGGGCGCCAAAAGCGATGAAGCTTATGTGCGGGAAGTGTTAGGCGATATGGCGAATGCAACAAATCTTGTCATTATCAACGATGAAGCCCATCATGCATGGCGTATTCCGGCAGAGAGCAAAATAAAAGGCGTAAAGAAAGAAGACATTGAAGAAAGCACCGTTTGGATAGGTGGATTGGACAGGATTCACAGGGCAAGA
>MHDQ01000197.1 GCA_001803565.1 Nitrospinae bacterium RIFCSPLOWO2_12_FULL_45_22 | reverse complement strand
GATATGAAGGGCTCAACTGCCATCTTCTCTGAAGAAGGCGATATGGCCGCCGTCATCATCCAGCGACAGAGAGACCTCTTGAGGGAAGAGATAGACAAGGTTGGAGGCAAGGCATGGGCTGTGGGTGGTGATGGAATTTTAGCCTTCTTTGAGGCATCCAGGGATGCCCTTAAGGCTGTTCAATGGGGTCAGGTCTTTCCTTTTGACATTGCTGACTATCGAGAAAAAGTCAAGATTCAAGACCTGAACCTATCTTCTACTATGATCGTAAGTGTATGGAAATCAAGAAAATGGGTTTAGTTTATGCATTACTCAACCAGTTCAAAGTTCTTATCTTATCCTTCGTGCTTCAGTATCCAGTCCATAGACTTCCCGAAAACCTCGCTTATTTTCAGCAAAAGCTCAACTGATGGGTTCTTGCCTTTTTCCAGCCTGCTAGCCATGCTCTGGCTAATGCCAAGCTTTTTGCCAATGTCCTCTTGGTTCGTCTCAAATCGGATTAAGTTATTTTTTAAATCTAGGATAACCATCCAACTCTTCCAAATATTCATCGTCCTCATCTTCTTCGCGGGGTTCCATGTAAAGGAAGCTCAAGACCTGGTCGTAATAAGGAAGCGGGATGGATAATTCCTGGACATCCATATCACCTTTGAGCTTATAATCATCCAGCCAGGCAAAGGCAGGCACCGTCTCGAAAGATTTTGGAAGTTTTTTGCCCCTGAAAAATTCTATCGCTATCGATTCATTGGCAAGCTTTCCTTCGCCTCTGACATAGAATGGAAAGTTATCGCCTTTGATAAGCCATTTGATGCAGGAGTTCTCTGAGCAGACCAGCGCATAATCACCTGACAGCTCCGAAAACCTGATTCCAGTAGCGGTAAGAGAGGTTTCAAACTCTGATGTTAAATCCTGGAGCAAATTATAGCTGAGATCCTTTAGCCTTATTTTTTCCTTGAAGATGTCTTCTGGCATCAGAAGCTCAGCGGCAAATTCGTTAGCCTCGGCTTCCCTGCCTCCTTTTTTATCAAAGGTATTGAGGTCTTTGTCCGTGCACTGGAAAAAATACCTTTCCTCTGTGATATGCTCAGGAATGCTAAAATGCCCCATTTCATGTGCGACGGTAAACCTCTTCTTGGGATATTCTCTTATACTCGACTTAACGCTGATAAGGGCCTGGCCTGCAACCACCAAAAGCATCCCGGTATAGCCCTCGCAATCATCTTCCACAACCTCAATCTCCATTTCTTTGGAGATTCTATAAGGGTCAACAGGCAGGTCTTTGATGCTAAATTTCTTAATAACGGAATTTGCATGATATTTTGCCAGGCTCATTTCCCTTTTTCCTTTTCTTTTGCCTTGGACTTAAGAAATTCAATATGGCTTAAGATAATCTCTCTGTCCTTCTTGCTTAATTCCTTAAAATCCCGGAAAGCAGCAACCACATTGCCGCTGAGGAACATTTTCTCCTCATCAGAAGCACCAAGCAAATAGTCTGTTGAAACCCCAAGTTCAGTTGCGATACGGGCCAAAACCTCAGAAGAAGGCTTTTTCTCCCCTTTCTCAAACTGATTGATTGCAGCAGGGCTCACTTCCACTTTTTCAGCAAGCCTCTTCTGTCTCATGCCAATTTCCTCCCTTTTAGCCCTGATTCTCTTTCCGATTATCTCAGCAATATTTTCATTCATAGTAGCCCCTCTCTCTATCAGCGTTTCAGTGTAAATATAAATCAAAAGGTAATTTTAGTCAAAATATTTTTAAGCTCTGGTTAATCTTTTTCGTTTTATCCTCTTGACAATAAATTAAGCGGTGGTTAAAATTTAATTAACCAATAAAGGAAGGGGGTGATCTCGAAATGACAAATACCAAAAGTTTAAAGTCAGGGGAGAAGACTCCGGTCTCTGGCCAGTATAAGAACACCAGGACAGGAACCGAAGTCACATCGGTCAAGGGTGAACCTTTGCCGCCAGGGCCTAAAGGTTCAAAGTTTAACCTGGTTGATACGACCAAACACAAGAAATAGGTTGAAGGGGGCAATAGCCCCCTCTACCACAGAGGAGGTGCAAAAATGAACGAAAAAGGGAAAAAGTATTTTGTCACGATCGAAGGAAAGGAGTATCCGTGGGAAAAGGACACGATCACAACGACTGAAATTCGCACCCTGGGAAATCTCCCAACTGACATGCCCGTGGTTGAAGAATTTCCGGATGGAACGGAAAGAACCCTTGGCGAAAATGAAACCGTAGAGTTAAAGCCGGGTCACGGTTTTGGAAGAGCTCCTAAATTCAAGAGGGGGTGAATGATGAAAGAGAGAATGCTTAAGGAAATTGAGCTGCTCCGGGCAAAATACCCAAACCTGCAGCACGGAGAGAATTATGACTGGATATTGATACCTGATTTCCCTCTGCCGGATGGATTGAACCGCAAACAAACGAAGCTTCTATTTCTTATCCCTTCTTCATACCCCCATACTGCTCCGGATAACTTCTATGTGGAAAGCGGACTCAAGCTGAGCAACGATAACCCAATCCAAAACTACAGTGAAGGAGCAGGGGTCCCGTTAGGAGGATCTTGGGGTTGTTTCTCCTGGCATGCAGAGCAATGGCATCCATCAAGCAGCACAGAGGAAGGGGACAATCTTTTATCCTTCATGAGGTCAGTCAAAATTCGCCTAAGGGAGCTTGGTTAAGATGGAAGCCATCATCACAATTCCAGAAGAGTTTTACAACGAACTGAGAAGACATCTCTTTAAAGGGAGAAAAGAACAGGGAGCTTTCCTCTTCGCCACCGATTCCGGGACCTCTTCCAATATCAATCTGAATGTCGAGGGCATTTACTTGGTAAAGTCCACTGGTTGGGACGTTCAGGAATCGTCTTATTTAGAATTGAACGAGCAGGAGAAAGTAAAGGTAATGATAACGGCAAGGAATAAGAACTGCAACCTTGTGGAGTGCCATTCTCACAGAAGCACCCATGGAATGGCACAATTCTCTCCCAGTGATGTCGTCGGTCTGGAGCAGTTTGTCAGTTATGTCCGTTGGAAACTTCCCGGCAAAAAATATGCTGCTTTGGTATGGACTAAAACTTCAGTGTATGGTCAGCTCTGGAACACGGATAACCCGATACCAATTCCTGTGAGAGAAGTCCGCATAATCAAGAAAGATGGAAGATGCAAGATTGTTAAACCGTCAATCCGGGAAAGGTTGTTTAGCTGGTCTGCCACTCTTTTTAAGCGAGGTGACAAATGAGCGATGGTAGGTTTTCAAGGCAAATACTTGCATTTGGGGAAGAAGGCCAGAGGAAGCTGGCAACTGCTAAAATCGGCATTGTCGGCTTGGGAGGGATGGGATCCCATATAGCACAGGCCCTTGCGTATCTTGGAGCGGAAGACTTCCTGACAGTTGATGATGACATTGTTGAGGAGTCCAACCTGAACCGTTTAGTCGGCGCTCTCCCAATTGATGTGAAAGAAAAAAGGTTGAAAGTGGAAGTAGCGGAAAGAATGATAAAACAGATAAGCCTCGACGCCAAGATCAACAAGCTGTCCATGAACCTTAGGAATGAGAAAGTTCTGGACGCACTCACCTATATAGATTATCTTTTCGGGTGTGTGGATAATGACGCAGCCCGGCTGATACTGACGGAGCTTTCAACTGCATATGAAATCCCGCTGATTGACTCGGCTGCTGAGATTTACCCTGCGGAAGGCCGGGTCGTGGAATTTGGCGGGCGCGTAATAATTGCTCGCCCTGGTGATTTTTGTGCTTTATGTGCAAACCAAATTGATACAGAGGTTGCCAAGATTGAATTGGAGAGCCCTCCTGAAAGGGAGTTTCGTGAAAAACACGGTTATGGCTTAGGTGGCGGTGCAACTGCCCCGGCAGTGATATCCCTGAATGGCATCATAGCCAATCTGGCAGTCACTGAGTTTCTCATGCTGCTGACAAACATAAGGACTCCTAATCGGATGCTGGTTTATAAGGGCATGCAAGGGAAGGTTAATGTAAGAACTGACAAGAAAAAGGAAGATTGCGTTATTTGTAACTCATTGGTGGGCAAAAGGGGGTCAGCAGACCTGAAAAGATACACCCGGACAGGATTGCCAAAAGACCTGCCTGTGTAATTCGCAGTGGTTTACTGGGGTCAGGTCTTTACTTTTGACATTGCTGACTATCGAGAAAAAGTCAAGATTCAAGACCTGACCCTATCTTCTATGAAGGATGCCGGAATATTCACCAAATTCATCATCAAAACAGCCTCCGATTACTGAACTATATACTTTTTACCCTTTTATACTCTTTGCCGCAATACGATAACCTTTCCTCGCAGGGGTAAGTTTATAACCTTGAGATTTCAAAAATCCTTCTGCTTCTTTATGTATCCATGCAACCTTCTCTTTAGGGTTTAAATCTTTAATCCTTTGGTGAATCTCAGATCGTATCTCATGCAGCTTATGCATCATTGGGTCATCAGTAAATTCTTTCTTTTTCGCCACCTTAATCACCTCCTAACTCTGGAGGGGAGATTATTTCTATAGGTTTATACCCGTGCAGTATATTCACCCCATTTACTCTCCTCCTCGTTTTTATATTCACTAAGTGGTCAAAGTTCCAACTCACAATAATATCAATCTCATTCAGTGTAGCAACCGCAATATGATAAGCATCTTCTTCTTTTGCCTTAGGGACAACCTTATTTTTAAGGTAGATTTGGACTAATTCAATGACCTCTTCGGTTATAGGAAGTATCTCCATTCCAGCAATCAACGAGAGGAATTGATTTCTTTTCTTTCTCTCCTTTGTGTTTTTTAATTCTATCTCTGTCATCTCTGAGATATATACTTCGTATTTCTCTAATTTTTTCCAAAACTCCCAGGTTAACTTTTGTCTCTCTGGTTTCATCTTATCATAATAAGCGCTCGGAACAGATGTATCAAGGTATAAAGTCTCTTTCTTCATTTTAGTATATCCTTTTTATATTTTCTATTTTAGCATGTTATCTGTCCGTGCAGGCGTTCTTTTTTTTAAATAGGCGCTGTCTCTATTTTCTCCTATTTTCTTTTAAGCATACTGATTTTTGTAGTGACCAGGCAGCCTATTTTTGATAAATTAGGTGTTAATCTTCCTTTGACATCTGCCGAATAGAAAATATGGGCAAATTCAAGCCTGATGAAGAGATAGTCCATCCTGATGGATCGAGGACCCAGAGGCGATGGAGAAGGAAAAGCCCGACAGGAGAAAAAGGATCTATTAGAAGAGAAGTTTCTCCAGATGGGAAGGTAAGGGAAGTCTGGCATGAGGTATTTGATCAAAATGGCAATCTGATACCCAGCAATCAAAAACCGATTAAAGGAAGTGATTAAAGGTGTCCCAAAAATTAAAGCAATATGCCTTACCAGAA
>MHDQ01000196.1:8646-15172 GCA_001803565.1 Nitrospinae bacterium RIFCSPLOWO2_12_FULL_45_22 | reverse complement strand
TGATATTATACAGAAACCATATGATTATTCGTTAGGCCACTTGACCTCAAGTAGTTCGGCATGTATCCTTTAATCGAGCATGGGATGCATGAGGGGATATGGAAATGAAAAGTAAAATGATTGGTCGCTACATTGTCACTGACCCAGAGATCTGCCATGGTAAGCCAACATTTCGCGGTACACGCATTATGGTTTGGCAGGTTTTGGAACAGGCTGCGAATGGAATGTCATGGGAAGCGATTATCGAGGAATGGCGCGGTAGTATCACAAAGGAAGCTATTGCCGAAGCTGTCCGTCTTGCAAGTCAAGCATTCATTGAACATGCTCATGAATATACTCTAGAGTTAACCACTACGTGATTGTCTTGGATGAAAATTTTCCTGAAAGTCAGCGTCAGCTTCTCCGGGGTTGGCGCATACCGATTCGTCAAATCGGCTATGAGGTGGGGCGGAAGGGGATGAAAGATGATGAGGTTATTCCCTTCCTGCACACACTCAGCCGTCCAACTTTCTTCACCCTAGATTTGGGTTTTTACAGGCGCAACTTGTGTCATGCAGGCTATTGTCTGGCTTGCATGAATGTCTGGCAATACGAGGCTGCAGTTTTTGTTCGCCGCTTGCTCTGTCATGTGTACTTCAAAACAAAAGCCAAAAGAATGGGCACAACCATCCGCACCCACCATGATGGGATTTCTATCTGGTATCTTCATGCAGAGAAGGAAACGCATCTTGACTGGGAAACAGGTAAAGAACTTAAACCGTAGGAGCATTGTAGGAGCATTTAAAGGAAAATGGCCTAGCAAGGCGCTGCACCGGCCCGCTATTCTGCTACGCTCCATAGCTGCATCTGAGCTTAGTTCGTTTATGAAAGGGAAAGGTACTTAACGGTGGAGGCACTAGATAAATTTCAGCAAGTAGTTACAGAGCGGCATCAATATGCCCAGGAATGGAAAGCCCGTACTGGTGGGAAGGTAATGGGCTATTTGTGTACTTATGTCCCTGAAGAAGTCATCTATGCCGCTGGTATCCTGCCAGTGCGGATCATGGGTAGCCATGAGCCCCAGGATATAAGCGAGATGCATATCTATGGTATGTACTGTGCTCATTCCAGGGACTGCCTGGCCCAGGGCCTGAAAGGAGAGTATAGCTATTTGGACGGTATTATAACTGCCCATTCGTGTATGCATATACGCCAGACCTTTGACAGTTGGCGACGGCATATACCTATTACTTTTAGTTATTATCTTTATATGCCCGCCCATCTGGTAAATCCTTCCGCCAGGGACTGTTTAACAGAAGAACTCCAGGCCCTTAAACAGGCATTAGAAGATTGGAGCGGCAATACTATCTCTACGCAGGCTTTAGACCATAGCATAGAAATATATAACACTAACCGGCGCCTGATGAGGCAAATTTATGAGCTCAGGAAGCGGGAGCGGCCACCGATCTCTGGCGCAGGGTCTATGGAGATGGTGCTAGCCAGTATGTTTATGGATAAAGAGGAGCATAACTATTGGCTCAGGTCTATGCTAGAAGAGTTGCAGCAAGAGAAAAATGGGCTTGAACCAGGAGTTCGCTTAATGCTTATCGGTAGCGAGAGCGATGACCTGGGCTTCTTACACCTGACTGAATCCCTGGGAGCTAATCTGGTAATTGATGACCATTGTACCGGCAGTCGCTATTTCTGGAATGAGATTATTCCCGAAGAGGATCGCCTGGCCGCTATTGCCCAGCGTTATATACAGCGGCCTTTGTGCCCACAAAAAGACCTGGTAGAACGACGTCGCCTACCCCATATACTACAGTTGGTTAAAGATTATAAGGTCCATGGGGCAATCCTCATTCAGCAAAAATTCTGTGACCCTCATGGTTACGACTTACCCGTTATTAAGTCATTGCTTAAGTCCCATAACATCCCTACCCTGGAGCTAGAGACCGATATTACTATCCCGGTAGGGCAGTTCCGTACTCGCGTAGAGGCATTTATCGAGGTGCTCAGGCAAGAGATACTGTGAATATATTTGGGTGCGGCTATTCTTTGTCATAAAGCCTATATAATATAATTTGTAGTGGTCGAGCTTGCTCGACATTCCTAGCAGCACCCAAAGGGTACCCGGCTCTGCCACTACAGGGTTAATGGATTTCTGACAGAAACTAGTTACACCCATATCATTTGTGCGAAAGGATGCGAGAGATGAACACTTTACAGAAATATGAGACAAAACCTTTGGATTGCTGGCAAAGGATGAAGGAGTTAAGAAAGGACTATTTTTTAAGCATGTGGAAGGCCAAAGAGCGTGGCGAGCCTTTAATCTTAGGGGGTTATGCCATGCTATCTTCCCTCTCAGCGGGGCTGGGTGATTGTGGCATATTTGGTGTGGGGCCTTATTTTTCCCGGATAATGCGTGACCGCGACCTGGCCATTAGATGCCATGAGGCGGCCGAAGTCAAGGGCCTGGCAGCAGATACTTGTGCTACACTGCGGGTAAGCCTGGGGTCTGCCCTGCTCGATTTTCATAACCGTAGCCCCTGGGGAGATATGGTAGTACCGGATTTTTGCATTGATGCCCATGCCTGTGAAGCCCAGGCCAAGACCTCCCTCATGCTCAGCGAACACTATGGCATCCCTTTTTTCGCGGTAGATATCCCGATCATCCCGGAGTCACGGATCGAGATTGGGAAAAATTATCTTATCTCCCAGATGCACCAGGCGATTGAGTGGATGGAAAAGGTTACCAAAAAGAAATATGATGATGAGTTGTTGCTGGAGGCGGTACAGAATGAGTGGCGTAGTCAGGTATGCTGGGCAAAGATCAGCGATTTCCAGAAGGCTATACCGGCGCCATTGGACCTAAAGATGTTCAATTCCTTCACTACCTTGATGGTATCGGCTAAACATAAGAAAGGGACCGCTGATTGGCTCCAGATGCTATGTGATGAAGTAGAGGATCGGGTAAAGAACCAGATAGCTGCCTTTGCCTGGGAACGGTGCCGGTTGCTGCACGAAGGGTTACCCCCCTGGTATAACAAGAGTATCATGAAGCTTCCTCAAAAATACGGGGCAACGTTTATTGGTGGCCGCATGATGTTTGCTATTCATGGGGCCTTTGAAGTGGCCGGGGACGGCGCCTGGAAGGTGGCTAAAACTCCCACTGAGCGGGGTATAGTGATAAAGAACCGGGATGATGCCCTCAATGCCCTGGCAGAGCTATATTTAATCTATACCCCCATGATAAGCTCTTTCCTTCTTTCCTTAAAGGTGGAAGAGCAGGTGAAAGTAGCCCAGGGCTGGAAGGCTGATGGAGTAATATTTATCCTGGACCGTTCCTGTAAAGGCGGGGCCGCACACCATGTAGAACAGCGGCTGGGTTTACAAAACGAAGGTATCCCCAGTATGGTCTATGAAGGGAGCAGCGCTGATCCGCGGGAGTTGCAAGAGATCCAGGTACTGGATCACCTGGAATCTTTCCTCCAGAGCCTCGGCCTCACCCCCTTACCCCTAACCTGAGCAACCTCTAGACGCCAGGCGGTACCATGAAGCGGGCGGCATGGAGCGACCTCAACCCATTAATCCAAAATAATAGAGCGCCGCAAAGCCTGTTGTTATCCCTTAATGGGACAAATTTATTGGAGGGTAGCATAATCCCCCCCTTCCTACTAAGAAGCCTTTATCTCACTCAGATCAATGAATTTTTACCTGGGTCCATAAATAAATTAGTTTGAATGAAATTAAGGGACACTACTTAAATTTATTAAATTTCCGTTTTTAGATTTACCCTTTTTTATATTTATAGCCCTAAGTGTTGGGCAACTAGCTCCCGATGAAAGGTGGCGTCACCAAAGGCCAGCTCTGACTTCTTTGCCCGGCGGAAATAGAGCTGGAGGTCATGTTCCTTAGTGAAGCCTATGCCGCCATGGATCTGATGGGCTTCTATGCAGACCCGCTGATAAGCCTCGCTTACCCATGCCTTAGCCATAGATACCTCCCGGGTACAATCAAGGCCCTCGCTGCATTTCCAGGCGGCCTGGTAAGTGATATATTTGGCACCATCAATATCAATAAGCATATTGGCGCATTTATGCTGGATGGCCTGGAAGCTGCCAATAGGGCGATCAAACTGGATCCGCTCTTTGGCATAATTGACTGTCATTTCCAGGACTTGCTGGGCACCACCCAGCATCAGGGTACATTCAGCAATAGCAGCTTGTTCTAATGCCTTGCTCAGAACTGCCCAACCCTTATCCAGATCACCTACGATATTCTTTTTGGGCACCCTTACATCCTTAAAATTTACCTCGCATTGCCGATCAGAGGCGATGGTCTTTAGTAAGGCGCAAGATATCCCCGGGCTCTTACTCTCTACCAAAAATAGGGTTATCCCATCTTCCTTCTTAGCCGTTTCTTTAGTACGGGCAGCACAGAGCAGATAGTCGGCTATATGGGCATTAGGGACAAATAGCTTAGTGCCATTGATAATATAATCATCCTTCCCTGCCACAGCCCGCACAGTAATGCCACTGGGGTCATAAGTAGCGCTGGGCTCGGTCAGGGCAAGGGCCAGGATTATCTTCCCAGCGGCTATCTGGGGTAATAACTTTTGCTTCTGTTCCTCACTGCCAGCAGAAAGGATAGGCAGGCCGCAAGGGACTACCGTAGAGACAAAAGTATCTGGTACCAGGTAACGCCCCATCTCTTCTAGTAAAGCTACTAAATCCAGAAACTCACCATCACCGCCACCATATTTCTCTGGAAACACCAATCCCAGCCAGCCTAGCTCAGCCATCTTCTTATAGAGCTCAGGAGAGTACCCCTTATCGTCTTCTTCCACAGCCCGTATCAATGTTGGAGGACATTCTTTGGCCAAAAAATCCCGTGCGGTCTTTCTAAGCATCTCCTGTTCTTCATTCCACCCCAGATCCATAATCTTTCCCTCCCCATTTAGTTATTGGTCATTGGTCATTAGTTATTGGTTATTAATTGCCCCGGGGTAGATCCAAGCCCCTTAAGGCAATAATATTTCTCTGTATCTCAGAAGTACCGGCAGCTAAGGTTGCACCAATAGAGCACAGATAATCTTCTTCTATTTTTCCATACAGTTTTGTCCATTTAGAATCCTTCGCCAGTTGACCATAGAGGCCCAGGATTTGCATGCCTACCCGGGCAACCCGTTGCTGGTATTCTGCACCATATACCCGGGACATAGAGGCTTCATATTCTACAGCCTGTCCCGTAGTTTGTAGCCAGCCCACGCGATAAGCCAGGAGTCTGGCTATATCTCCCTCAATGGTTAGCTGGACCAGCTTCTGCTTTATCAAGGGGTCTTTGCCCAAGCCGGTCTCGCGGGCATACTCGATTAAAAGATCAGCGTTACGTCTGGCGCTTGCAATTCTATGTATCCCCGATCGCTCATGCCCCAGCAAAGTCTGGGCTACCTGCCATCCTCGGTTCTTCTGCCCCACCAAATTCTCTTTAGGGACCCTCACTTCATCAAAATAGACCTCATTAAAAGACCGGCCATTGGCTATATTTACGAGGGGACGGATCGTAATACCCGGGGTCTTGAGATCCACCAATAAAAAGCTGATTCCTTTATGTTTAGGGGCTTCTGGGTCTGTCCGGGCTAAAAAAAAGCACCAATCTGCCCGGTGGGCATTACTGGTCCAGAGTTTCTGGCCATTAGCAATAAAACAGTCGTCAGTTTCTACCGCCCTGGTCTGGAGCGATGCCAAATCGCAACCGGCATTAGGCTCGCTAAAACCCTGGCACCAGACTACCTCTGCCCGGGCAATACCAGGGAGATAGCGCCTCTTCTGTTCCTCAGCCCCATGGGCCATCAGAGCAGGCCCCAGCATCCCGATACCCATAAAATCCATCCCGGGTGACTGATGATAATTAATTTCCTCACTAAGGATGATCTGCATGATATAGGATGCCCCCTGGCCACCATATTCTTTGGGCCAGCCAATAGCTAACCAGCCCCTCTCGGCCAACTTGCGGGTCATCTGCCGGCAAAATGCCCAATCTTCATCAGTATCCGCTTCTCCCAAAACTGGCCACCCTGTCCAATCAGGAGGGAGTTCTCGCTTGAGAAATTCCCTTATCTCCTGTCGAAACTTCTCCTCTTCCTGAGTAAACCTGAAGTCCATAACCCTCTCCCTTTTATTTGGGGGGGCTATTTTCTGTCAGAAATCCATTAATAATGGTAGTGGAAGTAATTGCTCAATATCTTGTGGGGAGTTAATATCACCGCAGAGGCACAGAGACGCGGAGAAGAATCAGCGTCTGGTTCAAGGGCATTTTCCACAACTTATTGAGTAACTACTAGGTTTTATGACAAAGAATAGCCACACCCTTTTTATTTTAGTGAGCAGTCACTGCTTACTCCTCACTGCTCACAACTCACCTTGGTTAATAGCCAGATAATCTGTGTTCATCTGGGTCCAAAAAGAAAATTCCTCTGCTATCAAAATATGGGGCTAGCATATCATATTTTTTGTCTCAGAACAATCCTTAATCACACACCGAA
>MHDQ01000196.1:0-8638 GCA_001803565.1 Nitrospinae bacterium RIFCSPLOWO2_12_FULL_45_22 | reverse complement strand
AGCATATCATATTTTTTGTCTCAGAACAATCCTTAATCACACACCGAACACGGTAACGTCAAAGCATCCTGAGCAGCCCCTGTAACTCAACCCTTCAGGGTTGATCTGTCAAGGCTAAAGCCTTGAGTTACCCAATCGACTTCTAAGATGACCTTGACGTGGCCCTGACACACCGAAAAGGTCAGATCATCAGCCCGCAGTAGTCGCTCCCTTTAGCCCAGCCTTCTTTGAGCGGAGCCATATAATAAATTACTGCCTTGATCGCGTTGAATCTCCACTGACCATCTATCTTGCTATATTTATGCTCATAATGACCACCACCCACAAAACTCTCCCCCTGGCGTATACCGACAAATTCAAAATAGGCCCTCCCTTTAGCCTGGCCTCCTTCAAGTTCAGTACTCTCATTATGGATCAGGTGACGCATCTTGGAAAAGAAAACCGGAATCGTTTCATAGACAAATTTTCTCCACTCGGCTTTGCCCTTAAAAGTACCCAGGCTGCCAAAATCACAATCCACGTCGTCAGTAAAGAGGTTCAGGAACTCTTCATATTTCCCTTCATCTACTGTCCAGCAATACCTGGCCCTCAATTCCTTTATCGCCTCTCGATCCTCTAACAGTTGTATCCTTTTCTCTAACTCCCCATTGCTCATATCTAATCCCTCCTATAAAAATAGCTCTGGTCGTTTATCCCGATATTTCTCAAATAATCCGGAAACGGTACCCATGGCTGACCAATCCCTACCTCCAACCCTTCCCCAGTATATTGACCCAGTTGCCTGACTGTGTTTACTACAGTTTGAATATGGGCAGGTGGAGTATCAGCCGGCACATAGTTAAGAAAGAAAAGGAGTTTTCCCCCTGGAGCGCCAATAGTCAGATAGTGTCTTACCCGTTCTATAATCTTTTCCTGTGGCCCATCCCGTAATAATTGCGAGCTAAAGCCCAGGGTAAGAGGGACATCTTTCTTAAGGGCGAACTCTTTGAATCTTTCCGGTCCAAGCCTCTCGGTATCTGGGTCCAGGGCAATAATACCCGGCATGCCCATAGCCAGTTGACTCTCCATAAATTTTTCTGGGTCAGGCATAAATGAGTGACCCCATTGGCCTAATGGAGCTACACCACTAGCCTCATATAGGCGATTAGAATAAGGGACTACAAACTCTTCCTGGATACTCATATCAATATTGGGTGGGGAAGCCCAGGCATCAGCGGCAAAAAGAATCAGCTTCCCTTCACAGGCCACCTTTAACCCTTTGGCCCAGGGGATCAAAACTTCCTCGGTAAGCAGCCGCAAAAGGTCATGGGCAAACTGGGTATCTTTCCGCAAGTCTCTAACCCATGCCGCATAACCCCTTATCCCTACTGCCAGGCTAAAGGGGGCACAAATCCCGGTCAGGGCCGGCAGACCAGTATAGTCCGTAAATAGCCGGCATATTTCTACCACAAAAGGCATCCGGCCAGATTTAGTAGGGATAGGCAGGACCAGCTTATCTCGATCCCCCTTTTCTTTAATAAGGGGCCTTCTATGGTCTAAATCTGGCATACTATGGGGCCGATAAAGGATAGGTTGACCGAGGGCTTCTGCCTCTACATTATATATATCATAAAAAAGATACACTACATCTAATTGATAATACTGGTGAACCGCTACCATGGCCTTAACAAAGGGTACCGGCTGGGTATAAAAATCCTGCGTGTTCAGCCCACAGAGCCAGTGGACATGCTCTGGCATCTGGGCAGAGATAGGTACCTGGTCCGGAATGCCTTTAGCTGCCTGAATAAACCTCTCAAACCCCTTTCGTAAGGACTCCTGATCTATGTCCATATAACTTAAAAGGTAACAGTTCAGCCAAATAAAGTCTTATAAATATTTGCCACGGATATACCCAGATGTAATAATGGACGTAAGGAGTAAGTGGTAAGGGGAAAATACCCCTCACCACTTACGCTCTCACGCTTTACGCCTCACGCATCAGTGTCCATCCGTGGCTAAACAGTTACAAAAGCTGTATCGGTTTGGAGCGGGTTAATGCAATGCAGATGCTAGAAAAAATATCTGTCTGTGTCAAATAAAATTTTTTTCTTGACTCTGAAAAATTGTGCTATGATATGCCATATTTTATATTTGACCAAAAGTAGTGAAGAGTCTGAAAGAGGACACCCTCACTTATCCCTTCCCCTCAATGAGAGGGGATGTGTAAGAAAGGGAGATTTCTATCTGAACAAACAATAAGGAGGGAGCGACAATGGCAGTAGGAATAAGTGCTCATGGTATTTATATACCTAGATGTAGAATAGGCCGGGATATCCTGGCTAAGGAATGGGGAATCCCTTCCATGGGTGGAGAAAGGGCGGTAACTAATTATGATGAAGACAGCTTGACCATGGCGGTAGAGGCTAGCCTGAACTGTATTGCTAATAAAGACCCCAGAAAGATTGAGGGGTTATATTTTGCCAGCACCAATCCACCATATCGAGAAAAACAGGTAGCCACTACCGTAGCTTCCGCGGTGGACTTGAGCAAAGAGATCCGAACAGCCGATTTTAGTGATTCTTTGCGGGCTGGCACTTCGGCCTTGCTAGCAGCCTTAGATGCCGTACGAGCTGGTACAGCCAAAAAGCTCTTAGTGGTAGCTGCCGATTGCCGCATGGGTGAGCCTGACTCCCCAACCGAACAGATGGTGGGTGATGGTGCGGGAGCAGTCCTTCTGGATACCGAAGATGTTATTGCCGAAATATTGGATAGCTACTCTTTAGCCGATGAATTCCTGGGCACCTGGCGCCTGGATAACCGGCAGTTTATCCAATCTTTCCCCGGGTCCTTTGAGCTGAAATATGGCTATACGCGGGTCATGGGGGAAGTGCTTAAAAAGGCCTTTGCTAAGTTTGGCTTGAAGCCTCAGGATATAGCCAAGGCCGTAATCTATTCCCCTAACCCGCGAGGGTTAGCGGGCATTGCGGGCAAGGCTGGCTTTGACCCCAAGTCCCAAATCCAGGATAGTTTTTGGTTACAGCTTGGTGATACCGGCACCGCTGCCCCTCTGATCATGCTCAGTGCCGCCCTGGAAGGGGCTAAGCCGGGAGATAAAATATTATTGGTAAGCTATGGCGATGGGAGCGATGCCTTCCTGCTCCAGGCTACAGCGGCGATTGAAAAATTTAAAGTCAAAAAGGGTATAAATGGACAGATAACCAACAAGTTGTCCATCAGTAGCTATGGCAAATATACCCGGTTCCGCAACCTGGCAATAAAAGAAACCCCATCTGAGCCATCAGTCACTTCACCGGTAGTATTTTTCCGGGATGAAAAACAATTACTACCACTTTATGGCGAGAGGTGCAATAAATGCTCCACCCTCCAATACCCCAGAGACCGGGTCTGTGTAGAGTGCGGTTCCAAGGATAATTTTACTGATATAAAGTTGGCCAGGGATGGGAAGGTCTTTACTTTTACGCACGATTACCTGGCTATATGTCCAGACCCACCCTATACCCAAGCTGTTATTGATTTGAGCGGTAATTGCCGGATATACCTTTCCATGACCGACTGTAATCCCGATGCCGTGGCAATAGATATGCCGGTAGAATTAACCTTTAGAAAGATCCATGATAGCTATGGCTTCCATAATTATTTCTGGAAGGCAAGACCTATCTAATAACTAATAACCGATAACCAATAACTAATAACTAATAACCAGTAATCAAACCTGAGGGAGGTAAGGGATATGAGTATTAAGGATAAGATAGCCGTAATCGGTGTGGGGTGCAGCAAGTTTGGAGAGAACTACGAGATGAGTACTGATGACATGATAATAGAAGCGGCCTTTGAGGCATTCGCCGATGCCCAGATTGACCCTAAAGAAATCCAGGCTGCCTGGGTAGCTACCTTAAGCTCCGGAATATCTGCTACTACCTTGGCCGACCCTCTCAAACTCTATAATATTCCCATCACGCGGGTGGAGAATTTTTGTGCCTCGGGGATGGATGCCTTCCGCAATGCCTGTTTTGCTGTGGCATCAGGAATGTACGATAATGCCCTGGTGGTAGGGGTAGAAAAATTGAAAGACTCAGGACAGCGTGGTCTGGGAACCTTTGGTAATCATCCAGTATTGGCTTATGGAACCACAGCCCCTAGCCTGTTTGCCATGGCCGCTACCAGGTACATGCATAAGTATGGTATAACCAGGGAAACCCTGGCCCAGGTTGCGGTTAAAAACCATAAGAATGGCTGTTTTAGTCCTAAGGCCCATTTCCAAATGGAAGTGACCGTAGACAAAGTAGTAAAAGCCCCAATGATCTCTAGCCCCCTGGGCCTTTTCGATTGCTGCCCTACCACTGACGGTGCAGCCGCGGCTATTATCTGTAAGAAGGAGCTAGCCAAAAAATACCGGGATAATCCGGTGTATGTAAAGGGGTTAGGGCTTGCGGTAACCAGTGGGAAGCCCTATTTTAAACCTGGCTATGACTATCTAGGTTTTGAAGCTACCACTTTAGCAGCAGAAATGGCCTATAAACAGGTGGGTATCACTAATCCCAGGAAAGAGATCAGCTTTGCCGAAGTGCACGACTGCTTTACTATTACAGAAATTTTAGTCTATGAGGACCTTAAATTCTGCAAGAAAGGTGAAGGGGGAGAATTTATCCCTACTGCAACCCTGGAAGGGGAACTGCCGGTTAACCCCAGCGGTGGGTTGAAGTCCTTCGGCCACCCTATTGGTGCTACCGGTGTACGTATGATTTATGAACTGACTCTGCAGTTGCAAGGCCGGGCGGGAAAACGCCAGGTAAAAAATCCGCAATTGGGCTTGGCCTATAACCTGGGTGGGCCAGGGTCTGTAGGGATAGTGACTATCCTGGGCAATCAGTAAAACAATACCATAAAATAAAAAGATTGACATGCCTAACAGAATGAGGTATAAACACAAAATATCGTCCTCAACACCCTTCTAGGGTGATCGCTCAAACCAAACTTATCCGGGAGAGAGAGGTGGGCTGGTCAAAGGGTTGTCTCGGGCTAGTAGTTAGTATTAGCGTGATTCTAGCCGTAATTAGTACGGCATGGTCAGCCGAGTATGGTGAGGGTGAGGTTTATCTCTCCAAAGGGGTGCTGGCTTATAATAAGAAAGAGTTTAACCAGGCCCTCACAGCCCTCCAGGAAGCAATAAAAGCCCAGCCCCAAAATGCCGAGGCCCATTATTATCTCGGCCTTACTCAGATAGAGCTGGGACAGTATCCCGAAGCCCTGGCCTCTTTACAACGCTCCCTTCAGTTGGATCCTAAACGAACCACTATCCATTTTGATCTGGGCATCACCTCTTTCAAGATGGGTAAGTATGCTCAGGCCCTACAGGAATTCCGCACCGCAGAGCAATATCAACCAGAACGTGCCCTGGTATATTATTATCAGGGCTATATCCATTATTTAGCAAAAGAGTATGAGCCGGTACCACCCCTCTTTACTAAGTCCCGGGAGTTGGATAAGGCCCTTGCCCAAACCGCTTATCTCTTCTCCGGCCTGGCTTATTCGCAATTGAACCGTCTGGAAGAGGCCGAGAAAGAATTCCAGGGCTGTATAAAAATAGACCCCGGCTCAGAGCTAGGCTTAGGCGCCAAAAAGTATCTGGAGGATATCCAGCAGCGTAAAAAATTGGCTAAACGCTGGCGTATCTTTGCCAGCATGAGCCCGCAGTACGATGACAATGTCATCCTGCAGCCCGGTGACACCTCGGTAGTACAGGAAGTTACCCAGCAAGGCAATACTAAAGGGGTATTTTCCCTGGGTGGTGAGTATCGGCTCTGGGAGCGGCCCAATTGGTCTCTAAATACCCGCTATGCCCTGTATCAAAGCATCCATAGTTCTCTAGAGGACTTTGATCTGCAAGATCATGTCCTGAGCCTCTATTCTTCCTACCAGGGCAAATATAAAGAAAAAACTTATTACTGGTTTCTGAGCTACGACTATAGCAATGATCTCCTGGAGAACAACCGCTATCTGGACAGCAATAGCCTCAATAATATCTTCTCCTTCATGTACCGGCCTAATCTTGTCACTCAGCTCCAATACCGCTTACAGCACAAGGACTTCCATTCGACAACTATTTCGACCCCGTTTAATCGTGATGCCTATAACCACCTGATCGGGTTGCAGCAATATATCTTTTTTGCTGAGAATACCCGCTACCTAAAGCTGGGCTATGCCTATGATAATGACCTGGCCCGGGGAGAGAACTGGGACTATCAAGGGAATAAAGCTTCTATTAGTTTCTATACCCCCCTGGGTTTTATCTGGAAAAGGCTCTTTCTAACCCTCGATTTCGACTATTACCGACAGGACTTTCTCCACACAGATACAGCATTGCGTAAAACCAGGCGGGATAAGGAATATAGTGCAGCGGTTAGCGTAGGGATTGATTTGGGTAAGGGGTATACCCTCTCGGTAAAATATATGAACATTACCCATGACTCTAACTTGGCCCTATATGACTACGACCGGGAACTAGTCTTTGCCACCCTAAACCTGGCATATTAATAAAGTGAGCAGTGAGATTAAAACTTACTTTTGCTCTATCTAAGTAACTCAAGGCTGTCCTCAGTGGATACTTGTGTAAGAAAGGAGATTTGGGGATTATGGGGAAAAGGAGATAACATAAATATTTTTTATCACCATTAATCTCCTCTATCCCTTTATCCCCCTTGGTTACATTTTTTATAGGGTGATCAGAGAAATGATAAGGCGTTTATTGATTTTTATTATCTTCTTTTGGTGTTGCCTATTACCTGATGTGCTCTGGGCCCAGGAGCCTATTGGGTCGGTCAGTGCCCTAAAGGGCCAGGCCTTAGACCGCCATCAAAAGGCTACAGAATGGCTGGCCATGAAACTCACCGATCCTTTAATCCTTAACGATACGGTCCAGACCAAAGAGGCCAGCAAGGTAGAGTTCCTAATGGACGATGATAGCCTCCTGAGCCTGGGGGAGAATACCCAGTTACTGATCAATGAGCATGTCTATCTACCAGAGAAGGATCGCCGCAGCTCGGTCTTCAGCCTGGTTTCAGGCAAAGTAAGGGCCATAGTAGGTAAGACCTTTACCGGTGAAGGCTCCCGCTTCCAGATAGAAACCCCAACGGCCGTCATATCTACGCGGGGCACCGACTTTCTGACCTGGGTAGTAAATCCTCAACTGACCATAGTCATAGTGTTATCCGGTGAAGTCCTGGTAAAGAATATCCTGGCCGAGGTAGGAGGAGAACAAATCCTCAGAGAGAACTATATGACAGAAATTAGTCTTGGTAAACATCCTGCCCCTCCTATCCTCGCACCACCTGATCAGAAGGCCCCTTTGCTTCAGGATACCCAGATAAGCAAACAGTTGGCCGAAACACCACCTGCAGAAAAAGCCCTAAGCGAAGAAGTTACTGCCAAAGGGGAAGAACTTGTTACTTCACCAGCGGAAGGAGAAGCAGGGCAGGCCGCAACTGCAATCCGGGACATTGCTTCTAGCTTGGGGGCGAGGGATAAACCAGCAGACTTGCCCCCCATACCACAACAACCTACGGATAACCCAAAAGCAGGGTCATTAAAACCAGTACTACCTCCACCGCCACCTCCACCACCACCATAAGCAGAAATAGGAGAAGTCGTCTTGAATATAAAAAGATTATTAAGATACATATCAAAGGCACTGCAAACTAACTTTTGCTATTACCTAGATATTAGAGCGCCCGATCTTCGATGTTCCATATCAGGGCTGATCTTATTAATCTCACTTTTCTTCACGCCATCACCGCTTATGGCAGCGTGGCAAGTGATGACCGCTGACAATCCCACCGATCCTCCCAACATCGGTTGGTATACATCAATAGAAGTAGACAGTAAGAACCGGCCCCACATAAGTTATCTAGAATATACTAATTATGATTTGAGATACGCCTATCTTGATAAAGGTGAATGGGTTAGACAAGTTGTAGATAGTGCAGGGTCTGTCGGGTGGTACTCCTCCCTGGAGTTAGACAGTCATGACCGACCCCACATTGCCTACTTGGATTCTACCAATAGTACTCTTAAATATGCCTCTTTTGACGGTAACTCATGGACCATAGAAAGTGTAGATAGTGGCGGGGCCAGTGGGGGGGCTTCCCTTACCTTGGATAGTAACGATAGGCCACATATAAGCTACCAGGAGCACAAGAGTGCATATCTGAAACATGCTTATTATAATGGTACAAGCTGGATCAAAGAAACCGTGGACAGCAGTGCTAGTATAGGTGATTTTACCTCTATTGATTTAGATTCCAGCAACCGCCCGGCTATCGCCTATTATGATGATACAAATGATGTCCTTAAATATGCCAAATTCGATGGCAGCAAATGGAACATCGAGACTGACAAGAGTGGTGAGTCTGCTTGGTTCCCCTCTCTGGAGTTAGATACTAATGACCGTCCCCACATAAGCTACTATGAGCCTACTGGTCAAAACCTCAAATATATATACTTTGATGGGTCAGCGTGGCAAAAGGATACAGTGGATACCCAGGGGGATGTAGGGTGGTACACTTCCTTAGAGTTAGATAATGACAATAATCCGCACCTAAGCTATTTAGACAATACTAATTTTTACTTGAAATACGCAACC
>MHDQ01000195.1 GCA_001803565.1 Nitrospinae bacterium RIFCSPLOWO2_12_FULL_45_22 | reverse complement strand
CTTCCTAAAATTGCTTTAATTGCGCTGTATTCTTCATCACTGACAAACGGTGACAAGGAATCCAGTTTTTCCATAGCCTCAGGTATTGTTAATTTGCCATTTTTAAATAAAATTGCAATAAATACCGCAGGGGTTATATACGGAATATTAAAAAAGCGTAACCTTTTTACAAATCTCTTGTCATCACTACAGATAGCGTCATAATCACCCTGCTGAAAAATCGTAAAAATAGCATCTTCTCCCTTTTTAAAAGGGGAATGAGGTTTGTGTAATGTAATCAACTTTCTCTCCAGATGTCAATATCTATCCCTGTTATCCACCACAAACGGATTGAACTTGAGCGGCTGGTGGAAGCGGGGGCAGGCGGATACGAGGCGAGGGTTCCATCCCTCATCAGGGAGTTCGTGACAGGGGGATCGGTCAGGAGGCAGATTCGCGTTAGTTAAAATTCAAGAATCAAGACGCGACCCCCTATTTTTTCCCAGCAAGGAGAGATTCGCTCCCGTTCCTTCCTCAGAAAAAACTAAAAAGAACTTGCAATCTTCTTCATTTTTGTATTATCATCCTCTTTAAAGAAAAAACAATTTCCTATCATCCTCGCGTCATTACAACAGCCGCACGGAGCAGACTTATTGTCATTAGATCAAATGGAACAAGGGGATTTTATGCTGATCCGTATAAGACGACATGATAACAAGTGCAAAGAGACACAAGTGGCAGTGTCTGGAGTAATTATCACGATAGTATTTGCCATATCAAAGGCATGTTATATGGGCAAAATACCTGTATTCCGCATATTATGCGGATCAATCTAATCAATGTTAGCCCCTCTTTGGAGTACGTATGGACTGGATTGGAACACTACGAGATGCATCAGTTCTTATCGGAACCTGGGTTGCTATCTACGGCATTGATTCATGGAGACGAGAGCACAGGGGAAGAAGGCAGATTGAGCTCGCTGAGGAGACCCTGGCTCTCTTCTATGAGGCGGGAGATGCGATCCGGCATATTC
The DNA here is from genome assembly GCA_001803565.1 of Nitrospinae bacterium RIFCSPLOWO2_12_FULL_45_22. Lineage (GTDB taxonomy): Bacteria > 2-12-FULL-45-22 > 2-12-FULL-45-22 > 2-12-FULL-45-22 > 2-12-FULL-45-22 > 2-12-FULL-45-22. The sequence continues at coordinate 4,010 of MHDQ01000195.1, read as the reverse complement.
GACACCCGGCAAGTTATTCCAGCGAAACTGAGTCTATTGAAAAAGGTGAACATGAGTCTAAGACTTCTTACGAGGCTCGAAAGAACGCAAGTGTTGTGTTTAAACGGTACAACGATCACCAGGAACTTTTTAATAGGTTGCATGCCATGCGGTATCGTTTCATGGCTCAAATTGGAAAAGACAAAGCAAAGCCTTTTGATGATTTGCGGAGGATTGTTAGCGAGATAATTGTCTCGGCAAGAATGCTTGCCAGGCTATGGGCACGCGAAAACTTCAGAATCGAGCAACAATGGGAGCAGCATCAAAGAAGTGTTGAAAAACATGAGGCAGTGTTCTGGGAAGGTTTACAGGAGGAAGACCCCATCAATCCTCGGCTGGACAAGATCGTAGACGATATTGAGAGGACTTGTAGAGAGGTCATCTCCGGTAAGGGCACACTTCACGGCATTCTCAACAGGCCGGTGTTTAGGTCTAAGGGCTAACAAGTCGCTGGAGAATCGACGGGAAAACGCTGGCGCGTTTCCCGCGTCTCAGCTCCAGCGTTCGGCATGGGATCCGAAGTAACAAAAAGGAGAACTAGATGAATCGTATTGATGAGGAACTCGTCTGTGTTGATTCTTTGGCACACAAACTGAAACATTATTGTGGATACCAGGATGTTAAAGTTCATCGGGAACCAAACGACCCTCCCGATTTTTGGATCGATCTTGATGGTCAAAGATATGCAGTAGAAGTCACAAGCATTGTCAATGAACAGGCGTATCATGCGGCCTGTACAACTTTCAAAGATGTAGTGAATAAGAGCGCCACCGATGAAGGGTGCTTGATTGGCACATATTGGTTACACGTAAAAAGGCACCCGAACCTTCCGCGCCAAAATACTGCAGAATGGCGTGAACTTTGTAAGAACGCTCTCTTGTTTATTCGAGATACTGGCTCAGAAGAATCCACAGTAGAAACCTTGCTGTTGGATGAAAAGCAAGGGCACTTGAGTATCCAAAAGTTATTTGCCACTGGTGCTGCCGTTGGTCTAGGTAAAGTACCTGAAGCAAAATGGGAAGGTGAAATTCACAACGAACTTCAAGGGCTTATCCAGGAGGCTGTGACTAAGAAACGAATGAAACTTGAAAACAAAGGAGTTCCAGCTCAGTGTCCGAGAATTTTTCTCGTTTTATATGATGCTTATGGTTTCGGCAGCGCAGAGGATGCACGGAAGGCTTTACTTAATACCACGGGTTACGACTTGTTCCACTCTGTGTTCTGGGCAACTTCATTCACGGATCGTGAAAATGTGCTCTACCATGGCTACCCTAGCAGAGAAGGGACGTTTCTATATAGTAAAACGTATAACTGTTTGAAATGACTTATACTTGTAGACGGTAATTAAAATTTATATGAAATTGAAGATAGAATAGCCCTTATTTGGGTATTTTCTTGGGGAATCTCTGCGCTCTCTCAGTTGAAATCGTCACCTCTATGTCGTTGTTTGTAACTGTGAACATCAAAATGGAGGCAAGCATTATGGTTTCAACTATCTTGATGATGTGCGTAGCGGCGGGGACAGCGCTTCTGGGGCGGTCTGGGTGATACCCATCACTGCGGGAGGAGGTAAGTTTCCCAAAATAATACCCTTAAAATATGGGAGTGAGCGCTGGGGGTTCAATTCCCCCACGCCCCGCCAATTTCATATACAGAAAATTGCCGAACTAGGCGGTTCACTTGACGCCGAGAACGTCTGCGGCCTTGACGGGCAGCAAGGGGTCATTGGCAGCGCAAGTGACCTTGCCCGTTATGTGGCATCACAGCATGAAAATTTGAGAAGGAACAATACAATGTCTAACCAACCTGCTTTTTTGCCAGACCTAGCCAATTTCCCAGACTGTGAGGAGAAAAGGAGGGTTGAAAATCTAGGGCAGAAAATTGGACTATTAATACGAGAACAAGCCGAAAATAGGAAGGATTTTGCAAAAGTAAAAGAGCTGCATAATCAGCTCAACGAGACTTGGTGGGAAGCGAATACTTGTATGGGTGCCTTAATAGCAAAAACAATAAATGAAAATAAATCGGACAGAAGGTGGAGAATTTCTATGTGGATGTCCATAGTAGCATTGTTTATTTCGCTATGCTCCTTGGCTGTCGCTTTCCTGAAGCCCTGAATAGGCAAACATATTTAGGTGCCATTAGGGGTCTATTTGAAAGGTGGCCACATAACAAATCGCTACACTTGACCGCCAACAGCGTGTGGTTTTTCAAAGGTTTGTGCCCTGTAGTGTTGGCGTCAGGTGAACTCTATCGTTATACCGGAAATATATACTAATCTCAGAACCTTCTAGTGCATACTTGCGTTATTGATAAAACAACACTGTTTCCTGTAATAAAAATCCCTCCATAGAGAATCTCCCTCTCCTCATTATCAAATCTGAAAAAACTACAAACCTATTTCGGGGCAGAGTAAGGGTCACATCTTAATTCTTAAATAATTGGTAAGAAAGCACTATAATAACGCAATAGAAAATATCAATATTTATTTTTTAAGATGTGATCCTTTCCTTTCGATCTTCCAAGAATAAACAGGCTGTCCGGGAACGAAACTTCTCCGACCGCCTGTAAAGACCCCCTTGGTTTGTGTTTATAGTCCAGAATTAATTCCTGAAATTAATGGTTTGATTTCTTCTAACAAAATGCCAATTTCATCTAATTTATGTATAGCTCCAGCATAATCTTTTTGACTGCCGGGTCTTGAATTCTGAGCATCGACATAATTTGCATTGTCGCATATAGTTGAAATTTTAGTAATTACTTCTGATAAATATTTATTAAGAACGGAATTGGCATATTGGGCATGATTAATTTTAAGCTTTTTAAAAGCTGTATTTATTTCAGACGAAACCGAAAACATTTCATATTTGGGAGTATTTAAGAATTTATCACATTTACCAATAACATCCACTGCATCTAATAGATATTCTTTGCTATATATATCTTTTTCTTGTTTGATTTGCATTGCAATGTTTTGAGGGTTTATTGGCTCCCTATACCTTGATTGCATATTTTGATAATTCGACCCTACTAGCATATCGTATGATTTCATCTGGGGCTGTGCACAAGAAATGCATAACGAAACAATTATAAATGATAATACCAACATGGACATTATGTTACGATACTTCATATTAGTGCACCCCCTTTATCTGAATTTTTAATTCATAGAGAATTAAGTACGTGTCCCCAAAATTTGTATTCTCAAAAACATAGGTTCTTGCTTGACTTGTTCTGTGCTTCACCCCAACATACAAGAGCGTGGTCTAATTCTCTTTCTGTCAAAGAATGTAATTCGGCTTTTACTGCTTCAAATGTATGGTGAAACCATATGACATATCGATCATAGAGTGACCAGTGACCTGGTGCTGATATTTTCGCTTTTTTTTGTCGGCATCTCTCCTGTGGCGCTGAAGTGATATGCCATGTGAGTGTAAACATCGAAAATAGGTATATTGTAAAGCACGTGATGCCAGAAAACAGACCATACAGGTGCACGATCTTTGAAATCTAGACGAAGTTTTGCTGAACCATTTTCTTTTAAGTAGTCTTTTAGGTTATGTATGAAATACTGAAATGCTACTTCATGGGTTTTCCATAATTTCATAGGTTGTACGTTCCTGCTTACATTTTTCCATTCAGTTAATTTTCTCAAAGCTTGTATATCAACAGAGCGAGCTTCTTGAATATAAGGTTCGTAACATTGTGTATCATAATCTTTGGGATATTTTGCTGCCCATAAACGAACAAAATCGGCATTGATCATTATTTCCTCCATTTTAACAAATTCTGGGGACACTAAACTTAATTTTAGGAATCTTCGCTTTCCTTTTGTGGTATCTTGGGGAATCTTGACCGTTTTTCAACACTGAGTCAATAATTAAGTATGGTGTCCGTACGCAGTAACATTTGTTTATTCTTACGGGTTAAAGTCCCGTCCGGGGAGTTATCCGTTCACCCCGGTAGTTCAA
>MHDQ01000194.1:5152-5284 GCA_001803565.1 Nitrospinae bacterium RIFCSPLOWO2_12_FULL_45_22 | reverse complement strand
CCTCTTCAAGTTTGCGTCTCTCTTCATCGTATGCTTTCTTGGCAGCCTGAATAGCTGCAAGTATCTCATGCTTCTTATCATCGGCAAGGTGCACACCACCGCGTATTAGTTCTTCAGTCTTGTTGCCTATCT
>MHDQ01000194.1:0-5079 GCA_001803565.1 Nitrospinae bacterium RIFCSPLOWO2_12_FULL_45_22 | reverse complement strand
CAATTTACGTATATCTTCCCTTGTCTCCCGACCTGACTTGGGTGCATACAGAAGGGCAATTCCAGCGCCAATAAGACCTCCCACCAATAAAAATATTAAGTTTTCACCTCTTCCATGTTCACATGCCATTAGCGTTCACCTCCTCTTTTTAATAATGTATTGATACCAACTCTTATAGCCTTGATAATCATGCCAAATGTTTGAAACGGTACAGCCAACTGTTCAATTATATAGTCGATTTTTTTTGACCCTGATTTTGCAACTTCCGCAATACTTCGTATATCACTCATGATATTCTTCGTTTCATAGAGTATAGGCCTTATGTCAGTTTCTACACGTGCCATAAATTCCTCAAAACGTCTGAGTGTATTCTCAAACCGAATACTAAGCATGTATAACCGTATTAATAGAAGTACAGAACATGCTGCAATTATCGCAATAGATATTTCTACTATCATAAATTATCTGTCATCACTTTATATCCTTTAAGTTACCCCTCCCGACAGGTAAAGTCAACTAAATAACTATCCTATAGTGCACTATAGTGCCCCCTATAGTGCAGTGTTCAGATGCCTCTCTCAACCTCATCTATAGCGTCTTCTAAAATAGCCAGCGCTGCGTTTGCATCCTCAGTAGTTAAAATTAATGGCGGCATGAGTCTTATCGTGCTCTGGCCGCAGCCGAGGATGAGGAGCCCCTTCCGGAAACATGCGGCAATTATCTTTTCCCTCTCCTTTACAGCCCTCTCTTTTGTTTCCCGCTCCCGAACAAATTCTATACCTATCATAAGCCCCTTGCCCCTGATATCTCCGATTACAGGATGACGGTTTTGCATATCTTTCAGCTTTGACAGGATGTGTGCGCCGACTATTGCTGCGTTCTCAATAAGACTATTCTCAAGAAGCTCTATAGTTGTCAGCGCTGCCTCACAGGCAACAGGGTTTCCTCCGAATGTGTTGGCATGCGAGCCGGGAACCCATGTCATCACAGAGGATGATGCCACCATAGCACCGAGCGGCAAACCAGAGGCTATCCCCTTTGCTATTGTGATAATATCGGGAATGACGCCGTCATACTCACAGGCAAACATCCTCCCTGTCCTTCCCATCCCTGTCTGGATTTCATCTGCAACAAGGAGTATATTAAACTCCCTTGCCAGCTCCTCCATCTTCTTTAAATAACCATCCGGTGGAAAGACGTACCCACCCTCACCCTGTATGGGCTCAATAAAAATTGCCGCAACCTCTTCCGGAGGAACCTTTGTCCTGAATAACTCTTCTTTAATCCACCTGACGCAGTAGAAATCACAATCATCGGCCTTGAGACCATAGGCACATCTGTAACAGTATGCATACGGCACATGCGAAACACCAGGCACAAATGGTGCAAAGCCGCGTCTATGGACCTCCTTGCTTGCTGACAGGGAAAGTGATCCCATAGTCCTGCCATAGAAACCGCCGATGAATGAAATAAAGAGGGGCCTTTTAGTATGATAACGGGCAAGCTTCATGGCAGCCTCGTTGGATTCTGTCCCGGAGTTTGTAAAAAAGACCTTCTTGGGTTGCTTGCCTGGAGTAATCGTCACGAGTTTTTCTGCCAATTTAATTTCGGATGTGTAATAGAAGTCTGTTCCGGACATATGGATCAGCTTTTTTGACTGGCTGATTATCTTCTCAACGACTGCAGGATGGCAATGGCCTGTGGATGTGGTGGCTATACCTGATGTAAAATCGAGGTATCTGTTCCCGTCTACATCTTCTATATAGACGCCCTCGCCCTTTTCTACTACTAACGGATACGCACGGGTGTATGACTGGGAGATGACTGACTTATCGCGACTGACCCATTCAACAGCATTAGGGCCGGGAGGATACGAATTGTTTATCATATCTTCTCTTCCATCAATTTTAGTAAATTTTTCCTGAAATTATCATCATCCTCTCTGCGTCTCGCTTTCGGCCCTTTCACACGTCCCCCGCCTCTCCGTTGTCGTGCGGAAGCATGTCTTTTTTCGAGAAGTGAATCAATATTCTGCTCTGAATATATCCTGCCGGAGGGAGACAGTGCCCTTACGCCATTACCAAGAACCAGGGATGCCAAACCAAAATCAGATGTGACTACTATGTCTTGCGGGGAAGCCCTGTTTACTATTGCAATATCAACTGCCTGGAAGGATGAATCCACGCGTAATACATCCATGCCGGCCATCTCATAAATATTGTGTGCCATGCTCACAACCATGATAATGTGAATCCCCCGTTTATGTGCCTCTCCGTAGATTATATCCCTTACCGGACATGCATCAGCATCTACAAAAATTTCCATAACTAAGGATACAGCCCTCTTGCCAAATGTGCATCTGCGAGTCTCCTGATGGCAATTGCCATGGACGCCATCCTCATATCTATATTCTCGGAGAGTGAGAATCTCAGAACCCTGTTAAATGCAGTAATTATAATATCATGGAGCTTTTCATTTATCTCCTTCTCTTTCCAGAAATATTTCTGTAAATCCTGAACCCACTCAAAATAAGAGACGATAACTCCTCCCGAATTTGCAAGTATATCAGGGATGACAAATATTCCTCTGTCTTTTAATATCCCGTCTCCTTCTTTCGTAGTAGGGTTATTCGCCCCTTCAACGACCATGCGGCATTTCAATCTATGGGCATTATCTTCCTTAATCTGTCCTGAGAGCGCAGCGGGGATAACAACGGTACATTCCAACTCAAGCAATTCTTCGTTTGTAATAATCTCACCATCAGGAAAACCATCAAGGGTGTGTTTAGCCTTCTTATAGGCGATCACATCCGGTATATTCAAACCATTGCTGTTATAAATACCACATGTGGAATCACTCACACCGATCACCTTTATACCTGCTTCACTCAGAAAGCGTGCAGCTATGGAACCCACGTTACCGAATCCCTGAACAACAGCCGTAGTCCCATCAATCTTTATTCCCAAATGCTTCATGGCCTCAAGAGCAACATATACGACCCCCCTGCCCGTTGCCTCCTCTCTCCCGAGAGAGCCGCCTATGCAGATAGGTTTTCCTGTAACAACACCCGGTACTGCATATCCCCTTTGCTGGCTGTATGTGTCCATTATCCATGCCATGACATGCTCATCCGTCCCCACATCAGGGGCCGGTATATCATGATCAGGACCGATAAGGGGGAATATCTCGGCAGTATAGCGTCTTGTGAGGCGTTGCAGTTCCCTGCGTGACATATTCTTAGGGTTACACCGTATGCCCCCCTTTGCGCCACCGTAAGGTAAGCCGGCTAACGAACATTTCCATGTCATGTTCATTGCAAGCGCCGCCACTTCACCCAGATTTACATCAGGATGATAGCGGATACCTCCCTTGGTAGGGCCAAGTGAGGTATCGTGCTGCACCCTGAAGCCCTGGAATACGTGGACATCTCCATTGTCCATCCTTATGGGCATAGTGACACAGAGCGCCCGCTGTGGAAGCCTGAGTCTCTTCCGGATATTAGGGTCAAGGCAAAACCACTCTGCTGCTGCCTCAAATTGGGACAGGACATCCCTGTATGTCGGGGAATCGAATTCTGAAGGTATTTCTGTCATATAAGTCAGGGGAGATTTTTTATTAGTAACTAACTTCCATCCCATCATACGCCAGTTCAATGCCTGACGGAAGCTCACTATTCACTTTATTATGCTCAAATGTATGGGAAAGGTGTGTCAGGATCGCCCTCTCCGGCTTTAGCTCCTCTATTACTACAATGGCCTGTGCAAGACCATAGTGTTTGGGGTGAGGCTGATAACGTGTTGCATCAAGAATAAGGAGTTTAGTACCCTGCAGTGATTCTTTTGTGTCATCAGGTATTCCACTGCAGTCTGTAAGGTAGGCGACATCATTTATCCTGTACCCGAATATGGTTATTTCACCATGAAAAATCTTTAACGGCATTATCGTAAGTCCGTACAGAATAAATTCACTGCTGATTATATTAATCTCAAGCCTCGGTATCCAATCACTCCTGGCTGAACCATTAAATATATAACTGAATTTATGCCGTATACTCTCCATGGTATCATAACTGCCGTAACATGGGATAGGCTTACCCTGGATGTGATTAAAGCTGCGAAGGTCGTCTATACCATGTATGTGGTCTGCATGAGCATGTGTAAAAAGGACCGCATCTACCCTTTCTATACTGTTTGCCAAAGCCTGGAATCTTAAATCCGTCGTAGTGTCAACCAGTATATATTTATCACCAGTAGTTATAAGTATTGATGACCGTGTCCTCTTATTCCTGGGTTCATCTGAACTGCAAACTGCACATTTACAACCTATTACAGGTACACCTGTTGAAGTACCGGAGCCGAGAAACAGGACTTTCATTATCCCCATGCACTATCCGGAACTACCAACCTTTCTACCGGTTTTCCATTCAGGATATGTTGTTCTAAAATTTCATTAACATTTTCAGGCTTCACCCCCTGATACCATACAGCATCAGGATAAACAATTACTATCGGACCTGCACTGCACACACCGACACAGGTCGATCCGCTAAGAACAACGCTGCCGAATAAACCCCTTTTCTCCAGCTCTTCAGCAAATTTCATTACAACATTCTGTGCACCTTTTTCTCCGCATGAACCTTTTGGATGCCCGGGGGCACGGGTGTTGGTACAGATAACGATGTGGCGCTTCGGTTTCGGCATTTGTAATTCCTCCTCTTTTAACTCTTTTAAAATATAGAGAAATAAGTTAACCTATATGGAGGCTTACTGTCAAGAGCAGCTTCCATTTTTTACCCCGGAATTTCCACTGAAAAACGATAATCAGGAATATAATAATCTCCATCGCCCAAGTTCCCGGAATTCCGCTATTTGAACATTTGAAGAGGCGATGTAGTCTCTATGTACTATTGGGTTTATGATTGCCGGAATTGGCGAAAATCGGATTCCTGCTTATTGCTATACTGGTTATTTTGACCCTCCATCCAGTGTCCCTTTACTACCAGATAGGTTTCTTTGTGGCGCCTTTAATCCCCCATTACAGCTTATGAGCCGTTTCGCTATTTTTCCATTTCCCAATCAT
>MHDQ01000193.1 GCA_001803565.1 Nitrospinae bacterium RIFCSPLOWO2_12_FULL_45_22 | reverse complement strand
TTTCTCGTTTTGAATACCCTATTAAACTTTTTGGTATAACTTTCAACAATAGGCATGCCTGAAAGTCCATTCATGGGAATATATTTGTTATTTTTATAACGGCGAATAAAATCTCTCCGTTTACACGGCGTCCATCGGCTCACGGGTTGGCTCCTTATTCAGATCGATACCTCTAATCACTGGTAAAGTATGGCCAAATTTCAACCCAACCAAAATCCAATCTTCAAGCGTTGAACGTAATTCATCCTCACACTGGCGCAATGTAGCGCCAAACGCCACAACCCCTTTACAAACCGGAATACGGCCTGAAAATGTACTATCTTCAAGCTTATCGTAGAGGGCTTGTGCCATAGCTTGTTCCACATACTCACTTAGAATAGACCTCGTTCCTTGCATTCTATACCTCCTGTTTGAATAATGAAATATATCTTATAATGCCAAAGGTTAATTCGTATCTTTTTTTCTGTGTAATCTGAGAAATCGTTCGACTGAGCGCTCACGACGAAGTCTGTGGTTCCGCCTTGCTAGATTTTATCTGATGAACGTCTGAAACTCATTTTTAACATTTTATTTTCTTCTCGGCTTTATCATCTTTCTGCCTTTGCGATCTCAGCGTTCTGCTGTGGGCTGAACTGTTACCACAAAATTCACTTTCGTCTTTTGGTTATAAGCATTTTTATGAATTACGAAGGTGACCCTATGCTTCTACTCATCTGAGTGTTAAGTTTCAATTAGTTTGTCCTTTATAAAATCGAATGCATCTGGGAATTTATCCCCATTAAAATAACTATCATTGATACTAATTTGAAAAGAAAAATTATTCGCCTCTTTCTTTGGCTTTGGCTCAGGTGTATCCCATCCTTCATTTATTGGCACCTTGTCATCTCTTGCTTGCCAAAGCCACGTGCCGCTTCGCTCGTTATGTTCTAACGTTTCAAGAGGGTCTTCTATCAGAATGCAGCGGTACTCTGCTTGACCTTCTTCAGTTGGACGAATAATAACCATCCAATAGTGTTTTGGGTTTTTACGAGCCTTTTCAACTTCTTTAATGGACCAATATAATGCATTAGCCTCTGCATGTTTTACTTCAATGTGGTATGTTTCTTTTTGGTCGTGTGTTAATACGATATCACTTTCCAAATTATCTTCGTCCTTTTTGGGGCCTTCGCTGATATGCCAGCCATGCGATCCAAGGAGCTCTTTCAATTCATTGCGAAACCAGTCTTCAGCGACCTGACCTTTTACCTTTCGAACCTGCGTGCTTGCACGTGTTTGCCTAGTTCCTCCGGTTTCAGGCGGATGGATTGTTAATGGTGGTATGACAGCAGATGTACCATCCAATGCACCCGTCCCTATCCCATCGCTCGGTTTAGAACTACTAGGAGTGATAGATTGCTCCAATTCGTGAACACTGTTTTCAGGGACGCTTGCTTCCCGAAGACGTCTCAATACCCCCGCCCAGTTTTCTTCTCTCATAATATTTTCAAAAAGACTGGAAATGCCGGGAGAAGAACTACTATCAGTCAACGCCAGGCCAAACCCTTCCCACATATTCTTTTCATCAATCACAAACGTTTTGTCTTCTTTAATCCAGAAAGGACGGGAAATGTCATTTGCGATTTCTTGCCCATCCTTTCTGCTAATTCTTATTTTTAAGTTTTTTACTACGTCAATTAGAAGGCTATCGGGATTAGGAAGTTTTATGTTGTTTTGAATTGCCTTGAGAGCTTTATACCTTTCCTGATAGCGTTCCTTTGCGGATGTACTCAAATCTTCATTTTTCCCTTCAAAATAATGATCAACAGCAATTTTCTCAGACAATCGCCCGACTTTGAACAGCTCATTTATGCGTTCTCCTTCTTGTAGCTCCAGAATAAAAAGTGAATAACCATTTTTTAGAAGAGCATGACGTGTTGACCGTTCGTTTAAATATCCCTTGTCAACCCAATAAACTTCGGATTTTGATCTGAACTCAAGGATTTCATTTTCATCCCGCCAGACCTTACATGGGATTTTATCTATACCCATCAACCGTGAAGAATCCTTAAAGGATAGGACTTTTTCCCATAGTTTTTCTATGCTTTTAAGCGCTTTTTCTTTATCTGGAAAAGATGCAACATGCCCAGGAAGGTCATTAAGCCAGTTACTCCATTGTGATTCATCTTCACGGGGCAATGTTTCACGAACCTTGAGAGTTTTTACTAGCAAGGTTTCAATATCACGTCCTTCTTGATTATCATCCAACTTAATATCAATTTCCGGCAACAGACCACTGAGGCCTTTCCCCGAAAGATATCCATCTAAAGGAGATATCCAGTTGTCCCTGTGAATCAGGCTGGGTTTACATGGTAGCCATGCAACTTTACTCAACTGCCAGTAAGCAAAGGAGTCGAGAAACCTTGTACCTCTGGCTCCCTTACGCTCTCCACTGGTAAAAGTCATACGCTGCATATCTTGCATGATTCTTTCTGCTAACGGTTTGATAATTTTAATACGATCTAATGCCTTTGGAGGTAATGCATCGTGAAAATATTCTATGACCCATTGCTTTTTTAGCTTTGCATCGCGTTCAAACACATTTTTCTTATCATATTCTATTGTGGATAACGATTTGCAATACTGTTCCCAATAACTATCCGGAATGAGGTCTTTCCAGCAATTTGGTGGATATTTCGGATATCCCTTAAAATCAATCTCGTCTTGCTCAGTCTTTGCCTCAAATTTTAGCACTTTAGGTTCCCACGATATCCCTGCATATCTAAGTTTTCCTTTGATAACACTTCTATCCTCACCCCTGAACGATTCTTCCCAATCTTTAAGAGGGCTTAATATCCCGCGGTCAGGAATTTTCTTGAAAAATTCGTCAAAGCTCTCTGGGCCATCCCATAATTTCCCCGCATAACATTTCCATGCGGGCATCCATCCTTTGGCAGTTGGAAACTGAATTGTCCTTGCTCGCCTGTTTTGCTTATCATTATCACAAAATATTGGTTTTGTATCGTCAAAAGAATGATTCTTACTCCAAGCCAGGTAAAGTCTCAAGGCTTCCCAGCCGTATTTCTTCCACCATTCCTGTTGCGCAATTTTTTGTTCCAAATATGGTATTAGTACGGAATCTACAAGCTCTTCTTTTTCACCTCGAAGCAAACCCCCTTTTAAAAGCTCTTCCAAACATTTTTTTCTTCCCTTATCCGTTGCCTTCTCATAATTCTCAATTAAACTAAGAATTCCCTCGTGTAGTATGTCGACCGTCAGCCATTCAGGCAGAGACTCGTCCAGATTTTTTCGAATAAGCGGTTTTGTCTCTTTTGATATCGAACGGGCTTTTCCGCTTTCAGTCCACCAGCAGGGGACATTGCGGCAGTTATTTAAAAATAAATCTTTTCGCTTTTCATCATGCTGAGGAGTGTAACTTGCCACAACATCATACAGCGTTTCAAGTGATTCCCGGCAATCATCCAAATTACTGTTGCGGCAATTCTGGAGAATTAATGGATATTGCTCACTTTCTATACTCTTTGCACCGAAATGTTCCAATGCCTTTTTACATTTTTCGTCTAAAACCAATTCTTGCTCTGCAAGATTTAGCTCCTTAACCTTTTCCAACGTGGAATCCACAACTTTGCCAAGATTATGTTTCCACAAGCGGGCTTTCCCTGGAGTTACCTTTAATCCTCCCAAGCACGGTAAAAATGCCTTTTCAGCCATCTTTTCTTTGATAGTTTCCCATAGGAAGGACGCAACTGTATCTTGTTCCGGTTCTACGCCTGGTACAAATGCCCGAAGTGCGGTTGAGGCCGGTATGTTGTCAAGAATCCGAGAAATTAAATCGGCATAATTAGTCTTATGACTTTTATGTTCCTCTGGATTCCGGACGTGTTTACGGTTTTGCTCCAGGTCAAATGAGCCATGCATTAAAGCACGAAAGGGAAGGTGTTCCGAGGTTGGTAAGAATACATAAAGGGGGTGAGTTCTATCAAAAGAAACCGGTTTCTCGTCTTTCAAAGGGATTGAAATTGCCGCGCTATGACGTTTACAACCACTTTCACCACTCCAAGTATTTGTCCATAAACGATACTGAAATGTTTTGTCTCCAATTTCCTCTTTAATGGAAATATCGCAATCAGTCAACTCTCCGGGTTTTTCACGCTTGCATGAATAAATTCTGTGGGCTTGGTTTGGAAGTATTATTTTAAGAACTTCAATATACTGAAAAAAGATCATACATTCAGGAGCAAGCTTTTCTAACCACTCTTGGACAATATCTTCTTTCCCTTCTCTGAAAGGGAGACATATAACGGTCACATAATCTTTTTGGAGTTCTTTAATAATTGAACTTGGCGAAACTTCGTGGGGTATTCGGAAAGTGAGGGGAGGAACATCTTCGATTTCTTTGATTTCTTTTTTAATTAATTTCTGAGTTTTTTTTGCCGAAAAACAGAAATTGAATTTCCCTGAGTAAATTTCTGGCTCTTCTGTTACCTCTAATACCGATTTAAACCCCAAACCCTTTACACCAATAAGGTCGGCTGATGAGGTGCCTTTGGGAGCCATAGCATCATCTGCATTCTGTAATAGCTCCCAGATAACGCGACCTCCATAATCCTTTTGGGTTTCCTCTTCACCTGAATAGTCTTCCCTTAACAAATTAGGGTCCCGTTTATAGGTCTCAATTTTAAGGTTTCTTATTTCTTCAATAAGTTTTGTGTCTGGACGTTTCGAGAACGTGTCTATGGGTTTGTAATTTTGTTTTGTGCCCAAATGAGAGGCACATATTGAAACTACGTTCAGTCGGCCAAAAGGAGTACCGGTATTAGCGACCAGTAAGGCGTCATCTTCAACTTTAATTAAACAGGAGCGTACATTATTCATACTTGATACCCGGTTTCCTAAAATTACCGCCTATTCGATGAGTTAATTTCTTTCACCAAAAGTAATCTTTTTTATTATAAACTTCACTTCTAATGAATCCTGTCTTACTAAACCATCTTGATAATCGTTCGACTGATCCTTCGACAAGCTCAGGATGCAGTGCCGTTCATGGTGAGCCTGGCGCCGTCCATGGTGCGCCTGTCGAACCATCACGACGAAGTCCGCTTTCATCCGTGTCCAAAAGATTTCTCCTTGCTGAACGCTCATCATTTTGGCTGATATTTTGAGATTGGCCTGAGTTTATTCAGAAACGACTCTGCTACGCTGCGCGATTTTATCAGGACAGATGCTTCGTGATTCTTTTTCAGTGCGCTGTATGTCCAGTTCGTACTGCCTACAATGGTAATATAATTGTCTATGACCAATACCTTAT
>MHDQ01000192.1 GCA_001803565.1 Nitrospinae bacterium RIFCSPLOWO2_12_FULL_45_22 | reverse complement strand
AATTATGATGATGTAGCAACTATGGTCTTGATACCCCTGGTAGTAGATGCTGTCAAAGTACCGGTAGTAGCCGCCGGTGGCATAGCAGATGCCCGGGGACTGGTGGCCGCTTTAGCCCTGGGTGCCCATGCTATCCAGATCGGGACCCGTTTTGTAGTGACCAAAGAATGTAACGCCCATCCCAATTTTAAAGACATCATCCTGAAGGCGCAGGAAGATGAGACCATGGTAATAGTGCCAGGCAAAGAGACCGGTGCGCCACCTATGCGCTCCTACAAAAACCCCTGGGCCTTCAAAGCCGAGGAGATGAGACTGGCGGGCAGGCCCCTGGAAGAGATAAAGGCCCATGTAGGTTATCCTGGGAAGGTGCTGAAGGCCATGGTAAGCGGTGATGTGGTAGATGGTGCCCCACTGATCGGCGAAATTGCCGGTATGGTGCGAAATACTGTTACTGCCGCTCAGCTCATCCAGGAAATTGTCGAAGGAGCCGATCAAATCCTCAAAAATATCCAGCAACTGATCTGACTTGAGTATAAAAATAAAGGGTAATAGTTTAGCTAATTAAAGTTTTAAATTCTGTTTAGCCACAGGCACCTAGAAGACAGAGAAAGAGATTTGATTAATACTTTTTAAAGGCCCTAGCCGTAATTAAATAGTAAACTTACGAAATGAAAGAAAAAGCAAAAAAGCGGGATTTAAATTTCTCCAAGACCTTAAAAATGATTGACCGGTCATGGGTTTCTCCTAACTCCTTACTTGTAATTAAGGATGAAAACTATGGTATGGCGGAATCCTGGAAATACCTTATTTATCATACCCAGTTTGATGCCGCTAAAAGCTTGATAATCGCTAATTCAAATCAGCATCCTGTTGGGCATAAAGTTTATAGGGATGAAGATACTAAGGAAATTACCTACAGCAGTCAAATTGTTGAAAAGGCATATTTTCTAAGATACGCATGTATATTGCTCCAGGCTTGTGGGGATAAATTGGCAAATTTGATAAGGTTAGCCTTAGATATTCAAAACTGGAAAAATGAGAAAAAGAAGGATGAGGAAGGGAATTTAATAGAAGAAAAGGCCCGTGAAGATAATACCTACTTAAATGTCCTCCGGGCTCATCTTAAAATAACCAATAACACCTCCAATCTCTATAAATGGATAAAAGAATACTCAAAAGATAAAAGCGTAGAAAGAATAAACGAAATAGCCAACGCTATTAAGCATAGGTGGCCAAAATATTATCAGGGAGAGGGGCTGTCACCTTCAAAAAAACCTATAAAAGATATCAGAGATCCTTCGGGAAAGATTACAGGTAAAGACTTTTCAATAGGAAGTTCATTCGTGGGAATAGATATAGCCGAAGATATAAAGCAGGCAAAAAGAGCCAATAATCTTTTTGTACAATTAGCAAATCGTATTGTAGCTGAATTAAATTTTGAGGGATTTTATCAAAGGGACGAAGAAGGGAAAAGATATTTAGATATTAGTAAAGCCGTAAAGCGGACAGAGAAAAAAGATTCATAAGATTTAGGCACTCAAGGGAGATAGGCAATGTCTTCAGAAGAAGAAAAGGTAATGGAAGAATGGAGCCATCCGGGTGGTAAGCTGCTATGTTTGGGCCCTGAGGCATGTACCAATACAGAATTACTGGCGATACTTATCGGCACAGGGTACAAAGGTAAAAGTGCGCTAGACATAGCCAAGGAATTACTCTATAAGTATTATTCTATAAATGGGCTCATGGGTCAGAGTTTGTCCGAAATGGCCCAGATAAAAGGCCTGAAGGATGTTAAACTCACAAGGATTGCCGCAGCTTTTGAGTTGGCAAAGAGGATTATAAAAGAGCTTGAAAAAGAGTAAATCCCGAATAGAGATTACCCCGGTCACCGTTTCAAAGCCATCAAAACTAGAAATTGACCATATAAGCCGCCAAATCCCTCCCTTAGCCCATACCCCCATCTATCTCTGGCATAAGTTTTGGTCAAGGAAGACCTGGAATGTGGTGGGTGAATTCATAAGGGCATACTGTCCAGAAGGTGGGATCGTCTTTGATCCCTTTGCCGGTAGTGGGATTACCGCTATGGAAGCCCTGAAAAATAATCTGAGAGTCATTGCCTGTGACCTAAACCCCATCGCTACCGAGATCATTCGTCTTACTATTAAGCCCGTTAATGAAGTAGAACTCTACCAGGCATTTAAGCGAGTAGAGAAACAGGTGAAGAAAAAGATCGAGGGGTTATATACCACCCATTGCCGCAACTGCAAAGAAGATATTGTCATTGATTGTGCGGTTTGGCAGGATGGGGACTACCAGGAAATCCGCTACCAATCCTGTCCGCACTGTGGTGATAGGCAAGAATCCAACTGTAAGCTTAGCAAATATGACCGTGATCTCCTCAAAAGTATTGAATCCAAAAAGATAAGGGAGTGGTACCCCACCAATCCCCTCTACTATCCCAATGGAATGGCCTTTAAGGAAAAGCAGCAATACGAATCCATAGACCAGCTCTTCACCAAGAGGAACCTTCAGGCCCTGGCCTGGCTAATGGCTGCGATAGAAAAAGAGCCCACAAAGGACTTGAGGGACTTTTTGAAGATTGGATTCTCGTCCCTGGTACATCTTTGCACAAAAATGATGCCAGTCAGACCAACCCGACCGTTTAGCTCAGTATGGAACGAACACAGCTACTGGTCAGCTAATGAATTTATGGAATCAAATGTTTGGAATCGTTTTGAAAGCGCGATCAATGAACGTCAGGGGCTTATCAAAGCCAAGACTGAATCAAATGCTCTTTTCGCGAATAAGAGATTTGCTAAATCTATAGATCAACTGCTCTCAGGAAAGGCGGATATCTTTATTTATCAGGGGGATGCCCTGGGCCTGATGGATAAAATGCCGGAGGGAAAGGTTGACTACATCTTTACCGACCCCCCCTATGATGCCTCTATCCAATATGGCGAGCTTACTTATATGTGGATAGCGTGGCTCAAGATGGATCAAGGGTATCTAGAAAAAATAATGGCCCATGAGATCATAAGAAACGAGAGACAACATAAGGACTTTGATGTCTATTATTCGCTTATCTCATCAAGCTTCCAGCAGATGTTTAAAGTTTTGAAGCCCGATCATTATCTTACCATGACCTTCCATAACCCTACCTTCAAGGTCCGTAATGCAACTATACGGGCAGGTGTCTTTGCTGGGTTTGAGTTCCAAAAGATACATCACCAAGAGCTGGCCAGACCCTCCGCTAAATCCTTGCTCCAGCCCTTTGGCTCTGCCCAGGGGGATTTTTATCTCCGGTTTCATAAACCACCAGCAAAGGTCACTGCTACACTACCAGAAGAGATAGATGAAGTCAGGTTTGAGAAGATAGTAGTAGAAACCACGATTGCGCTATTGGCAGAAAGGGCGGAACCGACCCCCTATACCATCATCATCAACTATATAGACCCAGTCCTGGCCAAACACGGTTTCTTCTCCAGCCTCCATACCGGGATGGATATAAATACAGTGCTGAAAAAGCATCTTGATAAAGAATTTATTCTCCTTCCAGCAAAGGTAGGTGGGGCCGAAGGCAAGCTGTGGTGGTTCAAGGATACCTCTATTGTGCCCCGGCTGAACGAGATACCTCTGACTGAAAGGGTTGAACAGACCGTCTGTCGAAAGCTATACCAGAAGGCCAAAGTGACCTTTACCGAGGTATGGGATGCGGTAAGTACCGAGTTCCCCAATTCCCTTACCTCTGATAGTACTAACATCATGGATGCCCTGAAAATCTATGCCCGGCAGGTCGCTGGTGGATACTGGCTATTAAAGCCCGAGATAAAGCGGCGGGTTAATCAGCACAGCGAGGTTCTGGCTATTTTGGCAGTAATAGGAAAAGATCAGGGATATGGTATCTGGATTGGGAAAAGAGAGCAGCACGAAAGAGATGGTGGACTCGTTGCCCAGGGTAAGACCTTATCTGGATATATGTCCCTTAAGGAGCTAAAGGTTACCAATGCTACCAATTTTGATGTGGTGGAAAATATAGACCTCCTCTGGGTGACTGGGAATAAGATTATTGCCCTTTTCGAAATAGAGGCAACAACCAGTATGACTAGCGCCTTAATGCGTGGATCAAACGTTGAAGAGCAGGTCGACAAATTTATGGTTCTGCCTGAGGAAAGAGAGGCCCAATTTAAAAACAAGCTCACTTCGCCCCTTTTTAAAGAGCATTTTGAAAAGGGAAACTGGAAGCTGATTTTCTTTGACCGATTACGCAATGCCTACGTGAAAGAAAAAACCAGGGTTGATATCTATCAAATCTTAAACCAGAAAGCCGAACAAAAAGAGAATAAAAAAGTAAATGCAAATCAAGGCAGATTATTCTAAAGAGAGTTTTTAGGGTTTTTCTTAGCTCAGATGGTCTGAATTAATAAGGAGGCAACCATGATACCCATTGATTATGACATTATCGTTTTTAAAGAGGATGAAGCTTATGTAGCATATTGCCCTGAGCTTGATATTTCGAGTTGTGGGAATACCATTGAACATGCAAAGGAAATGCTCAAGACTGCTGTGAGGCTATTTATTGAAGAGGCAAAAAAAATGGGAACCCTTGAAGACATTCTCGAAGAGTCAAGATACAAAAGAGATGTAAACGGGCGATGGTTGCCACCTAAGCTCGTCGCAACTGAACTGGTAAGTATATCGTAAAATGCCCAAAATAACCCCGATACCTGCAAGCAGGTTGCAAAAGGTGTTTGAAAAAGGGAGGGAAAGGAGATGATGAAGCGGTTTGACAAAGTAAATTATGAGAAGAAGAACGGGGTAGTGATCGCTACCCTGGATTATCCAGAGAAACACAACTGTCTCCATGAGGAGATAACCTCGGGATTGGAGCAGGCTTTTAACGAAGTAGAGCAGGATGATGATGCAAAAGTGATGATTATTACCGGTGCCGGTGAAAAGGCCTTCTGTGCCGGCTTTGACCTGAACCGGGTAAAGAACATGCCGCAGGATATGGGGGCAGCCCGGAAATATTTTGCCCAGGACCTGCCTATCTTGACCCGGCCAGAGCAG
>MHDQ01000191.1 GCA_001803565.1 Nitrospinae bacterium RIFCSPLOWO2_12_FULL_45_22 | reverse complement strand
AGAAGAGCAGACTGATATAGTTTGGCAAGGATGCATACCGGAGGAGCAAGCTTACAGGGGGTAAGCCGAGCACATTAGACTTTCTTGGGTTTACTCACTATATGACCCGGAGCCGAAGAGGCGGGATAAGACTGGGTCGCAAGACGATTGGTAAGCGTATGAGAAGAAAACTGGTCGACTTGAATGATAAACTCAGGAAATTGCGCAATGTGCTTCCATTCCGGGAACTATACCAGCATATATGCCGAGTCCTCAAGGGGTACTACAACTATTTTGGATTTGCGGGGAACTACGCAACCTTGAACAAATTTGTCTATGCGATAAAGAGGATGTGGTTCAAGTGGCTCAATCGGCGCAGTCAAAGGAAAAGCTTCAACTGGGCAGAATTTGAAGCTTTACTGCTTCGCTATCCCTTACCCAAACCCAGAATCTTGAAGGGCTATGGTTGGATCTACGCGGCTACGATGTGAGCCTGCTTGAAGAGCCGGATGCGGTAATCCCGCAAGTCCGGTTCTGTGAGGGGTTGGGGCCAACTGATGTATGGTTGAAATATTGTGGCACTGCCGAGAAACCAGGCAGAAAACGGAGAAAACAAACCTCAACCTGTAGCATCGGGAGAAACCGGTCTACTCGACTCAGCTTGTTGCCTTTGCACGCTCGTCTGGAAGAAAGGAGGAAAATCATGAACAAGTTAAAGAGAATGCGGGAGAGGGAATGGGTAGTATTTATCTCTATTCTATTGGGGATAGTCGTTCTAGGGGCTCCTTCTATTGCGAATGGAGATCAATACCGGAATCCCAAGGAGGTCTTTGGAGATCCCATGATCGCCAGAATGCCTCCGGGGAAAAAAGAATTGACCCAGACCGAAAAGGAAGAGATAGAAAAATATGGATATACAGCTTTAGAATTGATGATCTATTCCTATGCCAGTAAGGAGTCGGGGCACGATAATGACCGGTTTGATCGAGTAACTCTGGTAGACAATATGGGAAATATAAGGATAAGGGAGTTTCTCTGTAAATTCAAATTTTACTATAAGGATATAAAAGCCTTGCTTACCCAGGACGGGATAAAACCGGGAGAGCTTCACAGCAATATGATCGGCGTAAATACTTATCCGCCCGAATATGTTGGTTCGGGAGGTACTTGATACTCCTATCTGAACTCCGTGGGAGTTCAAAAGGCCCGCTGGACCTGGTCATGGAGCAATAAGCTGAGAAGGGTAAGGGTAAAGAATCCCCAGATTAAAGACGATAATTACAGTATTTGCGATATTACCTGGGATGATCTTGAAGAGAGGGAACCCTGGTGGGAAGAGATCCATAAGATCTTGGGTGTGGATACGATAAAAGGGGAAAGATGCTTTGTTGTGGAGAGCCACAATATAGTAGACCCGAAATATTACTTGAGCAAGAGGGTTACCTGGGTGGAAGATAAAGATTTCAGAAGTGTTCATGAAGAACAGTTTAACCGGCAAGGTCGTCTCTTCAAAGTATATGATATAGACTGGGTTCAGGTAAAGCCATGGAATTATTGGGCGTGGTCCCAATGGAACGCCAAAACCCTCAGCACCAATGTAAGGACCATTTATCAATGGTATGACTGGATATTTGATCAGGATTATAGCAAGCGCTGGTTCTCACAAGGGCAACTCCGAAAAGAATTTATCTGGAGAAAGGCAAAAAATCCACCTCCTTATTTCAAGAAAAAAGAGGATCTTCCGCCGGAACCTCAAATTAGGTGGGAATTCTGGGAAAATGTTAATACGAAAATAACGGCCGCAGGTAAATAAGAACTGGATATCTACACGTTACGAGCGGAATGTCAAATTCAATCTGAAGTGTATGGTGAATTAAGCTACACGAGGACCTATGAAAGGGGGAAGGATGGACCGAAGATATAGCTTATCTGAGAGGACGATAGAAATAGGATTTGTAGTGATTGTTTCTCTTTTCTTTTTCCGAGGATCCGCCCTGGCGGATCCCTTTCCCATGAATCCCCCGCGGGATTTAATCATAGAGCCCCTAACACAAACCTTTCCTAATTTAGAGTTGAGGGGTTATCTTATTAATGAAAGCGATATCCTGCTCCATAATACGGGTGATGCACCGCTGGGGGGAGGACGTCATTTGCACATCAAACAGAACTTTCAGCGAATTGAATGGCTGGGAGAACTGCGCTACAAGTATTATTTCAGCCCCACCCTGACCCTCATCGGCCAATTGGATTATCTCTACGACTCCTCTTTCGATTGGCAAAGAGGGGCTTTGGGAAAAGGGGAGGGAACGGAAAGGGAATTAGAGTATTTCCATAGTTTCAGGCGGTGGTTTCGGGAAGGATATTTCTTATGGTCAAAAGGAGATTGGGAATTTAGGATTGGTAAGCAACAAATCGTATGGGGAAAAGCCACTGACATTGGTCATTTTGTTGATCAGCTCCATGGTTATGATTTTCGAGAACTACATGACACCGCCGTGGATGATACTGAGCTGACCAGAAGGACAGCATGGATGGCTGATATTTCTTATTATCTGGCAGATACCTTTTTGGGAGATGTTGAGTTTGAATTAATCTGGATGCCTGATTATGAGGAGAGTCTGTATGCGCCGGCTCCCTATTTGCAATCTCCGGCCTTTATCTTCCGGAATAGCTATAAAAATTTGAGATTTTTCAAAACAGATAAACCCTCAGCTTCCTTTAAAAACCACGAATGGGGGGCTAGAGTTTCTACCTTTACCGAAGGGGGTTGGGATCTTGGACTTTATTTCCTGTATATATGGGAAAAAACTCCTTATAATTTTATAAAAGGGATAGATACTGCTGCCCTTGGCAGGGGGGAACCCTGGATAATAATCGAGCCTAAGCCTGTGCGTATGACAATGCTGGGCGCAACAGGGGAAAAGATAACCCATATGCTGGGAAAGGATTGGACCCTGCGGGGAGAGCTTGCTTATTTCCTTAACCGCTATCGGTCTACCCGCACTGAGCAACCCAGCGCGCGGGACATTGCCGCTGGATTTCTGGCCCCTGGCAAAGATGGGTATACGAAAAGAAATGAGATGCGCTGGGCACTCAATGCGGAAACAACGTTTAAACCACCCTTAGTGAAAGGTCCGGCTGATTGGCTCATTACTACCTGGGTAGCAGTTTATAACTATTTCGGCTATGACAATGACCAGACCGAACTGGGTAAAACCCTTGATAAATGGCAGACTTATGGTATTGTCAGCATTTCTAAGTCATTTTGGAACGACCGGGCCACTTTTAGTTGTGCCGTAGGCTATAATGATGGCGGTTCCTGGAGATTTGCAGGACCTAAAATGAATTATGAAATAACGAATACCTTCAATGTAGACATTGGATATACAGGTTATGCGGGCAATAATGATGATGTGTGGGGATGGGGAGACCGCAATTTCGATGAAATTCAACTTGAATTTACTTACACTTTCTAGTAACATATGAACATTTCTTTCTGCAATCTAAGATATTAACCGAAAGGTATTGGATCAGCATGTAACAGTTCATCCCAGACAACCTGAGGCATCTCCGTTCTGGCGTTTGCTTAATGAGGGAGTATTTGGAATGTGGTGATCTAAAGAATGGTTTCGCAAGGGTACGTTGCAAGGATTGCAGCGAAGAGTATTTGCTTGCCTTTAGTTGCAAAGGACGTTGGTTTTGCCCTTCATGCCACTCCAAAAAGGTGGTCCAGCTCGGAGAATTTTTGCACCATAATATTCTCTACCCTGTCCCCCACCGTCAATATGTTTTCAGTATCAGCAATAATTCACCCTTAATTTAAGATACAGTTGATACTATTTGGGTATTGAACAGATACCATATTTAATACATAATTTATGCTTAAAATGTAACTATTTTGTCCTATTTGAGTGACATATTATGTATATCAAATTAATGCACTTCTTAATTTTCCGAGCCTTAAATTTCTTCTTTTATAGGGTTTTTGGGTAAGATTTTCCCTCCTGAATGCCTGAGAAAAATTGGTAGTGCATAAATTTAATATACATTTTGAACTATTCACTGAGATGTATTCATTGATATTATAAAACTTATCACCTTTTTAATGTTTATTGATAAGAGGGTGAATTATTGCTGGTATTCCAATTATGCCTCGTCTCTACTTTAAATATGACAGAGACTTACTTACAGAGCTATGCCACTGTGCTTATGAGAGTTTACTTATCTTTTTAAGAGAGGCTCTATCACAGTATATTATCCGCAATACCTTTTCCCTTGAGAAGATGAGCTATATCGAGGAGACGGGCACAGTTATTTACCATTCCAGGATGAGCCGGGGGAAGAATAAAAAGAATTTCCAGATGTACCAGGCTGAAGAGTTCATAGCAGCCATTACCCAGCATATCCCGGAGAAATCATTCCAGATGGTACGCTACTACGGATAGTATTCAAATAAATCCCGGGGGATACGCAAGAAACAGGGTATCCAGAGACCTGGTGAAACACCTCAAGCAAGACCTGAGGATGACCTTCCAGAGACCCACCCAACCGGGAATCTTCACCTAAGGGTGAGATAGTCTATGAGCCCTTAGCTCTTACTATCCTATCTATCTCTTAATTACTTCTTCTGGCTCGATAAATAGAAATTTCGAGTCAAAGTTCAGACTTCTTCGACCATATAAAGAAAAGTCAATAGCATCAATAATTTACGCATAATTGGACATTCCGAAATTGGTAAAGGCTAGATATTATAGCTAAATTATATATAATTTAATATATATTAGTAGCCTAATAATATCCTGGAGGGCATATTTGGTCTCGGTAAAATGTCCAAAAAATAGCCCTTTTTATTGGCTATTCGTAGAAGTCTGCAATAAGAAAATTATTGAGAGGAGAGCCTTTTAAGGAAGGAATGCGCGCAAAGGGTTTGAAAATAACAAAAGTCCATTGTTGGCTTAAAGGGAATTATATGATAACTTACAGGGACAAAGGGATGGTTACACTATCTCTCAAAATTCTATGCAAAAGTCACATAGAGCCGCTTAACGAGAAAAAAGGGCAAGATATA
>MHDQ01000190.1 GCA_001803565.1 Nitrospinae bacterium RIFCSPLOWO2_12_FULL_45_22 | reverse complement strand
AAGGGCCTGTTCTTTTTTATATTTTCATCTCTAATCCTTATTGAATATTACCCGGCACCGATCCCTATCGCACCGGTAAAGGCAGGAAAAGAAATTCCCCCGGTATATCAGTGGCTCGCTAATCAAAAAGGAGATTTTGCTATCATAGAGCTCCCCATGACCGATCCAGGGCAAGAAACCCTCTATACCTACTATTCTACTTATCATTGGAAAAAGCTGGTTAATGGTCACAGTGGTTATTATCCACCCCTCTATTATTTTTATTTGAGGGATAGGGCGACCCTTTTCCCGTCCCGCGATTTTCTTCGAGACTTGCAGGCCCTCCGGGTCAAGTATCTGGTCTGGCATTCCCATCTCTATTCCCCAGGGCAGAGGGAACGAATAAAGTCGCAGATTGCTGAGCTCGGTAGCACCCTCCGGTTAGTCCGGCAATTCTATACCGACTATGTGTATGCCATAGACCCTGGCCCCTTTCCTATTCCGCCGGATTCTTTCACCGTTCTGGATAAGGCTAAATGGCAAGTCGAGGCAAACAGATTTAGTATTGATTCCCCAAAGGCCATTGATGGCATTTTGGAGACTTACTGGTCCACCCACGAGCCCCAGAGGCCAGGGAGTTATTTCTTGATAGACCTCGGTAAAGAGTGCCTAATAAATGGCGTAAGAATCCACCTGGGAGAAGATGTAGCAGAGTATCCCCGGGGTTACACACTAGAAATATCTGCGGATAAAGCGGTCTGGGAATTAGTCAAAGAAGAAAGAGACCCATTGCCACCCCTCTTATCCTATGCCCGGCAGCCCAAAGACCCTATCTTTGAGATTTATTTCCCGCCCCACGAAGCCCGGTATCTAAAAATTACCCTGACAGGTAACCACCAATATCGCTGGACTATCCACGAGCTAGAGGTGTTAAGCCCCCACGGTAACGTCAAAGTGATCCTGAGCAGCCCCTGTAACTCAACCCTTCAGGGTTGATCTGTCAAGGCTAAAGCCTTGAGTTACCCAATCGACTTCTAAGATGACTTTGACGTGGCCCTGGTTAAGTCCCATCCATCCATAGCAAAATTACCCGTATTTCGGTATACTAAATAGTTCCCACTGAAAAAAACCAGCAAAGCAAGCTTTGCCGCTACATATTGCTATAGCAATACTGTTTTCATGATGCATGTAGTGGTCGAGCTTGCTCGACACCCCATTTTTCAGTGGCAACTAAATAACTAGATACTAGAGGAATTTTCATTTTAATAATGCGGTTTTGGGAATGTATGAATAGCACGAATATAGTTAGACCGTTGCGGGCAATGCTAAGAGCCATTGGTGTCATTCGTCCATTCGTGTAATTCGTGATTAAGTATCTACTTTTGAGTTTTATTAACAGAAAAATGACAAAGATTGATTTGCTCATTATAGGGGCTGGTGGGCAGATTGGCTCTTATTTTATGCTCAAACTCTATAGTACGGAGGCACGGCTAGGGGCCCTGGACCTACCTCAACCAGTAAAGGCATTAACGACCCAGGAATTACGCATAGAAAAAGATGTCTATTATCCTGATGATAAAACGGTTATTCCATTGGGTAAAATAATAGCGAACCCGAAAACATTGGCTCCAGGTGAGGTAGCGGCTTATTCCACTATGGCCTTGGGCCAGATAGGGCTGGCCGATGGAGCGGTTATTTTTGTGGCGGTTAAGGCATATGATTATGCAGCGGTCCAGGATCTAATTAAAGAGATTGCTAAGCCAGATAGTGTGATAACCTATCTGGTTAATGGATTAGCCCCGGAAGAAAAGGCCCTGGCCGGGCATAAAGCAAGGGGTATTACCAATACATTAGTCCGGGTAGTAATAATGGGTGGGACCGATTATGAGCTGCAGGAAATAGGGAGCCACCCAGTACGGCTGGTAAGGAGCGGTATCAGTGAGATTGTTATCGGTAACTGGTTTGAGAAAAAGACCCCGGAGTTTGAACAAACCCTCCAGCGGGTAAAAACCCTCTTCCCTCCCCAAAGGCTTCAGGTAAGGGCTGAGTTCGAGAATAGCTTCAGGAAAGATAGTTTTGATAAGACCCTGGCCAACTTGATAAACCCTGTCTCGGCCCTGATTGGCTGTACCTGTGGCGAAGTAATAGATAACCAGCTCTTGCGGGGATTAATGACCAGGATCATCGAACAGGGAATCTCGGTAGGGAGAAATTTGGGCCTGAATTTAGGTAATTCAGAAGAGATAATCCAATCTCGCTTAAAGATGTATGAAGATGCAGGACAGCAGCACCTATCCTCCATGGGCCGCGATGCCCTCTTGAGCGCCCTGCGAGGAGCTATGTTTCGTCATGAGAACGAAAATATCGGCATTGCCTTAGTGGAAAAGAGTACTGGCGTAGATACCTCCTTGTTAAGAAAAGTAAATAGCCTGCTAGAGCAAGAATGTGCTATCTATAACCAATTGCAACAAAAAGATATTGCGCTGGCCCGGGATTTTTTGCTGAGTTACTGGCGTTTGAACCGGCTGTGCTGCGGACTCAGTCCCAATATGGATTATATAATCAGCCAATATCCCACCCTACCAGGATATTTAGAAAGGATTAAACAGGATTATACGCCAAAACCCCTTCCCTCAGACCCTCCCGCCTTCCTAGCGCTCCTGGAAGAGAATATTCACCAAATAAAGCCGCTCCATATATAAAAGTATCGGTAACTGTTACAGGTAGCGCTACTCGTTCCTTAGAATCTGTGATGGGCAAAAGGATAGCTATGGAGTTGAAAGATTGGATTAAGGGACACCAAGGCACTATTAAGATATTAATATTATTCATCCTCCTAACCGCCTTAATGACCTATCCCTTGATCCTCCACCTCACCGACCATCTACCCGACAATCTGGGCGACCCCTTATTGAACACCTGGATACTGGCCTGGGATGTACACCAGATATTTACTGACCCCATAAACTTATTTAATGCCAACATATTCCATCCTCACCAGCGGACCCTGGCCTATTCGGAACATTTAATAGGAAGCTCGCTATTGGCTATGCCTATTATCCTCTTCACCAAAAATGTTATCCTGGCCTATAACTTCGTCTTCCTATTCTCATTTTTTGTCTCTGCCCTGGGTATGTTCTTACTGGTCAGGCATCTAACAGGTTATTCCTGGCCAGCTTTTATTTCTGCCCTGATATTTGCCTTCTGCCCCTATCGCTTCGCCCATCTGGCTCACTTACAGCTCCTGACCATCCAATGGCTACCTTTTGCCTTCCTCTACCTGCATAAATTTGTGAATCAGTTCAAATATCGCCATTTAATCCTGGCCATAACCTTTTATGTACTCCAATGCCTGTCTTGCGGCTACTACGCCCTATTCACCACGGTATTTATCGCTTGTTTTCTCCTGCTGAATATCAAAAAAGATTTTTTTGCCTGGCAAAATATAAAGAGCTTTATCCTTTTATCTCTTATTACAGTAAGCCTATTATTCCCTCTTTTTTACCCCTATATGAAGCTTAAAAAAGACTGGGGATTTAAACGCTCCCTAGAAGAGATCATCCCCTTTTCAGCCGATGTTCAAAGCTATTTACGGGTATCAACCGAGAACAAATTATATGGAGCGATATTAGCTGATCCTGGAAATAGTATAGAAAAGACCCTTTTCCCTGGGCTGGTATGCCTGTGCCTGGCAGTATTAGGAATCATAGGTTTTATGTGCCGAGGCAGACAGCTCAACCCCAAATTAACCGAACACTTGCCCCTCTCATCTGTCCAGGGAAAGATAACTTTTTTGCGGAACCCGATGGTATATTATCTGCTTACCGCTTTCCTCGCCTTCCTATTCTCTCTTGGCCCTTTAATCCATATCCATACCACCTATAAAGATTTGATCATGGGGCCATATGCCTTACTCTATAATCTGATTCCAGGATTTGATGGGTTAAGGGTCCCAGCCCGGTTCGGGATCTTCACCATGTTCGCCTTAAGTACCCTCGCAGGATACGGTGCTTCCATTCTTTTAAGGATAAAAGGGAACACAAAGAAAAAGTTATTGTTATGCCTGATCCCAGGCCTTATTCTCCTGGAATACTACTCCGGCCCTATCCACCTGGTCTCAGTAAACAATGCCGAGGGCATCCCGCCAGTATATGGCTGGCTTGCAAAGCAGAAGGAGGACTTTGCCATTATTGAGTTGCCCATAACCGATCTCTGGCATGAAACCCCTTATATGTATTACTCCACTTATCACTGGAAAAAACTGGTTAACGGCTACAGCGGCTATTATCCCCCGTTATATTATTATTTGAAAGACAGGATGGTATTGTTCCCGGGCTCAGAATTCCTCAGGGACTTGCAGTCCCTGGGGGTAAGATACATAATCTGGCATTCTCAGCCCTATCCACCAGACTGGATAAAATGGATTAAGGGACAGATAGGGGAGATGGATAGCAGTCTTGCACTAGTTGAGCAATTCGGTTCGGATTATATTTATGAGCTAGCCCCCGTTCTTTACCCTACCCCTTCAGTCCCCTCTATCTCCCTGGTTAATATTGGATGGGAAGTAGAGGGAAGCATTTTTGACCATGATGCCTTTTATGCTATAGATGATGTTTTGAAGACCCGCTGGTCTGCGCAGGTACCACAAAGACCCGGGACCTGGTTTCTGGTAGACCTGGGTAAAAAGCATCCTGTTAGTGGTTTAAGAATACATCTGGAAAGATATGTGACTGACTATCCCCGGGGTTATAAGCTAGAGGTATCAACCGATAAACAAGTATGGAAGTTAGTAAAAAAAGAAAAGGCTGCACTACCGCCCTTACTCTCTTTTGCTTTGCATCATAAAAACCCTATCTTTGAAATCTATTTCCCTGCCCAGGAAGCCCGTTACTTGAAAATTACCCAGACCGGCTCAGACCCCGTCCATTTTTGGTCTATCCCCGAGCTAGAGATACTAACCCCTCTTCATCCCTGGTAATATTGCCCTTTATGCAACTATTCTCCCCTATTTAACTCAGGTAGATAAGGCGCAAAGGCTTCGTCGGCAAACGTTTAGAGATTATTAGCAGAGAGGGGCTAAGAGCAAATTAAGCGGGTGTGGCTATTTAAGGAATCAATATTTTTTCTGAAAATAGTCAGCAAGGATTTGCTCATGGTCAAAGGCCAACTCCAGCGGGATATTATCGGAGGTAAATATACCTATGGCGGTGGCATCATCCGCCGCCATAGGTTCTCCCTGGGCAATAGCGATAAATACTGTGCTGATATTATGCTGCCGGGGGTCCCTTTTCGGATCAGAATAGGTATGGAATTGCCGGATCAGAGTAACATCCAAAGAAGTCTCTTCCCTGGCTTCCCTCACTGCCGCCACTTCCACGGTCTCGCCATAATCTACATAGCCACCAGGGATAGCCCAGGCTAATGGAGGGTTCTTGCGATAGATAAGGACAATCCCTTTTCTTCCGTCATTGGTCTCGCATTCAATGATGATATCTACCGTAGGCGTAGGCGATTTAAAACTTTTTATCACCTGCCCACACTGGGGGCATTTCAGGTATTCCAGCATCTCCCCTCACTCCCAATTCTCCCTGTTTTGGCCTCACAATGTCATATTTATTGAGAGCAACCAACCTGAACAAACTCTAAATCCTAAGGGAGTGGCTATTTTTTGTCATAAGGCCTATGTAATATAATTTGTAGTGGTCGAGCTTGCTCGACATTTCTAGCAGAGCAAGCTCTGCCACTACCATTGTTAATGGATTTCTGACAAAGAATAGCCACACCCAAATCCTAAGCATTAAATCCAAAATAATATCAAAATCGTAAATCCAAATTTCAAAACCATTATCTCGTTTTGAATTTTGGTCATTTGAATTTGTTTAGGATTTACCATTTCGAATTTAGGATTTATCCAATTGGACACGGTCAAATTGGTTTTAGGGTCGCAGCAGGATTTTTAAGACCAGATCCTGTTTCTGATCAAATATCTCGTATGCCTTTGCTGCATCGGCCAGGGGCATAGAATGGGTGCCCAAAAAGGTTAAGTCTATCTTTTTGTTCTGGATAAGCTTTATCAAGGCGGGCATCCACTGCACATCACAAATGCTCATGGTCAAGCTAATATCCAGCATACAGAGCTGAGGCAGAGGGAATTCCATAGGCTGAGAGAATATTCCTACGGCCGAGACCCTCCCCCCGGGTCTAACGGAAGAGAGGCACCCGGCCATAGTTGCCGGGATCCCCACGGCTTCGATGGCAACATCAACTCCACGGCCCTCGGTCAATTCTTTTATCTTAGCGGCTGGATCTTCTCTAGCCGCATTTATCGGCTCACAGCCTATCTGCCGTGAAACTTCTAAGCGATAATCCAGTCTATCTACCGCGATAACCCGGGCCGGGCCAAAGAGCTGGGCACATACCTGGGCACATAATCCTACTGGGCCAGAGCCAAACACTGCCACGATATCCCCGGGCAATATATTCCCCTTCCTGGCGGCTGTAAACCCCGTAGTTAAAATATCACCAACATAGAGGACTTGCTCATCAGTTAATTCATCCGGGATCTTGTGCAGTCCCAGTTGGGCATAGGGGACTCTTACATACTCAGCCTGGGTGCCACCCAGATTGCCCATCAGAGCCCCACAACCATAAAGGCCCCCCTTCTCACAGTGGCCATATAAGCCCTTTTGACAATAATAACACTGGCCACAATATACTACACAAGAAGCGGCTACCCGGTCGCCTTCTTTAAAACCCGAGACATCCTTCCCTAGCTCTTCAATCACACCAACAAATTCATGTCCTATAGGAAAAGGTGGTGGTATGGGCAGCTCTTCATGATAGATATGGAGGTCTGAGCCACATATAGTGGAAAGGGTCACTTTGACCAGGGCATCGGTAGGTTTTTCCATGGTAGGCCGATCCACCTCCTCTATACTAACCTCCCTTGCTCCATAAAATATCAGGGATTTCATCTTAGCCATTTTCTTACCCTCCTATCGTAAAGTTTTAGTTGGCACTGAAAAAATTTCGGCAAAACAAGCTTTGCCACTACATCTTACAGAAGATTCGTTATTAGGTCATTAGGTAATTAGGTTATTAATTACGCAATGACCTAATAACCTAATAACGAAATGGTGTAGCGGTCGAGCTTGCTCGACATCCTATTTTTTCAGTGACAACTAGTTAGTTGGTGCATTTTACCTCAATAAGAAAATTCTTGCACCTTAATTAATACCGCAGTAATATTGTTCTCTAGCAAATATTTCCTAACCTTTAAACCTAAAATTGTGCATCGGAGCGTTAACCTCTTAACCTATAAAAAAGTGAGCAGTAAGCAGTTAGGAGTAAGCCGTTACTGCTCACGGCTCACTGCTTACTCTTTACTCCCTAAATAGGGGTGGATAGAGATGATGGAATTAGCTAAGTCTGCTTGTGAGACAGCAAAGGTCCTGGATGGGCGGGCTATGGCGGTAGAGATCCTGGAGGAAATAAAGACAGAAGTAGCCGCCCTTAAGGCCCAGACAGGCATAACCCCTGGTTTAGCAGCTATTTCCATTGGTGAGGACTTAGCTGGCCAACTCTTTCTGCGACGGAAAAGGATGGCATGCGACAAGGCTGGTATTAATTTCTTTGTTGCCTATCTACCCAGTGAAATTTCATTAAAGGAGCTCCAGGAAATTATTCATTCCTTGAATAACAACCCTAAAGTCCATGGGATAATTATTCGATTGCCTATTCCAGGAGAGATAGATATAGGTGCCCTTTCTCAGACAATAGATTACCGCAAGGATATAGATGGCCTTCACCCACTAAACATCGGCAAGCTCCTGGCCGGGACTGCTACCCTGGTCTCTGCTACCCTGGCAGCTATAACTGAAATATTAGGCCGATACAAAATAGATCTTATCGGTAAAAGGGTATTAATTGTAGGGCGTGAAGAAGGCTTTGCCAAGCCCTTATCCATGCTCCTGGCTCAGCGTTATGCTACGGTCTCGGTGACAACCAACTGGGGTAGCCAGGGAGAAGAATTGCTCAGCAAGGCCGAAATTGTCATTACTGACCTAAGAAAACCCAGGGCGATCAAAGCCAGTATGTTGGCTGATGATGCTATGGTAATAGATGTGGGGTTCAATATGATAAAGGGGAAGCTG
The DNA here is from genome assembly GCA_001803565.1 of Nitrospinae bacterium RIFCSPLOWO2_12_FULL_45_22. Taxonomy (GTDB): domain Bacteria; phylum 2-12-FULL-45-22; class 2-12-FULL-45-22; order 2-12-FULL-45-22; family 2-12-FULL-45-22; genus 2-12-FULL-45-22. Next base: position 2,847 of record MHDQ01000190.1, on the reverse strand, counting down.
GTAGGTGACATAGAACTGGATGGGGCACCAGAAAAAGCCCGGCTTATAGTCCCCGTACCCGGTGGCGTAGGCCCCTTAATAATATCCATGCTGCTGAAAAACACTCTATTGGCATACCGTAAACAGATTTTTGGCCCAGCATTAGATGAGGAAAGCATATGGAGGGAAGGAAGATAGCCGAAACAGAGCCCTGGGCCCTGAGCACCGGCCAGCCGATATATACTATTAGCGAGCTGACCAGCCGGATAAAACTGATTTTAGAGCTGGAACTTTCAGCTATCTGGGTAGAAGGAGAAATCTCTAACCTCCGGATACCCTCTTCCGGCCATACCTATTTTACCCTCAAAGATGAAACCAGTCAGATCAAGGCCCTACTCTTTAAATCCCAGCGGCGGGCCCTCAGGTTTAAACTGGAAGATGGGCTCAAAGTCATTGTCCGCGGTAGAATAAGCGTCTATGAACCCCGGGGAGAATACCAGATCATCATAGATTATATGGAGCCTAAAGGCATAGGGGCTCTGCAACTGGCCTTCCAGCAACTGAAAGATAAGCTGGCGCAAGAAGGGTTATTTGACCCCCAGCACAAAAAGCCCTTGCCCCTATTGCCCCAAAAAATCGGTATAGTGACTTCACTTACTGGGGCTGCTATCCAGGATATCTTGCGGGTTATCCAGCGGCGTTTTGCCAATGTCCATCTTATCCTTTATCCCGCCCGGGTACAAGGAGAGGGTGCTTCCCAGGAAATCGCAGAAGGGATCAGGCTCCTAAACCAGTTCCCTGATATAGATGTGTTGATTATAGGGCGAGGAGGCGGGTCAGTAGAAGACCTATGGGCTTTTAATGAAGAAGCGGTAGCGCGGGCAATCTTTGCCTCCCGCATCCCGGTAATATCAGCCGTGGGCCATGAGATAGATTTTACTATTGCCGATTTTGTGGCTGACCTGCGGGCCCCTACCCCCTCAGCGGGCGCAGAATTAGTGGTCAAGAACAAGGAAGATATCCTTTTGCACCTCCAAACCCTCCATAGCCGGCTGCGGAACCGGATGGGCTATTCCCTGGGCTTCTTAAAAGATCGGCTCCAACGCCTCTGCCAGCGAAAGGGCTTCTCCATACCTCAAGAAAAGATGCAATACCATCAACAAAGGGTAGATGAGTTACAGGCCCGGACAGTCAAGACGCTTTCTATTCAGCTTAAGAATAAAAAGGAATACCTGGCCCATTTGTGCCAGAGGCACTATTCCCGGTCACCGAGAGAAAAGATCCTTTATGGAAGAGATTATCTGCAAAGGCTTTTCAAAGACCTGACCCGCCAGATGATCTATAGACTGGGTATGACAAGAAAACGATTGGAGGGTACCGCAGGACAGCTTAATAGCCTGAGCCCTCTGGCTATCCTGGCACGGGGCTATAGCATCTGCTGCAGCCTACCCAGCGGGCAGATAGTAAAAGATGCCCAGGAGGTAGAAAAAGGCCACAAGGTATCAGTAAAGCTCTATCAAGGAGAAATTTTTTGCCGAGTGGAAAAAACTAAACCGGAGGAGAAAATAGATAATGACCGAGCCAAGATTTGAAGAGGCTATGAGCCGCCTGGAGGAATTAGTCAAGCGATTAGAAGGTGGAGACCTTTCCCTGGACGAATCTTTAGAAGTGTTTGAAGAAGGGATAAAGCTGTCCCGGTGGTGTATAAAAAAGTTGGAAGAAGCGGAAAGAAAAGTAGAGGTGCTGCTAAAGACCGAGGCCGGGGAGCTAGAAGTCAAGCCATTAGATTTTACCGAAGAATTGGGAGAACTTTACAACGGTTGATAAACAATGCGTAGACCCAAAGAAGTCGAAAAACTGCTTGCTGACAGGATACCTCTCTTTTTTAGATTCGAAGTATAATAATAGAACCTTTTGGCCCAAGCCAGATATGAACGTTCCGTTCGATAAGAATAATTTAGCGGCCCTAAAATGGAAAAAGTATATTATACGAATTTCTTAAATGCTGCTATTATAAAATAATTATGAATAGAGGTAAAGAAATCTTCTTTCTGCTACGGGCTTTTTTCCTTTGTATGTATTTGCAAATTATGATAAGGCAAAGGAAAAAATCTAAAATTAAGTACTTCGTCTATTAATTGTTCGATTCCATGAGGAGGAGACAGAAGAATGAGCATAGCTGATTGGTTGATGATACTTGCCGTCCTGCTGAGCCCGGTCATAGCTGTCCAGGTTCAGAAAGGAATAGAGAAATGGAGAGAAGGACGAAACAGGAAGTTGCTGATATTCAAGACACTCATGGCAACAAGAGGATCTCGCCTTTCTCCAGCCTATGTGGAAGCTCTGAACATGATAGACCTTGAATTCAACACAAAGAAAACAAAGGAAAAGAAGGTCCTCAACGCGTGGAAGGTATATCTGGACCACCTGTACAACGCTCCGAGGGACTATACGGACCCGGACTACAAGGCAAAACAAAAAACGTGGAATAGCAAGACAGATGATTGCCTTGCCGACCTTCTTGTTGTGATGGGACAGTGCCTGGGCCACGATTTTGACCGTGTCCAACTCAAGAAGGGTTTCTATGCCCCTCAAGGGCACGCGGATATCGAATTAGAGCAGCTACTCATCCGCAGAGGCGTCGTAAACTTGCTCTATGGGAAAACGTCACTACCCATTGCAGTCGGACAGTTGCCGACATAGGAGAATCGAACAAAGCCATCGAGTGCGACTCAGGAACCCGCGCCGAACGCGTCTCCCTGAGCGCCTCATGGCTGACGTTATGCTTCCAAAAGGAGCCGATGATGCTACACCATAGTTTTTCACATATACTGTTTGAAATTGTTGTTGAAACCGTTAATAGAATGA